>NZ_WVRJ01000004.1:0-372789 GCF_013110855.1 Ruegeria sp. HKCCD4884
GGAGAGTAGGTCACCGCCAAACCTAGTAAAAACCCAACAATCTCTCTAATACGATTAAAATAATACCTGGCCTCAAGTAGCCGAATAGGCGATAGGCCCACCAAAGCGTCGCGGGGTGGAGCAGTCCGGTAGCTCGTCAGGCTCATAACCTGAAGGTCAGAGGTTCAAATCCTCTCCCCGCAACCAGCGATACTTGCGAAACCGCCTCGGCTATGTCGGTATGGGCGGTTTTTGCTTTTTTACCAGACGCTAAGGCGAGAATGCCGGCAAGATCTCCATGCAGATCAATGTCATATCCATCTTCAGACGGTGTCAGCACCACCTTGTCGATCAGAGCGCGCAGCGCCTCAGCAGCTTCGCTGCGTACGTCGGGCTCATTGGGTAACGCCGAAGCTGCCATGCAAGACGCTTTGCACCCCGTTGTCATCACGCATCCTCTCAGCGGTCGGCGAGGTTTGTTCGTCAATCTTGTGTTCACGACCGAAATAAAAGGCTTGAGCGCGGATGAGTCTGCCGCGGTGCTGGCTATGATTTATGATCATTGCAAGCAGCCCGAATTCCAATGCCGCCTGCGTTGGCAGAAAGGGGATATCGCCATTTGGGACAACAGAGCGACCTGCCACAAAGCGATCAACGATTACCATGGGTTTCGACGCCTTATGCACAGGGTGACGGTGGAAGGAGACGCTCTGACGCAATGATGCAAGTGGCACACGGCGAATTTCTGCGACTCAGTTGGAGAGCCGACACGCTATGAATCTCTTCGATTCCCTGTGATTGCTTTTTGATGAGGTGTCCAGCTTCGTGGTTTTAGCCATGTTTTCTTACCTTTAAAGCGCGTTAAGAGTTTTTTCTTGTCATACTTGGAACGTTCCACTAGAAAATTGGAACGTTCCAAATTCGGGAAAATCAGATGAACTGGGCTTTTGTCGGAGCGAGTACGATAGCTTCACAACACATGCTGGGCGCGGTGCGTCATCAGACAAGCAACGAAGTGACCTGGGTCGTCAGCAATTCGCCTGACCGGGTGCAAACCTGGGCCAATGAACACGGTATTCCCAATGCGACCACAGACTTGGACGCTGCATTTGCTGACGAGAATGTTCAGGCTGTTTATATTTCCTCAACCAATGAGAAACACCACGGCCAGGCAATGGCAGCCATTTCGGCTGGTAAGCATGTACTGTGTGAAAAGCCGCTTGGGATGACGCAAGCGGAAGCTATCGAGATGGTGCGTGCGGCCGACACGGCTGGCGTGACATTTGGAACCAATCATCACCTGCGTTGCTCTGGCAGCCATCGCGCAATTCGTGACCTAATTGCAGCCGGGCGCGTCGGAGACATTCTCTCGCTAAGAATCCATCACGCAGTGCATCTGCCGGGTAACTTGCAGGGGTGGCGTATAAACTCTGCGGATGCTGGTGGCGGCGTGATCCCCGACATAGTTGTTCATGATGCAGATGTCACTCGCTTCCTGCTCAATGAAGACCCGGTGTCTGTCGTCGCGCAAATGGCCAGTTCCGGGATGGGGCAGGGCGTCGAAGACTCCTGCATGTCTGTCTGGACGATGCCCTCGGGCGCAATGGTCATGACACATGAAAGTTTTACGCACCCGTTTGCCGGGTCGGACCTGCAAGTTCACGGAACCAAGGGTTCGATTTTTGGGCATGGCGTCATGACGCAGCGACCGGTTGGGTCGATCAATCTGGTGACTGAAGCCGGAAGCGAAGAGATCCCGTTTTCGGATCATTCGCTCTACGTTCAGGGCGTATCAGAATTTGTCGCCGCGACCATCGGCAAAGGTCGCCCGGCGGCTGACGGGCCCGATGGCGTGAAATCGTTGTCCGTGGCGCTTTGTGTGCGAGAAGCCGCAGCCTCGGGTCGGCGTATCAATGTAGATTATGGTGGTTTCTGATGACCAAGCTGGTTTCTGTTTCCGAGGCCGTTTCTCGCATCCCGGACAATGCGGTCGTCTCTGTGTCATCGTCTTCGGCTCTGGGTTGCCCTGACCTTGTTCTAAAGGCGATTGGAGAGCGGTATCGCACTGAAGGGCATCCGCGCAATATTACAACGCTGCACCCTATTGCTGCAGGGGATATGTATGGCGTAAAGGGCATGGACTATCTGGCGCAGGATGGACTGCTAAGTCGCGTTCTCGCCGGATCATACCCGTCGGGCCCTTCCAGCCTTGAAATGCCGAAAATCTGGAAAATGATCGTCGAAGATCGAGTGGCTGCATACAACGTGCCATCGGGAATTCTGTTCGATATGCATCGCGAAGCCGCAGCGCATCGACCTGGTGTTCTGACGCAGGTCGGGCTTGAGACTTTCGTGGATCCTGTTCGCGAAGGATGCGCGATGAACGAGCGTGGTGCGACGGCTCCCATCGTTAATCGCAAGGAATTCGACGGTCAGACTTGGTTGCACTTCCCAAATATCAACCCGAACGTTTGCGTTTTGCGCGCAACCACGGCGGATGAGTTTGGCAACCTGACCTATGAACATGAAGGTGCCTATCTGGGCGGATTGGAGCAAGCGATTTGCGTGCGCAACCACGGTGGGCTCGTGATCGCACAGGTTCAACGTGTGACTGCTGCAGGTAGCTTGCGCCCCCATGACGTGCGCGTGCCGGGGCACCTTGTCGATCTGATCGTTGAAGACCCAGAGCAGATGCAAACGACAGAGACGCCCTATGACCCGGCGATCTCTGGCCAAATTATGCGCCCTTGGGACAGTTTTTCGCTGGCCGAGCACGGTGTCGAGAAGGTCATCGCACGACGGGCTGCCCAAGAACTGCGCCGCGGCATGAGCGCCAACTTGGGCTTTGGGATCAGCGCAATGGTTCCGCGTGTCTTGTTGGAGGAGGGCCATCCTCAGGCGGTAACATGGGCGATTGAACAGGGGGCCGTCGGTGGTGTCCCACTAACCGGCTTTGCCTTTGGGTGCGCATCCAACGCGCATGCCTATGTGCCGTCACCACAGCAATTCATCTATTTCCAGGGCGGCGGGTTCGATATGTCGTTCCTCTCGTTCCTCGAGGTCGATGTCGAAGGCAACGTGAACGTCTCCAAACTTGGTAAAAAACCCTATTTGACAGCAGGGTGCGGCGGTTTTGTCGATATAACCACGCGGGCCAAAAAGATCGTGTTCTCGGGCTGGTTCGAAGCTGGCGCCAAGATTGATCTGGCGGATGATGGTATCCGTGTGAATGCCCCCGGAAAATTCACCAAGATGGTGGATCAGGTCGAACATGTCACATTCTCGGGCCGCCGTGCCCGGGAAACCGGTCAGGATGTGCTCTATGTAACCGAGCGTTGCGTTATTCGCCTGACGGATCAGGGGCTGGTCGCGACGGAAATCATGCCCGGCATTGAGGCGCAGCGCGATATTGTCGAAGCTTCAGGCGGTCGCGTCAAAGTCGCGGAAAACGCGGTTCAGATGCCCAAGTCGCTATTCGCAGTTGGCCCGATGGGGATGACACTTTGAGCAAACTGCGCATTCATATCGAGGGTGCAACCGCCGTCCTGACTTTGGACAACGAGGCCAAGCTCAATGCGCTAACTGTAGATATGCTGCACGCGCTGGAAGCTGGCCTGACAGAGGTCGAGCGTGACGTATCTATTCGTGCGCTTGTTCTGACCGGCGCGGGTGAAAAAGCGTTCTGTTGTGGGGCCGATATTGGCGCTTGGGGTGGTCTGAGCCCCGTCGAATTCGCGCGCCATTGGGTCCGTGATGGACATCGCATCTTTGACCGCCTGGCGCGGATCGGCAAGCCAACAATTGCTGCGATCAACGGTCATGCGTTCGGCGGTGGGCTAGAGCTGGCCAGTTGCTGCGATCTGCGCCTGATGACCCCGCGGTCCACGTTGGCTTTACCTGAAGCTCGGGTCGGGATTGTACCCGGCTGGTCCGGGACACAGCGGTTGACCCGGCTGATCCCCGAAGCTGCGGTGAAAGAGATGGCACTTTTTGGGCGCCGTATTGGTGCTGACCGCGCCGTGGCCTTGGGCTTTGCGACCGAGGTGACTGACGACGTTCTGGCGCGCGCGCTTGAGATCACCGCCGAACTTAGCGACCTTTCGCCTCGCGCCACCGAAATCTCAAAAAACATGATCCATGCAGCGGTCGGTGAAGACACTCATGCCGTGGTCGAAGCCCTTGGTAGCGCAGCGATTGCCGCCTCAGCGGACCGCGAAGAAGGCGTTGCCGCGTTCATTGAAAAACGTAACCCCACATTTTCGGGCCTTTGACAATATGAAAGATATCACCATCAACCCTGCTATCCCGTTCGAGTTGCCGCCGTTGTTCGAAGGTCGGCATCTCATCGATGGCAGGTGGCAGAATAGCGCGTCGGGTGAGACGTTCGAACGGCGCTCGCCCTCGCACGGGCACATCGTCAGCCGTTCGGCCTTAGGTGGCGAGGCTGAAGCCGAGGCCGCGATCCAGGCGGCGCGCAAGGTGTTCGACACCGGTTATTGGAGCCGCGCATCCGGCAAAGAACGGGCAGCGGTTCTTCTGAGAGTTGCAGAACTGATCGAGCAGAACGTCGACCGCATCGCCCTGATCGAAACGCTGGAGAGTGGCAAGCCGATCAGCCAATCCAAGGGCGAGGTAGGCGGTGCCGCAGACCTTTGGCGTTATGCTGCCTCGTTGGCGCGCAGTACGCACGGCGACAGTCATAACACTCTCGGCGCAGACATGATGGGTGTTGTGTTAAAGGAACCCATTGGGGTCGTGTCCATCATCACGCCATGGAATTTCCCGTTCTGGATCCTCAGTCAGAAGCTCCCCTTTGCATTGGCCGCTGGTTGCACTGTTGTTGTGAAGCCGTCTGAGATGACACCGTCGACAACCTTGATGCTTGCCGAGCTGTTGGTCGAAGCCGGTTTACCCGCAGGTGTCTGTAATGTCGTGCTTGGTTACGGCGTTCCCGTCGGACGCACTATGTCCGGCCACGACAGCGTGGATATGGTCAGCTTTACCGGCTCGACAGCCGTGGGCAAGACGATCAGCGTAGTTGCATCGGACACGCTTAAGAAAGTTGCGCTGGAGCTTGGGGGCAAAAACCCGCAGGTCATCTTTCCTGATGCCGATCTGGATGCAGCGGCGGATGCCGTTGTGTTCGGTGTTTATTTCAATGTCGGCCAGTGCTGCAATTCAAGCAGTCGTATCATTGTGCACGAAGATATCGCCGACGATTTCCGTGAGCGAGTCGTAGCCTTATCGCGCAAAGTCAAATTCGGCGATCCACTGGACCCAACAACGCAAGTCGGAGCTATTGTAACACCGGAGCACAACTCAAAAATCGACGCTTATGTCAAACAGGCGCGGGCGTCCGGTGCGACTATCGATCTGGGTGGTGAGCCGCTGGAGGTCGAAGGCCTCGGTGCTCAGTTTTATCAGCCGACTGTGATTTCCAACGTCTCGTCCGACATGCCCATTGCCCGTGATGAGGTATTCGGGCCGGTTCTGTCCGTTTTGACTTTCAAAACACTGGACGAAGCCATCGCGCTCACCAATGATAGCGCTTACGGTCTGTCGGCAGGGGTCTGGAGCGAAAACGTTCACACCTGCCTAGAGTTTGCCCGCCGAGCAGAAGCGGGAACGGTCTGGACCAATACCTGGATGGACGGGTTCCCCGAGGTCGCTTTCGGTGGGGTCAAACAATCCGGGCAGGGGCGGGAAATCGGACGATATGGGTTCGAGGAATTCTTCGAAGTGAAATCAGTGGTCATGCGCGTCGGCAACAGCCGGGCGCCATGGGTTCCGCACGACTAAGACCGGGCACCAGATTGGTCCCGAGTGAGAATAACGCATTAAGGGAGGAAACAAGAATGCGTAAATTTTTGAATACAAAATCGCTGTTTGTGGCAGGTCTACTGTGCACGACCAGCCTTGCGCACGCTGAAGACGTGGAAGTTCTGCATTGGTGGACTTCTGGCGGCGAGGCTGCAGCATTGAACGTTCTCAAGGACGACCTTTCTGGACAGGGCATCGGCTGGACCGACATGCCTGTTGCAGGTGGCGGTGGTGAGCAGGCGATGACCGTTCTGCGCGCACGCGTCACCGCAGGCAACGCTCCAACAGCCGTTCAGGCTCTGGGCTTTGACATTCTTGACTGGGCCGATCAGGGCGCGCTGGCCGATCTGAACGAAGTGGCAGCCCAGGAAGGTTGGGATGACGTCGTCCCAGATGCGCTGAAAGCCTTCGCCAAGTATGACGGCAAATGGGTCTCGGCCCCTGTGAACGTGCATTCGACCAACTGGGTCTGGGCTAACAAGGCGGTGCTGGACGCCAACGGCATTGCACAGCCCACCAACTGGGACGAATTCGTCGCCGCAGTTGAGGCGTTGAAAGCCGCTGGTGTCACCCCGATCGCGCATGGTGGTCAGGCATGGCAGGACGCGACCGTGTTCGATGCTATTGCGATGTCGACGCTGGGGCCTGACGGCTACAAAGCGGCTTTCATCGACTTGGACGAGGAAACGCTGGGTGGCGACGCGATGAAAGAAGCGTTCGACCGTATGGCCTTTATCCGCGACAACGTGGATGAGAACTTCTCGGGTCGTGACTGGAACCTGGCGACAGCGATGGTCATCAACGGCGAAGCCGGCTTCCAAATGATGGGTGATTGGGCCAAAGGCGAATTCCTAAACGCGGGCAAAGTGCCGGGCGAAGACTTTTTGTGCTTCCGCTTCCCGGGTACTCAGGATCAGGTCACCTTCAACGCTGACCAGTTCATGATGTTTGATCAGGGCGGTACGGTATCGGCCGAGCAAGCCGCGCTGGCCAGCGCGATCCTGTCGCCATCCTTCCAGATTGCCTTTAACAAGGTGAAGGGCTCTGTCCCGGCTCGTACTGACGTGGATGGAAGCGATCTGGATGCGTGTGGTCAGCAGGGCATGAAAGATTTGGCCGCCGCGGCTTCGTCAGGCAACCTGTTCGGCTCGATGGCACACGGACATGCCGCGCCCGCGTCAGTCAAGAACGCCGTCTATGACGTGGTGACCGCCCACTTTAACGGCGAGTACGGCAGCGAAGATGCCGTGACCGAACTGGTTGACGCCGTTTCGATCGCCAAGTGATCCACAATTGATCCTCCCGATGGGGCGGCGGTCTGGCCGCCCTGTCACCAAACGGGCGCAAAAGCTCCGATCTAACACGACACGAACGAGGAGGGCGCGCCATGGCTGCTTCAGCCGACGCGGATTTTAAGACACGCCTTCAGAACTGGATACCCAAGCTGGTCCTGTCACCGTCGCTGGCGATGATGCTGGTCTTTGTCTACGGGTTCATTCTGTTTTCGGTCTACCTGTCATTCACCGACAGTCGCATCCTGCCGTCCTTTGGATGGGTCGGATGGGAAAACTACGACAAACTGTGGCGGCTGAGCCATTGGGAAACCTCGTTGATCAATATGGGGATTTTCGCGAGCCTATATATCGTGATCTGCACCTGTATCGGCCTGGGCCTGGCGATCTTCCTTGATCAGAAAATCCGAGGGGAAGGGCTGCTGCGTCCCATCTACCTCTATCCGATGGCTCTGAGCTTCATTGTCACCGGTACAGCCTGGAAGTGGTTCCTTGACCCTGGTATCGGGTTGGAAAACGTGATGCACACATGGGGCTGGACCAGCTTCGAGTTCGACTGGATAAAAAACCGTGATTACGCCATCTACACAGTTGTTCTAGCAGCCGTCTGGCAGACGAGCGGCTTTGTGATGGCAATGTTCCTGGCTGGCCTGCGTGGGATCGACAATGAAATTCTGCGGGCTGCGCAGATGGACGGCGCGTCGAACTGGAACCTCTATCGCCGGATCATTATCCCGCAACTACGACCAGCCTTCTTGTCGGCCTTCGTGATCCTCAGCCACCTGGCGATCAAGACCTTTGACCTTGTCATCGCCCTGACCGGGGGTGGCCCCGGTCGCGCCACAGAACTACCCGCGACCTTCATGTATTCTTACACGTTCACGCGAAACCAGATGGGGATCGGTGCGGCCTCGGCCACGATTATGCTGATGACCATTGCCGCGATCATGATCCCGTATCTTTACGCTGAATTGCGGGAGAAACGCTGATGTCTCAAGCTACTCAGGATACCGCAATCCGAACGGGCCGCGTTACGCGCACGTTGATCTATCTGGTGCTGCTTCTGTTCGGTCTGTTCTACCTGCTGCCGCTCTATGTCATGCTGGTGAACTCGGTGAAGCCATTGGAAGAGATCACCGGCGGCGGCATGATGAACCTGCCGCATGTGTTCACGATTGAGCCGTGGCTCAAGGCGTGGTCTTCGGCGCAGATCGGCGTCGATCCGACTGGGCTGAAGCCCTACTTCTGGAACTCGATCAAGATGGTGGTCCCGGCGGTGATCGTCTCGACCATTCTTGGGGCGTTGAACGGCTATGTGCTGACCAAATGGCGCTTCAAGTACGACACCATCTTATTCGGTCTGATGCTGTTCGCCTGCTTCATCCCGTTCCAGATTGTTCTTATCCCGATGGCACGGATGTTGGGCATAATCGGGCTGGCAGGCACCACCTGGGGTCTTGCACTTGTCCACGTTGTCTACGGGATTGGCTTTACGACGCTGTACTTCCGTAACTACTACGCTGTGTTCCCGACCGAGCTGATCCGCGCGGCGCAGATTGATGGCGCCGGGTTCTTCCAGATTTTCTGGCGCATTCTTCTGCCCAGTTCCGGGCCGATCGCCGTGGTTTCGATCATCTGGCAGTTCACCAACATTTGGAATGACTTTCTGTTCGGCGCGTCCTTTGCCGATGCCAACAGCCAACCGATGACGGTGGCGTTGAACAATCTGGTGCAGTCATCAACCGGTGTGAAAGAATACAACGTTCATTTTGCAGGCGCCATTCTGGCGGCCATGCCAACTCTGCTCGTCTACATCGTGGCCGGTCGATACTTCGTCCGCGGCCTGATGGCGGGTTCGGTGAAAGGATAAGACCTCATGGGTTTTCTAGACATAGACAACGCGACCAAATCCTACGGGGCGGTTGAGGTTCTGCACAAGGTCGACATCTCGGTGCAGGAAGGAGAGTTCCTGGTTCTGGTCGGTCCCTCGGGCTGTGGCAAATCCACTCTGCTGAACATGATCGCGGGGCTGGAAGAGATCACCAGCGGCGAAATCCGCATCAAGGATCAGGTGATGAACGGGGTGCACCCGTCCAACCGCAACATTGCCATGGTTTTCCAAAGCTATGCTTTGTATCCCAATATGACGGTCGGGCAGAACATCACTTTCGGACTTGAGATGCATGGTGTGCCCAAGCCTGAACGCGACAAAGCGATGCAAGAAGTTGCCAAGCTCTTGCAGATCGAGCAGTTGCTGGATCGTAAGCCCGGTCAGTTGTCGGGCGGTCAGCGCCAGCGGGTTGCGATGGGTCGCGCGTTGGTACGGAACCCTGATGTATTTCTGTTCGATGAACCGCTCTCGAACCTGGATGCCAAGCTTCGCGTCGACATGCGAACCGAGATCAAGAAGCTGCATCAAAATCTCGGGACCACCATCGTCTATGTGACGCATGACCAGATCGAGGCGATGACGCTTTCAAGCCGGATCGCCGTAATGAACGGCGGTTATGTCCAACAGCTGGGTACGCCGCAGGAAATCTATGACACACCCGCGAATATCTTCGTTGCAACATTCATGGGCTCGCCTGCGATGAACGTGGTACCGGCCAAGGTTGCGGTTTTGAATGGCCGCCCTCATGCAGAGGTCGCCGTTCACGACGGATCTATGGCGCAACTTCCGTTCAGCCAGGACAACTTGGCCGCATGGGATGGGCGCGAGATCTTGTTGGGAATCCGCCCTGAGACAATCACCGATATGGATGGCGCGGATCGAAAGTCGTCGAACATCGCGCAGATGGCCAACCGTATCGTGGTGACGGAGCCCGCTGGATCGGACACCTTCGTCTCGATGCAATTGGGCGGACGAGATGTGATCGCGCGGATGCGTTCGGATGCCGAAGTGGCACCGGGTCAGGATTTCAACTTTGCAGTGAACATGGAAAAGGCCGTGGCTTTTGATCCCGAAAGCGAGATGCGGATCCTTCCATGAATCGAGCTGACGTCATAATCATTGGGTCGGGTATCGGAGGGGCAACACTGGCTGCGGCGTTGGCTCCGTCCGGTCGTCGCATTCTGATCCTTGAACGAGGCAAGCGGTTGCAGCTCTCACCTCAGGATCGAGACCCAAAAGCGATCTTTGCCAATGGGCACTTTCGCCCTGATGAAACATGGCTGGATGGAGCAGGCAAACCTTTCAACCCCGGAAACTACTACTGCGTTGGTGGAAATTCCAAGTTCTACGGCGCAGCTTTGATACGCTATCGGAAAGAGGATTTTGAGCCGCGTCAGCATATGGGTGGCTATTCGCACGGCTGGCCCATGCCCTATGAAGAGCTGGAGGCGGATTATACCACCGCGGAACAGCTTTACGACGCACGTGGGACCACCAAAGAGGACCCCACCGAACCGCCGCACAGTAGGGGTTATCCGCACCCACCTGTGCCGGATGAGGTTGATATTGCAGACCTGAGGAACCGGCTAAGCCACGCAGGCCTGACGCCGTCCTCAGTGCCTTTGGGCGTGGATATCGAAACCTGGTTGCGGGCTGGGCAAACAACTTGGGATGCGTTTCCCAATACATGCGGCGGCAAAATGGACGCCGAAACCTGTGCCCTCGCCGAGGCATTGAAGCATGGGAATGTCGAGCTGCTAACTGACGCGCGTGTCCGAAAATTGAAGGCTGATGCCATTGGTCGTGTCACAAGTGTCGAAGTTGATGGCCACGGTACCCTGCGTGCGCCGGTCATCGTGCTTGCAGCAGGTGCGGTACAGTCCTCGGTACTGTTGCTGCAATCCGCGAACGACAATTGTCCAATCGGTCTTGCCAATCGGTCCGATCAGGTCGGACGGAACTTCATGAACCACAATTGTTCGGCGGTGCTGGCCCTTCATCCGCTGCGCCGAAACAGGGCGGTCTATCAAAAGACATTGATGTTCAACGACTATTACAACAGCGACGGACAGGGTGGCTTGCCTTTGGGCAACGTTCAGATGTTGGGAAAGATCACTGGGCCGATCCTTGCGTCGCAAACCCATCTACCGGGTCCAATTGCAGCACTGATCGCAAATCGCAGTTTTGATTTCTATGCTATGTCCGAGGATCTGCCGAACCCAGAAAGCCGGGTGACGGTCGAAGGTGACCAGATCAAGCTGGATTGGAAACGCTCGAATTGGGCTGCGCACGAGGCCTTGGTTGCGCGGCTAAAGGCGCATCTGAAGCAGGCCGGGTTTCCGGTGGTACTGTCGCGACCATTTGATCGGCGAACTCCGTCGCATCAATGCGGAACTGCGCGGATGGGCAATGACCCGGCAAGCAGTGTCGTCGACACGTTCTGTCGCAGTCACGACCACAAGAACCTGTTCATCGTCGACGCGTCAGTTCTTCCGACATCTGCGGCGGTGAATCCGGCCCTTACTATAGCCGCACTCGCACTCCGCTCGGGGCGTCATATCATTGAAACGGAGTTCGCCGCATGACCGGAACAGCATTGGTGACCGGAGGACAACAGGGCATTGGACTAGGGGTGGCGCGTGCCTTGATCGCGGTGGGGTACAAGGTCGCAATTGCCTCTCGCTCGGAGCCCGACAAACCAGTCGTTAAGGCGGCTTTGGCAGAGCTTGGCCCAAGCGCAATTTATGTACAGCACGACGTGTCCGACATTGATCACGTTCCGGCGCTACTGGATCAGATCGAAGCCGATTTGGGCCCGATCACCGCGTTGATAAACAACGCAGGGGTTGGGGCGCCAGTGCGCGGCGACATGCTGGATCTGAAGCCCGAGAACTGGGACTTCGTGCAGAATATCAACCTGCGTGGCGCGTTTTTTCTGGCGCAAGAGGTGGCCCGGCGCATGTTGGAGCAGCCGCAAGATTCCTATCGTTCGATCACCTTTGTCACCTCTGTCAGCGCTACAATGGTATCGATCGAACGCGCCGAGTACTGCGTGTCCAAGGCAGCCGCAGCGATGATGGCTCAGTTGTTCGCAGTACGCTTGGCCCCCGAAGGCATCGGCGTCTTTGAGCTGCGACCGGGCATCATTGCGACCGAGATGACGGCGGGCGTGCGCGACAAGTACACCGACCGTATCGAAGGCGGTCTTGTTCCCGCGGCACGCTGGGGTGAGCCCGCGGATATTGGGTCCGTTGTCGTCCCACTGGTTCAGGGGCAGATGCACTTTGCGAACGGCGCCGCCATCCCGGTGGATGGCGGCTTGTCGATTTCACGTCTGTAAGTCAGGGCACATAAGAATGTCTGAAGGATATGATTTCATTGTCATTGGGGGCGGCTCGGCAGGCTCGGTGATCGCTGCGCGTCTTTCCGAAGAACCGTCAGCGCGTGTGCTGTTGCTAGAGGCCGGCTCCACCGACCGTCACCCGCTCTTCCACCTACCAGCCGGGTTCGCGAAGATGACCAAGGGTATCGGCAGCTGGGGCTGGTCCACGGTTCCGCAAAAGCACATGCAGAACAAGGTCTTCAACTACACCCAGGCCAAGGTGATCGGCGGAGGGTCTGCAATCAACGCGCAAATCTACACGCGGGGTGCAGCTCAGGATTACGATGACTGGAGACAGATGGGGTGCGAGGGGTGGAGTTATGCCGACGTGCTGCCCTATTTCAAAAAGTCCGAAGACAACGACACCTACGACGACGAATTTCACGGCAAGGGCGGACCGCTGGGCGTGTCCATGCCCGCAGCACCTTTGCCAATCTGCGACGCCTACATCAAGGCCGCAGGGGAAGTGGGGATTCCCGAAACACGCGATGTGAATGGGGCGAAACAGGATGGCGCGGGGTACTATCAGCTGACCCAGCGCAATGCGCGACGATCCTCTGCTGCGATGGCGTTTATCGCGCCGAACCTCAGCCGCCCGAACCTGACCGTGCGCACCGGCGCACAAGTCCGCCGCATTTTGGTGGACAAAGGCAGGGCGACTGGTGTCGAGATGATGAATGGGGACAAGATCTCCGCCGCGAAAGAGGTCATTCTGTCCTCAGGTGCCATCGGTTCGCCGCGCTTGTTGCAACTGTCGGGAATTGGCCCCACGGATCATTTGGACAGCCTTGGCATCGACGCGGTTTTTCATCAGCCGCAGGTGGGCGCGAATTTGCAGGACCATCTGGATTTGTATTCCATCTGCGAAGTGACCGGCCCGCACACCTACGACCGTTTCGCTAAGCTGCACCTTTCAGCTTTTGCAGGCCTGCAATACCTTTTCACCCGCAAGGGACCGGTCGCGTCCAGCCTGTTCGAAACGGGTGGGTTCTGGTACGCAGACCCGGATGCGCGTTCACCGGATCTTCAGTTGCATCTGGGGCTTGGTACCGGCATTGAGGCAGGGGTCGAGGCGATGCCCAACGGTGGGGTTACACTGAACGCCTGTTTTTTGCGACCCAGATCACGCGGAACCGTCCGGTTGCAAAGTTCAGACCCCGCGATGATGCCGCTTATAGATCCCAACTATCTGGCGGATCCCTACGATCGCGAGATGTCCATTCGGGGGCTGAAGCTGGTGCAGAACATCCTCGCTCAGGATGCGCTGAAGCCGTACATCTTGGCAGAACGTTTGCCGGGTCCGGACGTGCGGACCGAGCAGGAGTATTTCGATTTTATCTGTGTACACTCCAAAACATCGCACCACTGCGCTGGTACCTGTCGTATGGGCAGCGATGCTGAAGCCGTTCTGGACCCGCGCCTGCGGTTCAATGGGATCGAAGGGCTTCGCGTCGCGGATGCGTCGATTATGCCGACGGTCAATTCATCGAACACCAATGCACCTACAATCATGATCGGAGAAAAAGCTTCCGACATGATTAAACAAGATCAGGGTTTCTAAAAATGATCCGCCATATCGTACTGACCAAATTCCGCGCCGACGTGACCGAGGAGACAATCGGAGCCATCTACAAAGGTCTCGAGAACGTGTCAAAGGCCCTTCCCGGGGCCAGCGGGTTTACCGGGGGCCGCAGTGAGAGCCCCGAGCAGATCGAACGCGGATACATGCATGGTTTCGTGATCGACTTCGACGATTGGGCCGCGCTAGAGGCCTATCAGAACAACGAAACGCACAAGGCGCTGGGCGCGCAACTGGTCGAGAACGCGGTGGGTGGCATCGACGGCATACTGGTTCTGGATTTGGAGGTTTGAGACAGTGAAATTGATTTTGCCAAATCCTGAGGGGCAGCTAGAACCCTATGCGCTGACCGGAACGCCGTTAGTACCGCGCAAGCCGCAGGTGCCTCTGACGCGCACGGCCTTTGCGGCGGCTCATGTGGTTTCAGACCCGCTGGCGGAACGTAATCCCTGGGATGGGCGTCCCGCAGTTGATTGGGAAGCGACCCTGCGATTTCGTCAGGGACTCTGGGATCAGGGGCTGGGTCTGGCCGAAGCCATGGATACCGCACAACGGGGTATGGGCGTCGATTGGGAGACCGCGCTGGAGCTGATCCAGCGCACAATGAAGGCTGCGCAGGCGCATCCGTTGTCGCCTCGGGTGGTTTGTGGAGCAGGGACTGATCACCTGCCTCTAAGCGCGTTGAACACAGCAGGTGAAATCCTGTCAGCCTACGAGCATCAGGCCGAGGCGATCGAAGCCAGCGGAGGGCAATTGATCCTCATGGCGTCACGCGCTTTCCCATCGATCAAGGCAAGTCCGGACACCTACCATTATGTATACCGCGCGCTGATCGATGGGGCTGCGGAGCCTGTAATCCTGCACTGGCTGGGCGACATGTTCGATCCTGCATTGACGGGCTATTGGGGTAGCACGGATATCGACGCGGCCAGCGACTTTGTGCTGTCCCTGATCAACGAAAATCCCGCCAAGGTTGATGGGATAAAAATATCCTTGCTGGATCAGGCATATGAAGAAAACTTCCGCGCGCGGTTGCCGGACGGCGTGCGCCTCTACACTGGTGACGATTTCAACTACGCCGATCTTATTGCCGGGGATGGAACGCATTTTTCCCACGCTCTGCTCGGCATTTTCGCTGCGATCGCCCCCGCCGCCAGCCAGGCGCTTGAGGCGTTGGCTATGGGCGACATGGATCGCTACAACGCGCTGTTCGCACCGACTATTCCCCTCAGTCGAGAGATTTTTAAGGCTCCGACGCGGTTCTACAAAGCCGGGATTGCCTGTCTGGCATGGCTGAACGGAGCCCAGTCCCATTTCATCATGCCGGGTGGGTTCCAATCCAGCCGTGACATCTGCCACTACGCGCAAGTGTTCAGATTGGCGGATCAGGCCGGTTTACTCTCAGACCCTGAACTGGCTAAAGCACGGATGACCACGCTTCTCAGCTTGCATGGAGTTGAACAATAGCCTGAATGCGAAGACCCACGATCATAGATGTCGCCAACTCGGCGGGCGTTTCCAAGTCGACGGTAAGCCTTGTTTTGCAGGGCAGTCCGCAGGTGAAGCCGGAGACACGCAAGCTCGTCCATACCGCGATGAAAGAGATCGGGTATGTCTATAACCGATCGGCGGCAAATCTGCGATCCACGGGAACGGCGCTAATAGGTTTGGTGATAAACGACCTGACCAACCCGTTTTTCACTGAGTTTGCGACTTCGTTACAGATGGCGCTGGCGTCCCGAGGCTATGCGGTCGTATTGGCGAACACAAACGAAGCCCCCGAACTTCAGGATCAGGTGGTGGGCGCGATGCTTGAGCACGGTGTTTCTGCTTTGATCCTATCACCTGCTTATGGCGATGTCACAAACACCCTCTCCGCGGTAGAGCGAGCTGGCATTCCGTTGATGCAAGTCTTGCGACAGGTTGAAAGCGAAACAGGCAGATTTCCCTTTATCGCCCCTGATTACGCAGAGGGTGGACGCGCGGCAACGCAGTACCTGATCGAAACGGGCGCGCGGAACATCGCCTTTGTCGGTGGTCTGGATGGTGCCGAAGTCACTCAGGAAAGACTGTCCGGTTATATCAGTGCGATAAAAGACAACCACTTGCAGCCTATTGTAAAAACAGGGGAATCCAGCCGATCATTTGGACATGAAGCAACGGTCAACCTCTTCAAAGAGCATCCTGCGTGCGATGCCGCAGTCTGTTTCAATGATCTTGTTGCTTTTGGGATGATTAATGCCTGCCATGAAACTCAGATAAAGATTGGTACGGAGTTTCAGATTGTCGGTTTCGACGACATCAAGGAAGCATCAGAATGCTGGCCAGCTTTGTCTACCGTACACTGCGGCGTCTCTGAGTTTGGAGAACAAGTTGCGGACACTGTTTTGCTGTGGTTGCAGGATGGTGCCACGCCAGCAAAATACACGCGAACTTCAACGCGCGTGGTATTGAGGCAAACTACGAAAAACACGGTATAGCAAAAGACTATACCAGCCTTTGTCGAGAGGTCTTGTCAGAAGTGCCTTGGTTGAGCGGGGCAGGGTACTCTCGTAGCCTTCGCGCATGATTAAACAGCCGCCATTAAAGTACCTTAAAACCAGCCCCGAGATCATCCGCCTAGCAGTGATGCTGTACATCCGTTTCCCGCTCGCGCTTCGGAATGTCGAAGATCTGCTGCACGAGCGAGGCGTCGATGTGAGCCACGAAACTGTCCGGTATTGGTGGAACAGGTTCGGCCCGATGTTTGCCGCTGAGATCAGACGGAATCGTGTGCAGCAGCTGCGCGCCTTCTCCAAATGAAAGTGGCACGTCGACGAGGTTTTCGTGAAGGTGAATGGTAAGCGGCATTATCTTTGGCGGGCTGTTGATCACGAAGGCTAGGTGCTGGAAGCCGTTGTTACCAAACGTCGAAACAAAGCTGCAGCACTGAAATTCCTCAAGAAGTTGGAGAAGCGACACGGTAAAGCGGAAAAACTCGTCACGGATCGCTTCGCATCGTATCGGGCTGCTCTCAGAGAACTTGGCGCTACCGAAAAACAAAGGACGGGCAGGTGGCTTAATAACCGCGTCGAGAACTCGCACCTGCCGTTTCGACGACGCGAACGCGCGATGCAGCGGTTCAGGCTCATGCGAAGTTTGCAGAAATTCGCGTCCGTCCATTCCTCTGTCTACAACCACTTCAACCAGGAAAGATCGCTCGCCAGCAGAGATACCTTCAAGCTGATACGCAGCGTCGTTCTTGCCGAGTGGTGTCAACTTTGTTCCGGATAGGTTCGTGGTTTTCGTGGCAAACTGAGACTGGTTCGAATTCGTCTGACAGCACCCAAACGGGAGCTTCAGTCCATTCCACGCGGACGCAACGACGATCAACTCGACAGCTTTTCCCATCTTCTGAACTGGTCCAAGGGACTGGGATTCTACCGCGCGCTTGGTCGCGATCATCAGATCAACATCGTACGTCGGGAGCGCAATCGCGAGAGGGTCAGGCGACGGTAGAACCTCAGAGTCAAGCTTGAAAACTCGTTGAATAGTACTGGGAGGGCCGATGTCGGACCAATCCTGAGAGCGGCCCCTATGATCGCTCGCAACCACAAACTGGTCTAATCGCTAATGCCGTCGGATGACGGCTTTGAGCCCAAATCGGACGTTGCTTTTTCGAAGACGTCCGGATCACCCTGCACAGTCACAAGTAGTGCAGCGCCTTCCAGCGTCGCGAGCACCGCTAGTGCGTCAGAAAGCGGATCGTCGCTGTCCGGAAATGCGCTGACAAGCCGATCGACCAATGCTGCAAAGAACATTTTTGCCGCCGCCGTTACCGGTTCAGGCAGGCCTCCGCTTTCAGCTGCGAGTAGCCCACAAAGGCACATCTTTCCGTCCTGGCGCAAGCTTTCCGCGAAAAGCTCGCGTAGGCGCGCGACACGCGCATGAGACGGGCATTCATCCAAAGCGTCTAGGAAACGGGACGTGTAATTTCTGGCCAGTCGAGCGACCAGATCGGCCTTGGTCGGGAAGTAATGATGTACGCCTGCGCTGGTCAGCGCTGTGTCGCGCGCAAGGTCTCGGAACGAAAAGCCGTTGTAGCCGCCAGTGCGGACCCGCGCCTCGGCGGCGACCAGGATTTTCTCTTCTGATGTCATACCATCACCCTCGACAATTCTTGCCGCGCTGCATCCATGGCTTCAAGAGCGCCTTCGAGGAAACCACCGTGCGACGGTGCGGTTTCAGTTCCTGCAAAGATCACCCGCCGAGTAGGAGTTAGTTTGCTATACATAGGATGGGAGCTAAGCGGCTTGAGGTCGGCAGACGTGGCGGTTGCCATGTCGGCGCTCCAATCCTTGACGATTACGCCGCGTGGCTCGGCTGCTTTGGGGCCAAACAGGCGGACCAGTTGCGCCACCGCTTGCGCTTCGAACCCGGATTGTCGGGCCGTGCCGGGCATGGCAAAGCCGAACAGAGCACCCTGGGTGCCGTCCATAGGCGACGCGTCATGGATTTCAGCCAGCGGACCTTGATGAGAGATTGCGTCGCCATTCAGGCCCGCGTCGCGCCAGAATGGGGTGTCGTAAACAGCAACGAGTTTGGCATGTCCGGCCATCCAAGTTGGAACATCCGGAACGACCACGCCCATCTGTGCAGCGAGGCGCGGGGGTAGCGCCAAAACAACGAAGTCGGCGCGCAATGAAAACCCGTTTCCGCTCAAGGTCACGAATTCGTCTTCTTCGATCACACGCCGAACTTCGTGGCCAAGGCACAGCGTATCAACAACCTTTTGGGCGAGGGCGTCGGTTATCTGAGCGAGTCCGCCTGAAACGCGAAGCGCGTCACCCATGGGGGCGAAATCGAAGTCACGACGCACATTTCCCTGAGCATCCTCGAACGCCAATCGTCCATCGCTGTATTGTGGAAATGTTCGCAGCCCAAGCTTGTCTAGGAGGGATAGCATGCGGTGGTTGTGCGGCCAAATCCAAGCAGGGCCGAGGTCATAGCCGCCCTGTGAGAGAATGCGACCGCCGACGCGGTCGCGCGCCTCTAGCAAAAGCACGTCGCGCCCTTCGAGCTTCTGCGCATGCGCCAAAGCTAGGCCGGACAACCCTGCGCCGACGATGACAATCTCTGCGTTTCGCTTCATGCCGCGCTCTCTTCGACGTGACTAAGGTGGCCGGTCTTGATCCAGACTCGCACCCCGTTAGCGCCAGCGGTCGCCTCGAAACTCGCCCCGACGGGTAGGCGTAACCAATCCCAGCGGGACAAGGTATCGCCACCCTCGTTCAGGCTCCCATCAATCACAAAGACCTCAAGCCCGCCTGAGGCATCTAAAGAGCGCACTGTACCTGCATCCCAGTGTTCCATCGCTACAGTTTCACGTACATCTGTGTGAAGGGGCAACCTGGAGACACCATCTGCTGCTTCAATCCAGCTTGCCTTGCCGCTGTCGATCTGGACCTGGTCGCGGTCGCTAGCATCGAATTGATGGAGCTTTACCAGAATTGTCGCGCCGTCCTGTGCTGCAGGTGTATGAGACGAGGTCGGCGGGTTCCGCACGTAGGAACCAGTTGGAAAATCACCGTCTTCGTCCTGAAAAGTACCGTCAAGAACGAGGTATTCTTCGCCACCGTCATGCGTGTGGGCAGAGAAAGCGCTGCCAGGCGCAAAACGGACGATAGTGGTGGCGCGAGCTACTTCTTCTCCAATTCGGTCAAGCATTTTGCGCTCAACTCCGGGCATCGGGGATGCGACCCAATCGTTCTCTTCAAAATGCATAAGGGTACGTTCATTGAAGTTGGCGTTCACGCGCATGGTTTGGTCTCCCTCCATTGTCACTGTGTATGTGCAAATTGGCTACACTTACCTACTGATAGGTAGGTCGTTTCTCGACGTCACTATCGCAACAGTGATCACGCGTTCGTGAACCATTGGTTAAACCGCAGCGAATGGCGAATTTGTCCGCAACTCTGCCGTTCAGCAGATTTCAGCGAATGTCCGCTGCCGTTCAATGCAGACCTTCAGGCGAAAATTCTCGGAATGACCACCAACAAAGACTGCTACCCGCTCCTAAGCCGTCATCTGACTGAAAGACTCAGATGACGGCCTTGAGCCCAAAGTGCCCGATGTTGCGCGACGCACGAACGGGTGCGAACCACGTCATTGCCGCCATTGGTTTTGGTAAGTACGGCCCGAACCTGCGGTCAAACTAAAATCAAAAGGTTTCTGCGCGGCCCTTTATACCGGATCGTCGTTGCGAGTACATAGCGCGGATGCTAGCAGAGGTCCGCAAGCTCAACAGACCGGTAGATCTGTTAGATGTACAGGGCATCTCAGTCCTTAGAGTGAACATCCGTTGCTCGAGTGACATCAACTCCTGCAACCCCGCCTCCGTTGTCCCATTTGGGGATGTAAATTCATTTCGGAGGTTAGCAGGTGACAGGGGCTGTATCGCAGAAGATCGCCGGTCACAGAGATCAATTCTCGAGCCAGTTTTGCCGCAGCTTCTTTCGACCAGCCCATTTCTCTCCCGGCGTTCGTCAATCCTCTGTCATCACGAAAACATAGGCCGGGCCGCCACCGAAAACCGTGGTTATTGTGTTTAGCATGTCCGCGTCATTGAGCGTGAATTCAGATCCAACAAAACGAAAGTGCTCAACCCGAGAATGAATTGAACAGAGAATTGTTACTAAATACGCCATTGCCGCGTTGCGAAGGGCTGATTGTTCCATTTCGCATTCAACTCGGCATCCACCGTGGTGCGGTCGCTTGTGGTTCTGGCAGTCAATGCGACCGAAACCTCGGCAGTTCCATCAGGCCGTTCGAAAACCATCCTGTGAAGTACGTTTGTCTGTTTCTCAACGCCATCTGAAGCATCCAGACTGTGCGTCATGTTGGTTTCATAGCTGAAAGCGGTTTCTGTTTGGGCGAAGGTTGTTTTCAAAAGCGGCTGATGCCATCCCATCTCAATCCTGTCCCCGGTAGTCTGTGTCCAGCGTGACAAAGGGTTAGGCGCATGGGTGGAATGCCGTTTCTGCACGGGCAGGTCTTGGGCTTCGGGCAGTGGCCTGGACAGGTCAGCGGGCGCATCGGGTAAAACAGGCAAACGCAGCGTTGCGTGATCTATCTGTATATCTAAAGCCGGTGATTTTGCGTGAATGAGGGGCCAGTAAGATGAGGACAAAGCAAGCCGGAGACTATGTCCCTTACGGACGCGATACGCCGTTGAATGAAGCCGAAGGTCCGCATTGAATTTGCCTGACCTCGTCGCTGATGGTTTGCAATCCAAATTCTCGTCAAGCGACAGATTTCGAACGCCGTAGCTTATTCGTGCAGCCACCCCTTCCGGACTCACATCACTGAGCCTGGCGATGATCTGCCCCGGTTTGTCGCCGGTCTCGCCACGCAGAGTCAGTGTTACCGAACCGTAGATAATGACGTCTTGCTCCAAAGGAGCCGTTTCGAAAACCAATGACCGGGCATCGTCTGCGGTTTGATCAAGTGGCAGCCCGCCGGGGCGGCCAAAATACCCCGTGTCCCCGGCGGTTTGCCCGACGGTCGGGTCTGCGGGAACCCTCCATGGTGCAGGGCCGTCGCTGGATTTAAGCTTGGACAAGTCCCAGTCCTGTATCTCGCTTTCCTTTGAGGCTGGCCCGCTTTGCGCCCATCTCCCGGACCTTTGGACCAAACTGTTGCCAGGTGTATCGAATTCGCGCATCCAGACCCGCAAGCGCGGCCAATCCAGCGCGTCGGGCTGATCCGATTTCAACCAATGATCCCACCACTCCAGCGCGAGCTTTTGAAAACCGATGGAGGGACCCGGACTACCGTGGTCGGGATAATGATGCCCCCAGGGACCGACGACCCCCCAGACCAGATCGGGGCGGGCATCAACCAAAGACATAACAGAATTGGAATAGCGATCACTCCACCCGCCGACTGACAGGATCGGAACCGAAAGGGCTTCAGCGGTATGAATAACTGAGCCGTGGCGCCAAAAGTCACCGCGCCCATCCTCACGCAGCCAGTTCTGCAGGGGGAATGTCAGACTATCAATCCGTTCTTTCCAACGCGATTTCCATTCCGGCCCGACATTCAGCGACGGTGGAGATGCCAGGATAGAAGGAAGCGTTGCACCCCATTCGAACGTGTCCGACAGAACGCAACCGCCCATATAGTGGATGTCGTCCTCGAACCGGTCATGTGTGGCACAGACAGCTATTGCCGCCTTCAACGGTGCGGGCGTATCGACGCTTGCCTGAAGAGATGCGGTCCCACCCCAGGACGTGCCAAACATGCCCACGCGGCCATTGCACCAGGGTTGCGCAGCCAGCCATTCGATCACTTGCCGCGCATCGTCCAATTCTGCCGGTGCGTACATATCCGGCATGTGCCCTTCGCTATCCCCTGATCCCCGCATATCCACACGGATGCAGGCATAGCCATGGGCGGCAAAATAGGGATGGTTCCTCTCATCCCGCGCGCGAACCATGTCGGTCTTGCGATAGGGAATGTACTCCAGAATGGCGGGCACAGGCGCTTGAGTCACAGGGCGCCACAACCGTGCGGCCAGCCGCACGCCATCAGGCATTGTGATCCACAGATGATCCGTTTCCGACACGTCGAAAGGATTTTCTGGCTGGTCCGTCATAGTGATCCGCCGCGTGCGTTTAGTGTTTATCCCACTTCTGCAAATCTGGAGCGAACTTGCAATAGCTCCGTTCTATTCAATAGAAAATAGAATTTGACTTTAAAATTCTAGTCTGTTTTCAATTTTGGTAGAGTTTATCGCTCAAACCACTTTCGGAGAGCCGCATGCCATCTGACAACGTCGTCGCTTTGCCATCCGCAATTTCCTCACTGGGCAGTGAGGTTCGGCAATTGCGCAAAGCCCGCCAGCTGACGCTCAAACAATTGAGCGAAGAGGCGGGCATTTCGCTTAGCCATGTGTCGGCGATTGAGCGCGGGGTTTCCAAACCTTCGGTTGACGTGTTGCAGGCTATCGCCAGCGCGCTCAGCGTTACGCCAGACTGGTTTTTTGCCCGCCGCGCTGGTGCCGGGCCAATGGAACAGGCCTATGTTGTTCGCTCCCAGAACCGTCGGGCGCTGAATACGCTCTACGGCCAGGACGCGGCTGAGTTGGGCTATACTGATCACCTGCTGTCCAGTTCGATCGGCGGGCAGTTTTATATGGGTTTGGCGGTGTATGCACCTCACTCGGAACGCCCCGAAGACCCTTTGCAAAAGCACGAGGGTGAAGAGCACGGCTTGGTGTTGGAAGGTGAGCTGGAGATGCAGATCGGCGATGAGTTCATCACACTGCGCGCCGGGGACAGCTACAGCTTTGACGCACGTATCCCGCACCATGCCTGCAACCGCACTGATCAGGTATGCCGGTTGATCTGGGCGGTCTCACCGGTCGTCATTCCAAAGGATGTCGTCGCACCGCAGGCGTCTGACCGGGAAACCTCGTCATGAGCCGTGACGTCCTGCTGCAACCCTATCAACTAAAGCACCTGACCCTGAAAAACAGGATCATGACTACCAGTCATGAACCCGCCTATCCAGAAGACGGAATGCCCAAAGAACGCTATCGCGCCTATCACGAAATGCGGGCAAAAGCGGGTGTTGCAATGACAATGACCGCAGGGTCTGCCACCGTCAGCCGCGACAGCCCGCCGGTGTTCAACAACATCCTCGCCTACAAGGATGAGGTCGTGCGCTGGATGGGCGAACTGACCGATGCCTGCCACGCCCATGGCTGCGCTGTGATGATCCAGCTGACCCATCTGGGGCGGCGCACAGGATGGAACAAGGGCGATTGGTTGCCGTCAGTTTCCCCCTCGCATTTCCGCGAACCGGCGCATCGGGCCTTTCCGAAAAAGTTGGAAGATTTTGATATCGAGCGGATCGTGACCGACTATGCCGATGCGGCTGAACGCATGCAGGCCGCCGGATTGGACGGGATCGAGTTGCAGGCCTACGGGCACTTGCTGGACCAATTCTGGTCGCCGCTGACCAACACGATGGACGCACCGTTTGGAGGTGATCTCGACAACCGACTTCGCTTTGGCTTTATGGTTTTGGATGCGATCCGTGACCGCGTCGGCCCCGACTTCATCGTCGGCGTCCGCTATACCGCCGATGAAGTCGAAAAAGGCGGGATCACCGAAAAAGAAGGGCTGGAAATCGCGCGCAGGCTGCGAGACAGCGGTCAGGTGGATTTCCTGAATGTCATTCGCGGGCGCATTCATACCGACCCCGCCATGACGGATGTGATCCCCGTGCAGGGCATGAAAAGCGCGCCGCATCTGGATTTCGCCGGGCGGGTGCGGGCTGAAACGGGCATGCCGACCTTCCATGCTTCGCGCATCCCTGACGTGGCGACGGCGAGACATGCGGTGTCCTCGGGTCTTTTGGATATGGTGGGGATGACCCGCGCGCATATGGCCGATCCGATGATCGTGTCCAAGATCCAAGCCGGACAGGAAGATGACATCCGGCCTTGTGTCGGGGCCACCTACTGCCTCGACCGCATCTATCAAGCAGGCGAAGCACTGTGCATTCACAACGCCGCCACGGGGCGTGAATTGTCGATGCCACATGTCATCCCTGCTGCCGAAACACGCCGCCGTGCGGTGATTGTCGGCGCAGGTCCCGCTGGGTTGGAAGCCGCGCGTGTCGCCGCTGAGCGTGGTCATTATGTCACCGTTCTGGAGGCCGCCCCCGAACCCGGCGGGCAAGTGCGCCTGACCGCGCAATCCAAGCGCCGGGCAGAGATGATCGGGATCATCGACTGGCGTATGGCGCAATGCGCTGCGCGGGACGTCCAGTTTCAGTTCAACACGTATGCCGAGGCCAGTGACTTGACCGCGCTGTCGCCGGATGTGGTGGTGATCGCGACCGGAGGTCTGCCCGAGACAACGATCCTCGATTCGGGAAATGAACTGGCCGTGTCCGCTTGGGATATCCTGTCCGGCGACGTAGAGCCGGGCGAAAACGTGCTGATTTATGACGATGCGGGGGATCATCCGGCCCTGATGGCCGCTGAGGTCATTGCAGCCTCCGGTGCACGGGTCGAGGTCATGACCCGTGACCGCAGTTTTGCGCCTGAAGTCATGGCGATGAATCTGGTGCCCTATATGCGCTCGTTGCAGAAAACCGGGGCCGTGTTCACGGTCACCCGAACCCTGCAAGCGATCGAAAAATCAGGCAATCAGCTACAAGCCCATATTGGAACCGACTATTCGGATCTGATTGAGAAAAGAGAATATGATCAGGTGGTTGTCAATCAGGGCACACTGCCACTGGACGATCTCTACTTTGACCTCAAGCCTCTGTCGCGCAATCGCGGGGCGGTGGATCACAGTGCGCTTGTCTCTGGCAAGGGCGACCTGTTTTCGCAACCCAATCCCAGCGCCGGATTTGATCTGTATCGTATTGGCGATGCCGTGTCGGCACGCAACATTCACGCTGCAATCTACGACGCTCTGCGCATTGGTATCCGGTGGTAGCAAGCGCAGGGAGATATCGCAAATACGAGAAAAATGAACAATTTTTCTTGCGAAAAAGAAACTATATCGTAACAATTCCGAAATACCGAGCGCACGAAGGGAGGAATCGTGAGCCAGGCCAGATCGAAAAAATACACCCGCACTGCCAGCGAAGAGGGGCTTGCAGCCTTCGGGGCTGAGGTGCGTCAGCTGCGCAAGGCCCGCCAGATGACCCTGGCCGAGCTTGCGTCCAGCAGCGGTGTTTCGATCAGCCATCTCAGCGCAATCGAACGCGGAACTGTCAGTGCCTCGCTCAATAAAATCTCTCGCATTGCCGGCGCTTTGGGTGTCCCCGAGGAATGGTTTTTCAACCACCGCCCCGGCTCGGGCCCGCTGGAGCGTGCATACGTCGTGCGTCAATCCAACCGTCGAAATTTGAATTTGCTGTATGACGAACCTATCGAGCAATCTGGCTATGCGGATCAGTTGCTCTCCAGTTCAATTGGCGGAGGGTTCTGTTTGGGCGTCTCAGATTACCGCCCCTATTCCGAACAGGTCGTAGACCAGTATTTCTCGCGCGATGGCGAGATGCATGGGGTCATTCTGGATGGTGAACTAGAACTGGTTCTCGAGGACGAAACCGTCACCTTGCGCACTGGGGACAGTTTCAGCTTTCCCGGAGAAATTCTGCACGTTCTGCGCAATGTAACCGATCAACCCGCGCGCATGATCTGGGTGAACTCACCCGTCATCATCCCAAGATTCTCAGCGCTTGGCGCTGATGAGCAACTGCCACAGTCAAACAAGAAAAAGAACGGATAACGCCTGCTGGCACCTGAAGTCGCGGGCACGTCTGCTCGCAAGCAACCAAACCGGACAGATGCCCGGACACGAAGACAAACAGGGAGTAAGCAAATGAGTTCGATTTTCAAAGGAGACGTTTCCCGACGCTCCGTTCTGGCCGGTGCCGGTGCATTGGGCGCGGCCAGTTTGGCCTTTCCGCATATGGCCGTCAGCGCCGATGGCTCGGTCCTGACTATCCGGTCCTATAGCGATTTGCAGGTGCTGGACCCGGCCTTCTGGCTGGCCCTGCCCGAGGCCGACATCATGCGGTCGATCTATGCCCCGCTGGTGTCAAACCAACAGGGCGACGAGTGGAACTGGAGGCCTGTTGCTGTTGAAAGCATCGAACAGCTGGACGACCTGACCATCGCCTTTAAACTGCGCGACAATATCGGGTTCACGGACGGCTTTGGCCAGATGACCGCCGATGACGTTAAGTTCTCGATTGAGCGTATCGCCGATCCGGCCAATGAAAGCCCCTATGCAGGCGATTGGAGCGCTTTGAAAGAGGTTGAGATCAAGGACAACCTCTCGGGCCTGATCCACCTGAAAAACAAGTTCGTGCCGCTTTGGACAACCACGTTGCCCACACCCGCATCTTGCATCGTATCCCGTAAAGCGGTCGAGGAAATCGGCGGCAAGATCGGATCCGAGCCGGTGGCGCAATCCGGTCAGTACATCCTGACCGAATGGGTTCCCAAACAGAAAACCGTTCTGAAACGCAACCCGGACTGGGCCTATGAGCCCGGCGGGTACGAAGAAATCCACATCCTGCCCATCGAGGACCCCTCGACCGCTGAACTGGGATTTGAAGCGGGCGATCTGGACTACACCTGGACCTCGGTTTCGTCCCTACCGCGCCTCAAGGAGAACCCACCGGCTGGATCAGTCGTCGAAGAAAAGCCCTCGCTGGCCTATGTCTGGCTGGGCATGAACCAGGATAACGAAGCGCTGCAAGATGTTCGTATCCGCCGTGCCATCCAGCATGCGATCGACCGCCAGACAGTTGTTGATGCGGCCTATTTTGGAGCAGCGGCCGTGGGCAACGGCATTATCGCCCCAGGCCTGCCTGGTAGCCGGGACAGCGTGACATACGACTATGACCCAGACAAGGCGCGCGAATTGCTGGCCGAGGCGGGTGCTGAAGGCATGACCGTCACGTTGGACATCCTCAATCAATCAGAACGTTTGACTGCGGCTCAGGTCATACAGGCCAATCTGGCCGATGTCGGTATCACTTGCGAGATCAAGCAAAATGACAGTGGGACGTTCTGGACCCTGGGTTCCAAGGACGGCGACTATTTCATGAATCTTCAGCTGGTGCTCAGCCGGTTCTCGATGAACCCGGACCCAAGCTGGGCGACTGTCTGGTTCACGCCCGAACAGGTCGGCGTCTGGAACTGGGAACGTTTCAACAACGAGGAATACAAGGCGCTGCACGAAGAGGGCCTGGTTGAAAGCGATCCGGCCAAGCGCGATGAGATCTACAAGAAGATGCAAGGCCTCATGGACGAAAGCGGCTGCTATGTTTTCCTGACGCATGAGGTGGTCGGCCTGATCCACAAGGACACGGTCAATCCGGGCCTCAAACCGAATGGTGAGCCACTGCTGCCGCTGTTCAAACCCGCCTGATCCACGCAAACGGGCGGCGCGTTATCGCCGCCTGCACGCCTATAGGGGGCGCGTATGCTGAGCTATTTTATCAAACGGCTTGGGCTGGCTGCTGCAATCGTGTCAGTTGCCATGTTTCTGCTGTTTTGCATGATTTATCTGATCCCCGGCGACCCGGCTTCGGTCGCACTGGGGCCTCGGGCGACCGAGGAAATGCGCGCCGCCCTGCGCGAGAAAATGGGGTTGAACCAGCCGGTTCTGGTTCAGTTCTGGAATTTCTACATCGG
This sequence comes from Ruegeria sp. HKCCD4884, assembly GCF_013110855.1. Classification (NCBI taxonomy): domain Bacteria; kingdom Pseudomonadati; phylum Pseudomonadota; class Alphaproteobacteria; order Rhodobacterales; family Roseobacteraceae; genus Ruegeria; species Ruegeria sp. HKCCD4884. The sequence goes on from NZ_WVRJ01000004.1 coordinate 28,162, forward strand.
GGCATGGACAGGTGATTTAGGCGAAGAGGTTCTGTCAGGCCGTCCCGTCACCACGGTTGTGTTCGAACAACTGCCCTATACGTTGGCCCTGATCGTCGGCGGCATCACGTGGTCGGTTGCTCTTGGCATTCCGCTGGGCTGCTGGGCGGCGGTCAGCCGCGGCAGCTGGGCCGACCGGATTGTTGGCATCCTGTCAGTTGCCGTGATCGCGGTGCCGTCCTTTGTTATCGCGATTTATGCGCTACTGATCTTTGCCGTCGAACTGCGTTGGCTACCTGCCATCGGAGCAGGTGAGCCGGGCAATCTCGGCGATCAACTTACCCATCTGATCCTGCCGTCTCTGGCCGTTGGTCTGGGTTGGGTCGGTTACATCGCCCGCATGGTGCGCGCCTCAATGCTCGAAGTGCTTGAGGCCAGCCATATCCGCACCGCACGTGCGTTTGGCTTGCCCGATCGAACGATCACCTACCGTTATGCTCTGTCGATTGCGATCCTGCCCACGGTCACCTTGCTGGGTGTGGGCATCGGTCAGATGCTCTCGTCGGCTGTCTTTGCCGAGATCGTCTTTGCCCGCCCCGGCGTCGGCAAGCTGGTTTATGACGCCATCCTGACCCGCAACTTCCCCATTGTGACAGGCACCGTTCTGATCACCACCGTTCTGTTCGTTCTGCTCAACCTGTTGGCAGACCTTATTATCGGAGCTTTGGATCCCCGTGTCAGAAGCAGTTTCTAATCCCGCCCCCGGGCGCATGGCCGAGCTGTGGCGCCCGATCCGCAAAATCCTGCGCGAACCTTTAGGCGCGTTGGGATTGTTCCTTGTGCTGTTTGTTATCTTCGGCGCTGTGTTTGCCGATCTGCTCACCAGCTGGGACCCGACGAAAATCAACCCGCGTGACCGGTTCCAGGGCCCTAGCACACAGCATCTGATGGGCACAGATCAACTGGGCCGGGACCTGTTTGCACGCGTGCTGCATGGCGGGCGGATCGCGTTGTTTGTCGCTCTGGTCTCGACCGCTGTGTCGCTGGTGATCGGCATCGTTCTGGGCCTGATCGCAGGCTACGGGCCGCGTTGGCTGGACAACCTGATGATCCTGCTCTTTGACGCGATGAAGAGCTTTCCCACCGTCATGCTGGCCCTTGCGCTTGTGACGCTGATGGGACCATCCCTGACCGCCGTGATGGTTGTTGTCGTTCTGGTCACCGTGCCCGGATACGCACGGATCATCCGAACCCAGACCATTGCGTTGAAAACTTCGGAATACGTCACCGCGGCGCAAAGCATGGGCGCGTCTTCGGCGCGCATCTTACGGGTTCACATCCTTCCAAATGTGATTGGTCCGTTGGTGATCCTTGCCTCGATGGACATCCCGGTTGTCATCGGGATTGAGGCGGGGATGAGTTTCCTAGGTCTCGGCGTGCGCCCGCCGACCCCAAGCTGGGGGTCGATCCTGAATGACGGGTTCACCAATATCCGCGACACCGCCTGGATCGCGATAGCGGGTGGTGTGCCAATCATCATCACCACGCTGGGCTTTACTTTCCTGGGTGAGACGCTGCGGGACGTGTTCGATCCCCGGCTGAAAGGACGCTGATGACCACGTTGCGCATAGATAACCTGAACGTCAGCTTCTCGACCGAGGCCGGGCCGCTGCACGCGTTGAAAAACGTCAGCTTCGATGTACCCGAAAACCGGATTGTCGGCATTGTGGGCGAATCCGGCTGCGGCAAGTCCACTCTGATCAACGCCATTCTGGGGCTGTTGGCTGACAATGGTAGCATAGATGGTGGCTCGATCCTGTTCGAAGGGCAGGATGAGCTGACGACTTTGCCCCCGTCGCGGATGCGCGACCTGCGCGGCCCGCGCATAGCCACTGTTTTTCAGGACCCGATGGGCGCGCTAAACCCCGTGATCTCAGTCGGCAAGCAGATGTTGAATATCCAGTATCGCTCGTCCCTGTCGAAAGAGGAAAAGCTGAACCGCGCGGTCGAGATGCTGGAACTGGTCCGTATTCCCGATGCGCGTGCCGCCTTGGCGCGTTATCCGCACCAGTTCTCGGGCGGGATGAAACAACGGATCGCCATCGCCATGGCCTTGATGATGGAGCCTGCCCTGCTCATCGCGGACGAACCTACAACTGCGCTGGATGCGACGCTTGAGGTGACAACGATCGAGCTGCTCAAAGACCTGCAGCAGAAAATCGGCTGTTCGGTCATGTTCATTTCGCACCATCTGGGCGTCATCGCCGAGTTGTGTGATGACGTTGTGGTCATGTATGCGGGTGAAGTGGTGGAGCGCGGCACCGTCCGCCAGATATTCCAGGACCCTCGCCACCCTTACACAGCGCGATTGCTTGAATGCGACCCGGCGCGGCAAAGCGAACGCACCCGGCACCTGCCAACAATCCCCGGAGAAATCCCCGATCTGCGCGCACGGCCTGCAGGCTGTATCTTTGCCAATCGGTGCGACCTTGTAAGCGACGCGTGCTCGGCCCCGCCGCCTGACAAGGATATCGGAGACGGCCATATCGCCCGCTGTGTTGTTGCAGACAGCCCCGAAGCAACCGGAGTAACGGCATGAGCAGCGATCCCATTCTCAAGGTTGAAGACGTTCAAGTCTCGTTCCCGGTTGGTGGCATTGGGCGTAGAAGTTCGATCCTTGGCGTGGCCGGCGTGAACTTTGAAGTCAACCGAGGTGAAACCTTTGCGCTTGTCGGAGAAAGCGGTTCGGGCAAAACGACGCTTGCGCGGGCCGTGAACGGTTTGCAAGAAATCAGCGCAGGATCCATTACGTTCGAGGACCAGCGCATCGACACGTTGGATCGCAAGGCGATGAAGCCAGTTCGCAAACGTATGTCGATGATGTTTCAGGACCCCGTGGGCTCCCTGTCCCCGCGTATGACCGTCGGCGATCTGGTGACCGAGCCGTTCCGCATCCACGGGATCGAAGGCCGCAACCTGCGGGACGAGGCCGCGCGGCTGCTGACCTTGGTAGGGTTGCCAACAAGTTTCGCCTCGCGCTTTCCACATCAGTTGTCGGGCGGGCAAGCCCGGCGCGTTGGCGTGGCGCGGGCCATTGCACTGGACCCGGCGCTGATTATCGCGGACGAGCCCACCGCTGGTCTGGACGTGTCAGTGCAGGGCGAGGTTCTCAACCTGCTGAACGATCTGCGCGAGCGGCTCGGACTGGCAATGGTCATCATCACGCACAACCTGCATGTGGTGCACCATGTGGCTGATCGAACAGCGGTGATGTATCTGGGGCGCTTTGTCGAGGCAGGTGACACTGAAGAGGTGTTCAGCGCACCGCAGCACCCCTATACGGCGGCACTTTTGTCGGCCAACCCCGAGCCCGACCCGGACAAAACCCACGATCGGATCACCCTGCCTGCCGAAGTTCCATCACTGCTGGCGCGACCGGCTGGATGCGAGTTCCACACCCGCTGCCCATGGGCGCAATCACGATGCAGTATGGATGCACCCGAGCGGCAGGTCACAGACGGACGCGCAGTTGCCTGTCATTTCCCCCTCGAACCCGGTGCCCGCCCGCCGGAAATAGAAAAACAGGCCGCATCATGAGTGAAATCGAGGTCCTTGAAACTGTCTGGATTCCTATGCCCGACGGCACAAACCTTGCCGCGCGGCTCTGGCTGCCTGCGTCTGCCAGAACCTCACTGCTGCCCTGTATTTTGGAATACATCCCCTACCGACGTCGAGATCGCACGCGCATGCGCGACGAGAGCATGCACCCGCATTTTGCGGCTGCCGGATACGCTTCGATCCGGGTGGATATCCGGGGGTATGGCGACAGCGAAGGCGTGGCTGAGGACGAATACTCTCACCAAGAAATCCAGGACGGCTATGACGTCGTTCAATGGATTGCCGCTCAGGATTGGTGCGACGGAAATGTCGGCATGTTCGGCAAAAGCTGGGGGGCGTATAACGCGTTTCAGGTCGCAGCGACCCGGCCCCCGGCACTGAAAGCCATCGCGCCGGTGATGGGAACGGATGATCGGTGGCGCGAGGATATTCACTTTTATGGTGGCTGTCTGGCCAACGATAATTTCTGGTGGGGTTCGATCATGCAGCTCTACAATGCGATGCCTCCCGACCCCGAGATTGTCGGTGCGGATCGCTGGATCGACATGTGGCGCGACCGGATGACCGGCGCGAGATTCTGGCCTGCCATGTGGCTGGAGCACCAAACCCATGATGAGATGTGGCGGCGCGGCTCGATCTGCGAAAACTATGCGGAAGTAGAGGTTCCCGTGTATTTCTTCGGCGGCTGGATGGACCTGTTCCGGGACACGCCCTTCCGCATTGCCGAGCATCTCAAAGGCCCGGTGAAAATCCTGATGGGACCTTGGGCTCATCTTTACCCGCATGAAGGTGTCCCCGGACCAAAGGCCGATTTTGTCGGCGAAGTAATCCGCTTTTGGGACCATTGGCTGAAAGGCAAAGATACCGGTCTGATGGATGAGCCCCCGCTGCGGTTTTTCCTGCAAGACAGCGTGGCCCCTTCAGGCACGCATCTGCATCGCGCGGGGCGTTGGGTCGAAGAACCCTCTTGGCCGTCGCCGAATGTGTCCGCGCAGACGCTCTGGCTAAATGATCAGACGCTGGACGATACGGCTCAGGCCGGGACGGCGATGTCGATCTGCTCGCCGCAGACGTTCGGGGCAGCCGCTGGCGACATGTGCTCGTTCGCGATCCCCGGCGATATGGCTGCGGATTGCAGGATCGATGCCGGGTGTGCTTTGCAGTTCAAGGGGGCGCCCCTGACCGAACCTTTGGACTTGCTTGGCCAGCCCAGTGTTGACCTGACGGTATCCGCTGACCAGCCACAGGGGTTTGTCGCCGCATTGCTGGTGGATGAGGCCTCGGACGGCGCTCAAACGCTGATCGCGCGAGGGTTTTGCAACCTCAACCACCGGGAAAGTGACACCCAGCCTACACCGATCGCGCCCGGTGAAGACATGACCGTTACGGTTCCCATGTACGGAACAGGGTACCGAGTGCCAGTGGGCCATCGTGTCATTCTGCAAATCGCCTCAACATATTGGCCAATTCTGTGGCCCGCGCCGCAGCCGGTGACGCTTACGATCCGGCCCGGTACATCCCGGCTGATCCTGCCGGTCAGAACCCAGCCTGACGGCAGCACCGAACCACGTCCGCTGCCCGAACCAGCGCCCCTCACCGTAGCCCCGCGAAAAACCCATGTTCGCAGTGGTTCGATGGAACGTTCGATCCATACTGATCTGACGACCGGCGAGATGACACACCGGTTCTTCCTGGACGGCGGAGTGTTTGGTCCGGTCGGCGATTTCCGCCTGGATGACATCGGAACAGTGCTTAGCGACGTTTCAGACCGCCGCTACACGATCCACCCCAGCGATCCCTTGTCCGCCGTCGCCACCATGGAGCAAACGGCCGGTTTTGACCGCGACGACTGGTCCGCGAAAATCTGGACCTATTCCGAACAACGAGCAACGGCGACCGAGTTTCACCTGACCTCACGCCTCAAGGCCTGGTCAGGTGATGAACTCATTTTCGAAGAAGAAGAGACGCACATCATTCCCCGCAACGGAATGTAGCGCGTCCTTGCGGCCACAGGAGCCTTCCAATGTCAGCTTTCCCTGAATTTGGGCCAAAAGCCGAAACGCACCAATTGACCATCGGCGGCGTCACCATGCGGGTCGTCGTCGAAGGGGACGGGCCGCCGGTCGTGTTTGTTCCCGGAGGCGATCAGACGGCTGAGGCCTATTCCGAGCAATTCTCGCGCCTGTCTGACAGTTTTAAGTGCATCACCTATGATCCACGCGGCGCAGGTGACACGCTGTCACCCCCTCCGCCGTGGACGATGCATGACTATGCCGCGGATTGCGCCGCCGTGATTGACGCCTTTGCCGGTGGGCAAGCGACAGTCTGCGGTCTGTCACTGGGCGGTCTGGTTACGCAGCAAACCGCGATAGACTTCCCGGGCAAGGTGCGGCTGGCCATTCCCATGGGCACCTCAGCCTATATCGACGGGTTCACCCGTGACTGGATGCAGGCCGAGATCGATCTGCGCAAGGATGGCATCACCCTGCCAGACTATTTTCTGGCGCCGCATTATGCGGTTTATGCCTTTCCGGCCAAAGCGCTGCACGAACCCGAGCTTTGGGAACAGCTCAAGGCATCCTACACCGAACGTTTTCGGGATCGCGACCCACAGGCAACGATTGATCAGTGGGAGGCCTGTCTGGAATTCGATTGCCGCGAAGGGCTAAAAACCTGCCCGGTCCCGATGCATGTCATCGCCTTTTCCGAGGATGTTCAAACCGCTCCGGTCATGTGCAAAGTGGTTTCTGATCTTGCGCCCAACGGCGTGTTCCACGAAATTCCCGGCCTGGGCCATGTTTCGATGACCCGGCACAAACCGGAAATCGTGGCGGCAAAACTGCGTGAGATTTTGACCGCCGAATTGGTGCAGCAATAAGCGGCTAAAGGATCAGATGAGAATTGCAATCGCAGGATTTCAGCACGAAACCAACACTTTCGTCGACACTCCGACGCGGCTGAGCGATTTTGAACAAGCCGACAGCTGGCCGGAATTGCTGAGTGGTCAAGACGTATTGGATGTGACCCGCGATATGAACCTGCCTATCGCCGGTTTCGCAAAAGCTGCGTTGGTGGATGGGTTCGATGTGATGCCCATCTTATGGTGCGCCGCCGAACCGGGCGGCAAGGTCACGGATCACGCCTTTGACACTATTGCCGGACGCATCGCTGACGCGTTAGCGGACATGACGCCGATGGATGGGGTCTATCTGGACCTGCACGGCGCCATGGTCACCGAGTCCTGCGATGATGGTGAAGGAGAGCTGTTGTCGAGGATCAGGCAGGTGATCGGGAAGGACTTACCGCTTGTTGCAAGCCTTGATATGCACGCCAATATCTCGGGGCAAATGGTGGATTTATCGGACGCGATGACCATTTTCCGCACCTACCCACATCTCGACATGGCAGACACGGGCGCACGGGCCTTTCGGATGATGCGCGACATCTGTTCAAAGGGTCCACCTGCTAAAGCGTGGCGGCAGGGTGAGTACCTGATCCCCCTGCACAGCCAATACACGGAAATTGACCCGGCCAAAACGCTGTACGCCGCGCTGGATGCCTTGGACGGGTCGGGTGGGCGCCTTTTAGAACTCGCCATGGGATTCACCGCAGCCGATACAGCCGATTGCGGACCATCCGTCTTGGCCTACAGCGCGTCTCAGTCCGATGCCGACGCATTGTCAGCGCAGATGTTCGAACAGTTGCAGACGGCTGAAGCACGGTTCGATACCGCCCTACTAAGCCCCAAAGATGCTGTTGCCACTGCACGCCGCGCAAACGTCAAAGGACCTGTTGTCATTGCGGATGTGCAGGATAACCCCGGGGCCGGAGCGTCCGCCGACACGACAGGATTGCTACGTGAGCTCGTGCATCAGAACGCGCCCTCGGCCATTCTCGGGCTGCTGCATGACCCGCAGCTGGCTGCCAAGGCCCACAAACTGGGCGAACGTGCGGAATTCGAGGCCGAGATTGGCGGTAAAGGTCCCGGCGACACCCCCTTTTCTGCACAAGTGAAGGTGCACCACCTGAGTGACGGCCAATGCAGCTATACCGGCGAAATGTATGGCGGCGGCGTTGCAACGCTCGGCCCGTCGGTCGCATTGCAAATAACCGGAACGCAGATCCATGTCCTTGTCACCAGCATTCGAAATCAATGTCTGGATCTGGCGCAGATTCGTTTGTTCAATCTGGAGCCGGAAGACGCAAAGATACTATGTGTCAAAAGCACAGTGCACTTCCGAGCCGATTTTGAGCCCATCGCGCACAAGGTTTTAGTATGCGCCTCGCCGGGACAGTTTCCATGTGAACTGGCGGACGTCAGCTATTCAAAGCTGCGCGCTGAGGTTGGTACAATTTAATGATGACAACTTCTGCACCTAAAGTGAGAACAAACCGGCTAAGAACCTGTCATAAAAGGTTCGGACTGCTGCGGTAGTAGTGCGCTAACAGCAGCCATTCGTGTAAGAAATATGTACGGCGGGTTTGTCCGCATCGCAGTCATTAATGTACTGCAGAGAGAATGGCTCCTTTGCGGACGAATCTGCCGTCCCGATTGTTTTCATTAACGGCAGCTTTCCGTAGTTGCGTCATCGGTTTCTGCCGAGAAAGTCGACGAGCAATCCAGAGATCTTTTCCGGCTGATCTTCCATTGAGAAGTGACCGCAGTTTTCTAGCACATGCAGTTCTGATCCTGGAATTGCCGAGTGTAATTTGTGCGCCCAATCCACTACCTGCCATGCGTCATCTGCACCCCAAATCAGTTGTACTGGCTTTTGACCAAGCTCGCCGTAGCGCGGGGCTATCTCGTCTGTGTGCTTCGGATCATAGTGCATCACTTGATGCTGAAAGAAGCTGCCCTGTCCGACTGGGCCGCAAATGAAATCGAGGTAGGTTTCCATCGACGTCTCCGCCAAGCGCTCCTTGTTTTGAACCGTCGAGTTGAGCCAGTTGCGAAAGTGTTCTCTGTGGTCTGTATCGGGCGCTTTGATCAGCTTTTCCAAACCGGCCTGCATCTGCTCGCGCGTGCGTTTGGATGGCCAACTGTCATAGCTTACTACGTCAATCATGGTCAAACTGCGCAGCCGTTCCGGCGACTGAATGCCGAACCTCTGGGCAACGCCGCCGCCGATATCGTGTGCGATGAAGTGGAAGTCTTTAAGGCCCCAAACATCCAGCAACCCCTCAAGGATCGGCACTTGGCCCGTGACGGACGTATCAATGCTCGGGTCTTGCGGGCGCTCTGACAGGCCATAACCGAGCAGGTCATACAAATGTACTTTGTAGCCAGCTTCGACAAGCGTTGGCAGTACGTTCCGCCAAATATACGAGGAAGACGGTGTGCCATGCAGGAGAACCACGGGCTCACCCTCTCCGTGTACACCATGTGTAATACGGGTGCCGTTGATGAGAACATGTTGGTCGACGAGGTGGGTCATGAGGGGAACTCCAATTTTTTTCTTTCGCAAGTCCTAGCGCTTTGATACTTGATCAAGCAAATGAATGATTGTCATGTAGCGATAGAAATTCCGAATGGCTGAGCGTTTGGACATCGAAGGTTTGCGCGCCTTGGTCGCGATCTCGACCCATGGCGGTGTAACGCGCGCCGCCGAGCATTTAGCGCTGTCTCAACCTGCAGTGAGCCACAAAATCAAGCGGCTTGAGACTGTTCTAGATTGTGAACTCCTAGCACGCCGCGCCGGTGGGCCATTGTTCACCGAGGCCGGTACACGCCTGTTAGAGTATGCGCACCGGATGATGGATTTGCATGACGAAGCGCTCGCCGCTCTTGGAAAGAAGCCTTTGGCTGGCACCATTAAATTGGGCATGACCGAAGATACAACGGGCGGTGACGTTGCGCGCATCCTTGGCCGCTTTACACGTCTGCACCCAGAGACCACGGTCAGCACGCGGGTCGCGCAAAGCCTAACACTGTCTGATTGGCTTATCGCGGGTGAAATCGACATCGCGGTTATACAGGTCATGAGAGACGAAGTCCGGAGCGATGACCTTGTGCTGTATGAGGACCGGCTGCACTGGATCAAGTCTTATGATCTATCACTGAATCTTAACGCATCCGTTCCATTCCTCGCGTTCGATCAAAACTGCTTCTACAAGCACTGGGCACAATCGCAGAACTCAAGAACGGGTCATCAATTTGAAGCAGTTTTAGAATGCCCGAGCGTATCAGGTATCCTTTCGGCAACGCGCGCGGGGCTCGGTATAGCCCTAATGAATGGCTTGCACGTGCCCCAAGACTTGGAAGTTATCGAAGATGTGTTCCCGGAGCCTCCTGCGATTGCATACGTTGCGCGCTCTAACCCCAAAAGGCGTAGTGACGCCGCCCGCGCACTGCTCAGCGAAATCACCGCCGAGGTGGGACGCCCGTCGACCTTGCGCGTAGCGTAATTGGGAAAGCGGAAATTCACGCGAAACGCAGCATCCGGGAAGTATGGGCTCAAAGCGGTCATCTAACATCTTCGGTCAGCTATCTCAGGTTTCACAGCGTTCCAAACGTCGGCTCTGCGTACAAAGCAGACGAATTGGAAAACACCTGATCATTGCTGAACGAAGAATTATCGCTCAAGGTGCGCTAAGCATCTGGAGAAACCGCATTAGAAAACTGACGACAATTTTAGCCGCCGATCTAGCGGCCTATTCGCGCCTTATGGCCGCAGACGAAGAGGGTGTGGTTTCGCGCCTTCGTGCGATCTAGTGCGAGGTTGTCAAACCAATGGTACGTCAATCAAGCGGGCGGGTTGTCAAAACAATGGGTGATGGCTGTCTGGCTGAGTTTCCGTCGCCGGTCGAACCTGCTCGGACTGCCCTCGCCGTTCAGGAAGCGATGGAGAGCCGTGATACAGATCGGCCAGTGCAAGAAAGGCTGCATTTTCGAATTGGGATGCATGTCGGCGACGTGGTCGTCGTTGATAACGATATCTTAGGCGATGCGGTGAATGTGGCGGCGCGGCTGGAGGCTTTAGCACCTGTTGGCGGGATTTGCCTGTCACTATCGGAACGGGATCAGATCAAGGGACGCATAGACGTTGAGATAATCCCCCTAGGAGCTGTTTCGGTAAAGAACATTCCAGAACCGATTGAAGCATGGGTTATTGGAGAAGATCCAGCCGGTTTACTTGCAGTTTCGGCAAAGCTGCCTGCCGTTGTGGTAATGCCATTTGAAGAGATTGGGAGCGAAGACGAGTTTTTTTGCTGACGGCGTCGTGGACGAAATCACTTCGGTTCTTTCAAGCGTAGGCGACATATCGGTAATAACCCGACAGTCAGCTTTCAGCTTCAAGAGTCGCATAGTAGAAGTCAGGAAAGTCGGGCGCGAGCTTGGCGCGCGGTTCGTCGTGACGGGGGCCATCCGTCAATCTGGTTCGAGGGTGCGGATTTCCGTTCAACTGAACTCTGCCATAACGGGCGCCAACCTTTGGTCGCAACGCTATGATGAAGAACTCAAAGACCTGTTCGATCTTCAAGACAAGATCGCTTCACATGTCGCCGGAGCAATTTCGCCGTCCATCCGCGCATCTGAAATAGCTGCTGCTCGAGCCGTCGCGCCGATGAATAGAAAGGCATACGAGCTTTATATGAGCGCGTTTCCACATTTTTGGGCTCATCGACGGGAGGAGAACGAGCGCGCGATTGAGCTTTTGACATCCGCGGTAAACAAAGACCCGAACGATTTTCGCGCAAAGGCGTTGCGTGCTTGGGCTTATGCTCAGCAGGCGACTTATTTGTGGAGTGAGACGCCACTAAGGTCTCGGGAATACGCTCAGTCGGACGCGGAAGCCGCCATATTGTCATCAGGTGATCATGCACCCTCACTGGTCGCGATTGCCGCTGCATTGAGCATGACAGGACTTGAGCACGAACGCTCCGGAGTGCTGCTGGAACGGGCGCTGGTTCTCGACCCAAATTCAGCCTGGGGTTGGTTGCGAATGGGGTGGAACCAAATCTATCATATGCGCGACATTCATGATGGTCTTGCAGCGTTCGACAAAGCTGAAGCTCTTAGCCCACTCGACCCATTTCGCTTCAACATCCAGTTCGGTCGCGCCTATTCGTCTCGCTGCATCTGGCTGGAGAAACGGGCATAGATTGCAACTCGGGTCATCGCCAGACCTTTTTCTTTTGGTTGATCAGATCCGCGTAGTCGCGGCCTGCTTCAATGGTTTGGGCGTGAATGTAGTGATGCTCTGCCGTTCCGAAGCTCGCATGAACCAATATTGGTCGGATCAGCTTTGCGTGTTCCGGAGAGGAGCGCGCCAATGTCGTTGCGGCGGCATCCCGCGCCGACGCGGCTCCTTCTGGCCCGGTGCAGAAACGCGACTACGGAACCCACCGGTCGACGGGCGTCTTCAGACACTCGTCGGACCGGGGGCCGCCGAGACCGTGCGCGGTCAAAGCGGGGTAGGTGAGAAACCTGCGGGGAAGCGGCTGGCCTCCGACAAAAGGCATCGCGCGGATACGAACCTGAAAGCGAAGGGCCTTCTCTCGCATGACGGGGGGAAGGAGCGGGGGCCGGATATTGTCTGGCAAGTAAGGGCGAAGATGTGTTTTTGGAAAAAACGGCCGTGGCAATCGCCTCAGTACTTCCTCTTGTATAGCATTATTACATCTCCATGGCAGCTTTAGGTTGCAACCCGCCGCCAATGCACGGTCGAACTGACTAAAAACCAAATAGCAACTGCGACACTAGCGTGATGACGCTGTCCGCCTTTCCTGTAGATTGATGCGAATGTGGCGCGGTATTAAGTGTGTTACTTCTGGCTGAGCAGAGTTGAGTACGAATTGGCCTCATTTCATTTCCTCAGGTGCTCATTGATCCTTGTCAAGATTTGAGCGGGCAAGAAGTGGTACACTCCATGGTAACTCAGGGGGGATTCATGGAAGAGTTAATTGAAATCGGTAGATCCTTCGTCGAGGCCATGCGTGAGCGCAGGGGCCTTGGAAGTGTTAATGAAATGTATGCGGAAAACGCACAGTCGATAGAGGCCGTTCTGCCTCCGGTTCGACAATTCCGCGTTTCAAAGGGTCGCGAAGCCATCAAGGGAAAAAGAGAGGATTGGTTGGCATCGCATGAAATCAAAGAACTAGAAGTGGACGGCCCCTACGTCCACCCACCCAACCGCTTTGGAGTGCGCTTCAGAGCTGAAGTGATTCAGAAGGCTACGGGTGAGCGTATGACCCTGCGTGAGATCGCAGTGTATTCGGTGGCGGAAGGCAAGATTGTATTGGAAGAGTTCTTCATGCTGCCGAAGTAAGATAAGCGACTAACAACATCGGCTATTTGTTGGTTCAATCAATGCGCACGGCTTTCGGGCGAAGTGAAATTCCGGACGGAGGTCGGGAATGCGACACAGAACAGTGGCATATTATGTAGGAGTTGATGCTGACGACGCGTCGATTTTGGAATGCGCTGATACTGCCCGTATCCAGAACGACCACTTGAATTGCGTATTGATCGCGGCGTTACCTAGCCTGCCTTACCTGAAGTATGGATCAAACAAGTTCGTTGAGGCGGGTCTGCCCTCAGATTGGTTGGACGTTCTTCACGCGAAAAATGCCGCCTTGAAGTCTCGCGCCACTAGAGTTGAAGCGCTTCTGGTTGGGCGGGACGTATCGGCAAATGTAGTTGCCTTTATGGGGCCTGGAGCAGAGTTACAGCAACTTGTAGCAGAACAAGCCAAATGCTCCGATATCGCCTTTCTAGACGCTGGATTGCGAAGAGATCCCGATTTATTTCACATGATCGCGTGCGGAGTATTGTTTCATTCGCCTGTCGCTCTGATGATCAATGGAGATCCGTTTGCCCAACGCGACTGCATTTTTTTGGCATGGAATGACAGCTTGCCTGCGTCTAGGGCGACGCATTTAGCCTTACCCATTCTTCTGGCGGCCAATGAAGTTGTGATTGGGTGTTTTGATTTCCCGTCGCCTGAGGACTTAGAAGGTAGCGTGCCCGGAAATGACCTAGCTGAATGGCTCGGCCATCACGGTTGCGACGTGACCGTGTCGCAGTTCCAGTGCGGGGGAAATTCAATTGCAGACTGCATTCAAGAACGAGCAAGCGAAGCGGGGGCCGATCTCGTTGTTATGGGAGCTTATGGGCATTCCCATTTGCGAGAGTCAGTTTTTGGGGGCACGACGCAAGCAATGTTGGAGCAGACAAGTTTACCAGTGCTTTTAGGACACTGATGAAGTGAGCCGACGACTGTGACTTTCTGGGAGTCAAAACTATTAAAATTCATCGGTAAATACTTGAGAAAACATTTTTTAAGATTTTGCTGGAGGTTGAAGCGTGTTCGCCCGACCGTTTTCGCCAAGGAAATCTATCACAATTGACGTTAGCTCATCCCAGTCAGTAAACTCCCTTGCTCCTTCTCGTGGATCGATTTTTCGACCGAGCAAGACGACGTGCTTAAGGATCTCCCTCTCAAAATACCCGTAGTTTTCGGGCCTCACCGCGCCTGCGATCAAAGCCGTCGCATTTGGTTCAAAACCTGTTCGAAGAAGCATTTCGTCAAGATAGTCGCGTGCTTCTTCTCGACCTGACGCAAAAGCAGCTTTTAAACCGACGGAAAGCACGAGAGACTTTCGCTTCATTAAGGCATCTCTATTTGAAGCGATAAATGCCTCAAATGAATTGGGGTGCCTACGCTCGTGGACAGGGGCCAGAAGAACAACCTTGACCACATCGCCAAGCGAAACGTGGCTGGGCATTTCGTCGGTATTGATCAGCTTTGCGTTGAAACCAGCATTCTTCGCGACATCGTTGATGAAACACGCAATCTTTTCTGTCTGGCCTTCGACTGTAGCGAAGGCGATGAGTACGGTCATTCCGATCCTCCCATAAATCGGTCTGAATAGATTGCTGATTATGAATAAGTGGCCTGCGTTGCCCTTGATCTCCATCAAAGGCGTTACATGGGAGCGTATCGGGAGAGTCGTGGTACGCTTTTGCTGTCCACGCAGAGCATGTTTTTAAGGAAGTTTGCGGCGACCTACATCTCGAATCAAATCGGCCTTTTTGGCGGACAATTTTTGAGACTGGCCATGGCCCAATGGCTTGTTTTGCCACCTTAAAGAAAAGGCCAAGGCAGCGACGAGGATTATAAAACTGATGCACCACACAATGACCTTCACTTGTTGGCGTGCGGGCAGGTTTCTGATCAGGCTAATCATAGTCAAACCTTTCAGACAAAATCCGGTGTGACGCGGTGCCCCGAGCGATCAGATGATCTTCGACGGCGTCCATCATGGCAGGGGGGCCGCAGAGAACAAAAAGCCAGCTCTCAAATTGCTTGGAAGATAAATTACGGTCCAACAGGGGACCGTCGATCAAACCTGTTTCGCCTCGCCAATCCTTTGGCGGTTCGGATAGAACAAATACTGTGTCTTCTTTGGACAACTCCTGGCGAAAAACAATCTGCTCCTCCACCCGGTTGCCATAGATAAGCTTGAGATCGTTTAGTGTTCCACTCAGTCGAACTTGACGCATAATGCTCAACATGGGCGCGATCCCGACACCACCTGCGATCAGAATAATGCCTGTCTCATTGCGGTGGCTGATCGACAGGTTCCCGTGTGGGGCATCTAGATAGACAGTGGTTTGCGGAGCGATCTGTCCCAGACCGCATGTGAAGTCCCCAAGCTCCTTTATCACGAATGAAACTTCGGGGCCTTCAGGTTGTATGCTTGCGCAAGATCAAGGTCCTTGACCGCGTTTTCTGCCATAATGTTGCGCGCGCGAAATCAGACCAAAGGAGGAGGCTCAAAAAATGCTAGAAGACAAAAAGTCCCCGCAACTTTTCACTGGAACGCATCCCCTCTCCGACAACTTTCGGCGTGAAATGGAAACGTTGATGTCGCGTTTTTTGGGGGGAGGATTACCCTTCCTACCGATGGAAACGGCTGCGCAACGCACGGGTTTTCCGTCTCTCGATATGACGTGGGCGATTTCACCGGCAATCGATGTCCAAGAAACGGATTCTGCGATTGTTCTGACGGCTGAATTGCCAGGGCTGGAAGAGGATGATGTGGAAATTGAGATCAAGGACCGCAGGCTAATCCTGCGCGGTCAGAAGAAGATTGCGCATGATGAAACGGGCGATCTACGCGTCAGCGAAAGAAGCTATGGCAGTTTTTCCAGAGCCATGTCGCTGCCAGACACTGTTGAAATCGACAAGATTTCAGCAACATTCGACAAAGGCGTTTTGCATATCGAAATGCCGAAGACTGAGCCTCAGGATCCAAGCCGCAAGATCAAGGTATCGTCGAAATAGACGGTTTGGTGGATCGATACAGTGCTTGAAAAGAGCAAAGTAGAGGGTCGATCGTGGATCGACCTTCTTAGAGTTGCGTCCTGATAAGTGTCTTTGGTTGAATCCGCGCGGGCACCGCAAGTATCTGTACAAATGTGTTTTTTGCACATTCGTACCAGGCCATGGGTTTGGCGTTGAAGCGTGGTAGAATGCCCTCACGCGTTTGGGTAGGGGGCCACAATGCGAAAACCAGAAGAGAGTGGCATGACACCCTCAGGACATGCTGGTGAAGGTGAGGTGCGGGCCTTTCTGGAGAGCCTGACCGGACCATCGCGCGGAAACGTGAACTGGCTGGTCGATAAAGCCCTGACCGTTTCTGTTGACGATAGCAGGGTGTTAAGCCTTCGACCTAAAGACAACCTGCCTCCGCATGATAACGATATTGCGACCCTACAGTGGGTTGACGACGGTTACACAATAACCGCGTCAGCAGGGCGTAATATATGGGTAAACGGACAAAAAGCCTCATCGGTGTCTCTGAGGCATGGCGACATGATCGAGTTTGGCGAAAAGGGCCCTATGTCTCGATACAGATTGTGCGATCACTCATTTCCCGCGCACCATACGGTCGAAGATATCTTTAGTGACGCATATGCCTACGCCCGAGCGAGCCGCCGACCTTTCGCTAAAAAGATGTCTGGCGCCCTGCGCGATAGTGGGCGGCGGCTTGCGTCTCAGACCACGATACTGTTCAGGATCACAGTTCTTGCAACGCTTCTTGTGATTGCGGGGTTTGGGTACCTGCTTTTCCAGAACGACCGGCGCTTGGCGGATAGTATCGAACAGGAGTCCCGTAAGATCGAAGCGGTAGCGGTTATGCTCGCCCAGACGCGAGAAGATGCACTTACGCCTGATGACCTGGCTTCGTTGCGTGACGCTTTTGAAAACCAAGTTCTTTCGACCGAACAGCGTCTTGGAACCTTGGAGCAGCGGGCGGGAGCGCCAACGCGGGTAATCGCCGCCTCCACTCGATCGGTCGCTTTCCTTCAGGGGGCTTACGGACTGCGCCACGTGGAAAGCGGAAAGATTTTACGGCATGTGTTGGGACCTAACGGAGAAAACCTGAAGACCCCGTTTGGCCAGCCTTGGATCGAACCGGACGGGACCGGCGAACCTGCAGAATTTCAATTCACCGGAACGGGCTTTTTGATCGCTGGAGTGCCGTTGATGGCCACCAACCGCCATGTTGCGTTGCCGTGGACATCAGGGGACCAAGAGAAGGCGCTGAGAGAAGCTGGTCTTGAGCCAGAGATGTTGAGGCTGCTGGCCTATTTGCCTGATCAGACGGATCCAATAGAGGCGCGTTTGGTCCGGTTCAGTAAAGCCGCAGACTTGGCGATTTTGGCAGTTGAGCCCAGCCGCGTTCAGGACCTCGGAATTCCGTTGGCGGATGCCACGTCGCGCGTTGGTGAAGAGCTTTATCTGTTGGGATATCCAACGGGTTTGAAAGCTTTGATCGCGCAGGCTGGTCCGGGCTTTCTAGAGGAACTGGAGGCAGAAGGAACGTTGAACTTTTGGTCGATTGCGTCCCGGCTTTCCGCTCAAAGCAAGATTCACCCGCTAGCAAGCCGGGGGATCGTCGCGCGGACAAGTGGGAGCGCCATCGTTTATGACGCTGAGACTACGACCGGTGGGAGTGGAGGACCAGCATTGAATCGGCAGGGCGAGGTCGTTGCCATCAATGCTGCGATCCTGCCCGAGTTTGGTGGTTCAAACATCGGCGTCCCGGTCTCACATCTCAGAACTCTGCTAGGAGAGGTGGAAAGCCAGTGATCATTCGCTCGTTCGGAAGCGCGAGTTTTGAACAAAGAACACAGTGACCAGTGGAACGATCACTGAGATCAGGGCCACGGAGATCAGCAAGTACCCAAGTTGACTGTAGTCCGCAGTCGACGTGACCTCACCGGTTTCGGGCTTGGTGACAGCGCGCGTGACGACGTATGTCTGGTTGAGGTATTTGGTGCTGAGGCTGCTGGCCGACAATGCCATGTTGGTAAACGATGCCATCACGGCAAAGAAGGTCGCTTTCAAATGAGTTGGGGCATTGCGTGCAATCCAAGCCAACATCGGGACCATGGCGATCTGTCCGAGTGGAGACTCAACGGCGGTGTCGAGAATGGCAATAAATCTTGCGTCTACAATTCCGCCGGTTCGCTCCGCTGTCCATTCATGAATGCCGTAGTAGAGAGCAAGGTTAGGCAGGGCGAGTATGCCTGCGGCGATTGTCAGCAATATCACCACATGCGCAATTGAGCGGTTGGCCATGAATGGTCGCAGAACAATTAACCCCAGCAGCGCCAGCAGCGAAGTCAACAAAGCCAAGATTGCTAAGAATTGCTCATCGAACTCTAGTTCATCGATTTCAAACCAGGTCAGGCCTGGTCCCGGCAGAGGAACGGAACGGAAAACAAAAATGATTGTCGCTGTCCCAATTAAGGCTTTGGCTTGGGCCGGTTCCAGCTCTTTGAGCAGGCGCGACATAAGGTACAGAATTACCGTCAGGGAAACCGCGAAAACTGTTTCCTGCGCAAATTCGAAATCAGCGGTTCCCAGAACGATGCTGAGCACCACGAATGCGAGACCGCCGAGCAATATGGACCATTTGACTTCTGTGACTGCGTCCGGTGTGTGGGGCGGGTGTCCCCGCTGGACACGTTGACGCTGGATCAAGCTGTGAAGAACGACTCCGCTGACCGACAACACGGGTATGGCCAGTGCTACTAGGTACACTCGGCCATAGAGCGCGAGGCGCTCGGATTTTTGCAGATCTTCGGTTCCAGAGAAAATCCAGATGTTCACAGCCGCCACCGCCGCAAACCCGGAAATGATCGAGACTCTGCCCAAGGTCTGCATTGTCGTGTGCTGTGCACGGGTTTCTTCAGGTGTAAACGGGAGGCCGTGCTGGTTGACCTTGGGAACCGCCTCAACCGTCATGGCGTCGGCAACAACGTCCTGAATGGCATAGCCCGAAGGCGCCAACAGCAAGGCAACAACATACCAGTCTTCCAGTGGCATGAAACTGGACATCTGTGCAGGCGCGGTCACAAGCCCATACATCGTTAGCAATGACAACGTGATCAGGGATGCGCCAAACAGGATCAGCAGGGACTTCCAGCGCCAGAACAGGTCCACGACATGGCCAAGCGGCATTTTGAGTATCCACGGGATACCAGCCCAAAATGCAAGTCCAGCAACGAAAGAGGCGGATAAATCTAGATAGTCTTTGAGGAAAAAAGCTCCGACGACCGAGGTCAGGCCGGACACGCCGGCAGCGAAGTAGACCATCAATGGCGGTAAATACGACCATTGCAGTTGCTGAACCAGATCCACAAACGTTCTATGCCACCAGGCCGAAAGTTTTGATCCTATTGAAGTTTGGTCAGTCGTCATTTGCCGTGGTAGCTCGTGGAAGCCTTTGGGTCGTTGTGTTTAGTTAGAGAAATCCAGATCCGAAAAGCAATGCACTGGTGATCACCCCAAGGATCGGTACCACAAGAGGAACACGGAAGTGCTTGGCGGCCTCGTCCGGCTTCATCTTCAGCAAGATCAGCGAAATGTTGACGAGCACAAAGACGCCTAGAACGATCTGAGACGTGCGCTCTGCCAGAGTACCAATCGGTATAGTTTGGGTCAGCAAAACGATGATCGCCACGACCAGCAAAGTAGCGATAACTGGTGTCTGAGTTGCTTTTGGGACAATCGCCAGAACCTTCGGTAAATGGTTACGGTCAGCTAGGCCGTAGATCACCCGCGAGGCCATGATCATCTGGATCAGTACTCCATTGACTGTCGCCACAATCGCGACCGCGGAAAACCCCTGTTTGATCACCTCGGGGGCGTTTGAAAACACAAGCGCGAGGGGTGCTGCGGATGTCGAGAGAACATCGATCGGAACAACAAGTAGAACCGTCATTGAGGTTCCCAGATACAACATGGTCGCCAGAACGAGGGTTAGTAAAATCGCTTTTGGGATGGTGCGCACGGGGTTTTTGACCTCTTCCGCGACATTGGCCATGTCCTCGAAGCCAACAAATGCAAAGAAGGCGAGAAGTGATGCTGCGAAAATGCCTCTCCACGCGTCGAGTTCAAGTGGTGGAAGCATCGAACTGATCCCGTATCCCTGCGGATCCTGAACCGACATGCCCCAGCCAATCACAAAGAGAAGGCCTGCGATCTCGATGATCGTAATGACGGCCGCAACAAAGACCGATTCAGTGATCCCCCAAAGCGCGATTAGACCCATGATCAAAACGACGCTGATGGTCAAAACAGGAATCGCAAAACCGATCAAAGCATGAAGATATGATGCTGCGCCAATTGCAACGGCAGAGGCAGAGATAACCCCCGAAGCCGCGACCGCGAGCCCTACGAAAACCGCCAACCATCCTTTCTGAAATCCCGCCTCAACATAGGCTGCTTCACCTGCACTGACAGGAAATCGTGTTGCGAGTTCTGCATACGAAAGCGCGGTCAGTGATACGACGAGCGCGGCTACAACGAACGACAACGCCGCAAACGGTCCGGCAATGTCAGCTGTTGCACCGACTAAAACGTAAATGCCCGCTCCGACCGTTACCCCAAGGCCATAAAGCGTGAGCAACGGGGTAGTAAGGGCCCGTCTGAGTTTCTGTTCGTTTGGATCAACAGAGCTCATAAGCGATTTCCACCAACTGCCCATTCAGAACGTCGTCAGTGGCGTCCTTCTCGTTACTTTCCGCGATTGGCGGAGCAGCTCAATCCTATGGTCAAAGCTGCACCGAATGCTTTGTGTCTCAACGTGTGGGCGCATTGGGCGCCAATCAACCAACTGGGGGCTCGCCACCACTTCTGCCGAGCCCCCGTGGGTGGAACTTCCACTCCTACAAAATTCCGTTCACCATAGTGTTCGCTTGGGGACAGGTCGGTGAACGTAGAACAAGTTGAAACATTCGCATTTCAGTATGTGATTCATGTTGGTGCTTTGATCTATGTCAATCAACTTGCAGTGTCGGGGTTGCGATGCTGGATGCAAACCAATTGTCGAATACCGTCGAACTTAAAGGCAAAGCTAAAATGTTCGGCAATGTCAGATCAAAGGTGAAAAGCTATTCGCGATGTTCTGGAACCTGTTACCAGCTTTGGGTGGCATCGGCCTGTTTCTTATCGGCATGCTGCTGATGACGGACGGTTTGAAGGCTTTGGCAGGGGCGCAATTACGAGATATTTTGGGTCGGTTCACGTCGACACCGTTTACCGGGGCGGTAACGGGCGCGGTCACGACAGCTGCAATCCAGTCTTCTAGTGCAACGACTGTCGCGGCAGTAGGATTTGTCGCGTCTGGCCTTCTCACGTTTCCACAGGCGCTTGGGATCATCTTTGGGGCCAATATCGGAACGACTATGACAGGTTGGCTCGTCGCGCTCTTGGGGTTCAAGCTAGACCTGGGGCAAGTGATGTTGCCCGTTGTTTTTGTTGGGGCTTTGCTGGCGCTTTCGGGAAGGAAAGCGGTTTCCGGCCTTGGGCTGGCGTTGGCCGGGTTCAGCTTGATTTTCATTGGGATCGAGCAACTCAAGTCCGGGCTTGACGTATTTCGCGGCATAGTGACTCCTGCCGATTTCCCGCCAGATACACTGCTAGGCAGGCTGAAGCTTGTATTGATAGGCGTGCTTATCACGATGGTGACGCAGTCTTCGAGCGCTGGCGTTGCGACCGCATTGGCTGCGTTGAGCGCGGGTGCTGTGAACTTCCCTCAAGCAGCAGCTCTCGTCATTGGAATGGATGTGGGCACGACTTTTACGGCAGTTCTGGCGACTTTGGGCGGGGGCACGATGGCGCGTCGAACCGGGTTTGCTCATGTGATCTACAACGTGATGACAGGAGCAATGGCTTTTTTCTTGCTAGGTCCATTTACTTCGGTGTTTGCAAGCGGGGCGGGGGCCGGAAATTCTCTGACTGCGCTGGTCGCGTTCCACAGTTTTTTCAATGTCATAGGCGTAGCTCTGATCTTGCCGTTCGCGAAACCCTTCGCCAGATTTGTCGAGGCGCTTATACCTGACCGAGGTGCTGAGTTAACGAGATCTCTGGATCCGCTTGTCCTTGGGATGCCGGAATTAGCCGTGGATGCGGCAAAGGCTGCAGTCGAACGCATTGTAAGGGCCGAAGTGGCGCACCTTCGGTCGTGTCTGGGGGCATCTCAGACAAACGGAATCGATTTTGGTCGGGACAACATTCAGACCGCCGTGTCCGAAGCCCGCTCGTATCTGGACAAAACAGAACTGCCCAGCATGCCCGACGCAGAGATATCCAACATCAAGGATATGTACCATATCCTGGATCATCTTGACCGGTTGCTTTACCGGTGTGGCCAAGATGATCGGATAAGCGAGTTACCGAAAGACTGGCGGTTGAGGCGGCTTGCTTCGGTGATGATTGCAGCAACTGATGGCTATTTGGAAATCGACGATCCAGTGGAGTGTGAAATTACGCTGAACCGCGTTCGCCGTTTTCTGCGACGACAGAGGAAACTTCGCAGAGACTTGCTCATCTCTGACGCTGCGACTGACAGTCTGCCGGACGACGTGGTCTGGGCTCGCTTGGATGCCCTCAGATGGTTGCATCGAGTGTCTTATCACCTCTGGCGAATTCGTCTGCATTTGAACGCATTGGAAGGAGTGCCGTCTGGGCGCAAGGGTGGTGAGGTCGATGACGAGGTTGCGTAGTTGGAGGCCGGGCTGGATTGGATTCGGCGCGTGCTCAAACGTTATTCGACTGAAACGGCAATGTTCGTACTGGTGCGAACAACATGAGCAAGGTCAAAGACGTTCCTTAGCTATACTGTTTAATGGGATCTTCATTTGTGGCAGAGATTTGGAGGAGAATATGCAGGTTTATCGAGGGATTCTACTGGCACTGTTAGGCACGGAGCCTGCACTAGCGCAGGAGGTCAGCGTCAGTGAGGGAAGTGATTTGTACCGGACGTATTGCTGGCAATGTCACGGTTTCGAAGCGACCGGAGACGGGCCAATGGCCGAAATGCTGGCTATTCGAACACCTGACCTTACCAAATTGGCAGGCGAGAACGACGGAGTGTTTCCGATAGATCGCATAGCTGAACAGATTGATGGTCGTTCACAATTGCTCGCCCATGGGGGCGAAATGCCAATCTTTGGCGCGGTGTTTGAAACAGACCAGCAAATCGCAGTGGCTCTACCTAATGGGCAACCTATGATGGTAGGCCTGCCGTTGGCGAATTTGCTCGCCTTCCTTGAATCGATCCAGTCTGAATAGTCACTGACCAATCTGCTGGTCCGTGTCAGCCGTGCGTTTGATTGACATGAGAGTCAGTGGCGGCCCCAACACCTCGAAGGCCACAGTACTGGCTAGAGTAAAGGCCATGATCGACGCGGCCCAATGCGGAAACTGCTCTCCGGCTACAAGGGCCATACCTACCGCGACACCAGCCTGTGGCAACAAAGCGGGACCGTACCAGCGGGTCTGACGGCGAGGCAGGCCGCCCAGTTTTGCTCCGCAGTAACCTCCGACAAGGCGGGCCACGGCACGTAAGAATAGGAAAAGAGCACCAGCCCAGCCCATCAAACCGAAGGCTTCAACTTCCAACGTGGCGCCAGCCAAAAGGAAGAACAGGATCATGAATGGCCACTGAATGTGCTCGATCTCATGAAAAGCACGGTCGTGATGGCGGGCAAGATTCCCAATCACTGCGCCGACAACCATGCCTGCTACTAGAAATGAAACCTGCAGCCAAAGCGCGAGACCCGCTGTAAGAAAGACGATGCCCACTGCTTCTGCCTGCATTGGCTCTCCCGGTTTCAAACGGCCGGTTAGGTAAGCGGACGGAACGCCCAAGGTGACACCCAAAACAATGGCGCCCCCGAAATCCCACATCGCTGCGGCGGTGATGCTGGCCCAACCATCCGAATGACCGGCCAGAACCAGGGCGATGCTGAAAACGATCAGACCCCAAGCGTCATCAATTGCGACGACGCCCTTTAATGTCTCGGTAAAGCGGTTAGACACCCCAGATTGTTTGATCACATCAGTTATGGCGGCCGGAGCCGTAGCTGTGGCAATTGCCGCCAACACCAATGCCAATCCAAACGGCATACCAATTGCGGTCAATCCAGCAGACACGATAACAAGGGTTGCAACCACGATTGAAATCGAAATCGTCAGAATGGCCCGGCCATGTCGAACCAGGTTCTCGCGGGTCAAAGATCCGCCAAGAAGGAACGCGACCATCGTCAAAGCCACAATGGAAATCTCGTCGAACCACATGGCAACGTCGAGTGGGATTAGCCCCATTCCGGCGTTCCCGGCGATCAGACCGAGGAACAGTAAGGTTGTAACACGAGGAAAATGCGTGGCCCGGCCTAGTTGGTCGGCCGCCAATCCGGCAAGAAAGAGAACACCAAGAGTAATCAGAAAGCCGGCAATGTGCATAGAAATCCAAACGTTAAGTTCTTGTCTAGACTACTCTAACTCCAACGCTGCCCTCTAGGAACCGATGTCGGAGAGAATGCGAGTGTCCCGTTGCGGCCTATGCCGAGGGTAATAAAAATAAGGGATTTTGATCTGTATTAAGGCGAAAGCGCGCCGCAGGTGGCACAATAGCCTATTCAGGGAATGAGGAGGATTTTTCGATGCCGACAAAGAAATCTAACACAAATAGCCCGACCTCACTTTTGGATGTTTTCAAGCAAATGCAGCCACCCATGTCTGGCAATCCGGCCTTCGGTGCCCAGATCGAACAATTTTGGGACGCGCAAGAAAAATTGCTCGAAGAAACAGAGGCCTTTGCGCAGCATTGGTTCGAACGGCGTCATGAGGCGGTCCGGACGGCTCTAAAAGCTGCACGCAATGTGTCTTCCACGAACCCGTCCGATCCCTCTAAAGCCTTTCAGAGCATGGCGGAGTGGCAGCGCCATTCGGCGGAGCGGTTGGTTGCTGATGCTCAGGAATGGTTCGAAACCGTGTCCCGCTGTGCATCTTATGTCGCTGAAACCGAAGCTGAAGCTGTTGAGAAAACAGTTGATGATGTTGTAGCCGCTACAAAGAGCGCGGGGAAATCTTCAAAGTCCGAGCCTGTATAGATTTCCTGCTGCCGAGGAACCAAACTGGAATCATCGGAGCAGTAGATAGGAGGTCAAATGTACAAGAATATCCTGATCCCGGTTGCTCTGGACCAAGAACACGACACACAAGCGTCGTTTGAAGCCGCGCGCCAATTGGCTGATGCGGACGCTGTATTCACCGTGATACACGTCCAAGAACCAATTCCGGCGTATGTAGGGTCTCAAATTCCCAGCGAATTACTTGCCAATACGCGGCATGAAATCTTGGAAAACCTGCATCAAACTGCTTCTGAAATTCCAGGCGCGAAGGCTCGGCTCATCTCTGGGCACGCGGGTAGGGCTATTGTCGATTTCGCAAATGAGAGCGACGCGGATTGCATCGTCTTGGCTTCGCACAAGCCTGGTTTTGAGGACATATTTTTAGGTTCCACTGCGAACAGAGTCGTGCACCACGCCAAGTGTTCGGTTCACGTAATTCGGTGATCCAATGTTAGCGGGGTGGCTTCCTTTTTGAGTGGCCCCTACTTAGTGAGCCAAATCCAATCGAGAGGATTGACCGCTGAGCCAAAGAACCCTTGGACTCCAGCTTGCCTGCGGTTTCGAATTTATTAGAACGCTGGATTTCTTTAGTGTGAAGAGCGGTTGCTGGTCGGTCGCTTGGAGGCTTTCGACACTTGGGTTGCTTCGGAGCCTCAGATTGTGTTTCGAGATGTAGTCTACTTTCCTTTTCTTCGAAGGACGGTTGTGCGATGAAGGCCAAATCCTGCTCCCGCAACCAGTGTCGGAAAATCCCAACACAGACCGGTCAAACTACAATTGATCCACAAAATCAATTGCTCGAAGCCTTAACATCCGCAGGATCAAAACCAAAAGGTCAGAGGTTCATATCCTACTCCTCCTACTCCCGTAAACGCTTGGCTCGAACACACAATCAAACCGACGGGTCAAACACCTTACCCGTTGTTGTTTCAGGCATCCGCTCTTATCAAATCACTGGCCTTTTCGCCGATCATGATGGCTGGCGCATTGGTGTTACCACTGACGATTTCCGGCATGATCGAGCAGTCGGCTACACGTAAGTTGGCTATGCCGTGTACTTTTAGTTTTGCATCTACGACTGATGCTTCGGTGCTTCCCATCGCGCAAGTGCCGGTAGGATGATAGATTGATGCGGTGTTTGACCTTACCCAGTCCAGCGTGCCTTCGTAGTCGTCGGAACTCAGCTGAGCCGTTGGCCGAAACTCCTCTGATATTTTCGAGGCTAAAGGATTCTGTTTGGCTATTCTGCGCGCGATGTTCACCCCGTCAACAATGGTTCGGCAATCCGTTTCAGTGGACAGATAGTTGGGTCTTATTTTGAGATGTTTAGTCGGATCCGGACCGTTCAAACAAAGCTCTCCACGGCTTTCCGGGCGAAGTTGGCAGACCGACATGGTAAAGGCTGAAAACGGATGAACACCCTCGCCGGGGCTGTCAGCGGACCAAGGCTGGACGTGAAACTGGATATCGGGCGTTTCTACATCTGGTCGGGTTTTCATGAAACCGGTGGCAAGGCTGGCCGCCATGGTCATAGGACCAGCACGGAACAGTGCGTATTTCAGGGCGATGCGCGCCTGATTAAACAGGCTGCGCACTTCATCATTCAGCGTCGGCTCATTGCATTTGAACACTAGCCGGGCCTGTAAGTGGTCCTGTAGCCCTTTTCCGACACCTGTCAGTGCGTGCAGCGGCTCGATGCCATTTTCCTTTAGGTGGTCTGGGTCTCCGATCCCTGAAAGCATAAGGATCTGTGGCGAGTTTATCGCTCCGCCGGACAGGACGATTTCACGTCGGACTGTCAAGGTCTTCTCAACGCCGGAACGATCCCGGTAAACCAGACCGGTTGCCTTTTTGCCTTCCAGAACCACGCGTGTGACCAGAGCGTTTGTGATGATGTTCAGGTTTTGTCGATCCCGAATGGGTTTCAGATAGGCAACGGCAGCACTGCACCGGCGGCCATTGCGGGTTGTCAGTTGGAAATAGCCGACGCCTTCTTGCTCGGCCCCATTGTAATCGGGGTTGAAAGGATAACCTGCCGCTTGCGCCGCCGCGACCCAGGCGTCGCAAATCGGGCGCTGAATGCGCATGTTGGACACCGAAAGCGGCCCGCCCACACCGTGAAACTCATCCTCGCCGCGTTCCTGATCTTCGCAGCGTTTGAACAAGGGTAGCACATCGTCCCAGCCCCAGCCCTCGTTTCCCATCTGCCGCCAGCGGTCATAGTCCTCTTTCTGCCCGCGCACGTAGAGCAACCCGTTCAGAGAGGACGACCCACCCAGCACCTTGCCGCGCGGCCAATCGATGGATCGACCGTTCAGACCCGGGTCAGGCTCGGTGCGGTAACACCAGTCGACCGAGGGGTTGTGCATGGTTTTGAAGTAACCAACGGGAATGTGAATCCACGGGTTGGTATCGCGGCCACCTGCTTCTAGCAGTGCAACAGTCGTGTTGGGATCAGCGCTTAGCCGATTGGCGATAACACAGCCCGACGACCCCGCGCCAACAACCGCATAATCCACCTCCATGACTGCCTCCTCCCAATGTCGCTGAAAAAAACTCTATGCAAGTTGATCGAATTATACTAGCCTTTTTTGATACAAAACGTCTCAATAATTGCGATCAGGGAGGTAAGCAATGGAGATCGGTAAGAAACTGAGTGGGATTTCGCGGCGGGATTTCTTCCGCGTGGCAGGTCGTTACGGCATGAGTTCGACACTGCTGGCAGCAGGCGGGTTCGGTGGCGCGATGAGCTTGGCAAACCTGGCGCAAGCGGCTGAATCCACGTACGAAAAACGGTTCTCAAAAGAGCCCAAACACACACTGAAGTTTGGCGCTTCAGGCTTTAATACTCGCAACCTTCTGATCGAACGCGCCGGGGCTATCGAGTTTGCGCGCGATCTGGAAGAACGCACAGATGGTGAGATTCGGATCGAGTTTATCGGCGACAATCAGATCTGTGGTCAGCTCAGCTGTGTTGAAAAAACCCAGCAGGGAATCGTCGATATCTACGCCGCATCGACCCAAAACTCGGCTGGTGGCGCGCCTTACCTGAACGTGCTGGACTATGCCTATATGTTCCCAAGCCGTGCGGCGCAGTACCATTTCTTCTACAGCCCTGCGAGCCAACGCATTCTCCGCGAACCCCTTGAGAAACGGCATGGGCTGAAGTTCCTCTTTACCCATTGCGAACTGCGTGGCTTGCAAATGGGCTCAACCTTTGCCGATAAGCCTACGGTGACCAAGCTGGAAGAGCTGTTCGGCACCAAGAACCGCGTGACCGGCACGCAGTTGGGCCGGATCGCAATGCAGTTGCTGAACCTGAACCCGGTTCCGGTGGCCTGGGAAGAGACGCTGGATGCGCTGAAAACCGGTCTGATTGACGGGGCTGAAACTTGGGCCTCCGCCGTGGCTTACGCCAATATGGCACCGGTGGTTTCGCAGTCGGTGAACCTGAAGTTCTTCTGTGGCACCGAGCATACGTCGATGTCGGCCAAGGTCTTCGACGGCCTCGGGGGCGAGTTGCAGGACGCAGTGATGGAGTCTTCCTACTTCACTCAGGCGTTGATCCAAGGTGCGAATGAGGCCGCGTTGTTGAACACTGTTGGCTTCTCGGAGCCGCAGCTTCCCAACACGATCTTTGCCGAAAACGGTGTCCGCCCGGCCTTCCTGCCGGACGATCAGATCAAACTGGCCGAAGAGATGTGCGCACCGAACTATAACCCTGAACCTTGGGCGCAGTGGCGTGAACGCCTGAACAAATGGGCGGGCGGCATCGATACGTATCAGGAAATCTACGACATCGCGCGTGAAATTCCGGCTGACACCCTGCCAGAAAACGTAGAGCCGCGCCGTTGGTGGATGGGCCAAGCCTGATAAGCTGATGTGAACCGGCCCCAAACGGGCCGGTTCCAAAAACACACCGACTGGGAGGACGGGGTACATGTCGTTATGGGCAGACATAGGCGCGATCTTCAGCGCCTTTCTCAGCCAGGATTCGTTCGAGATTCAATCCGCTCTGGAATCTGACGCTGCTTGGGTTTTTGGTGCAGTCGTCTCGGCACTTGGCGGTTTTCTGGTCATGTTGCTCTATAGAAAGGTGCCCTTCATAGAACGTCATTTGGAACGATCAGTGATGGTTTATTCCTATCTTGCCATTGCACTGATCATCTTCTGGGGTGTGATCGACCGCTTCGTGTTCAATGATCAAGAACCATGGTCGACGACCATTCCGCCATTGCTGTTTATGGTCATGGCTTGGTTTGGCGCATCTTACAACGTACGCCTTCGTACGCACTTGAGCTTTAGCGAATTCCGCACCGCAATGCCGAGGGCAGGGCAACTCGCTTGCCTGATCCTTGATGCGGTTTTGTGGTTTATCTTCGCTGTGATCGTCATTGTCACCACGTCCCGCCTGGTCGCCCTGTCCGCGTCAAATTTCCAGATCGTACTGGGTACCGACAACGTCATGCAGTGGTGGTTTCTTCTGGCTGCGCCGCTGTCGTTCTTCTTGATGGTAGGGCGCGTGTTTCAAAATCTCGCGGATGATCTGCACAACTGGAAAACAGGCGACCCGCTCATCAAACAGGCCGTGATCGGAGCAGACTAATGACAGATGGAACCATGGTCACACTGATCTCGCTTGGGGTCACATTTCTATTCATGCTGGGCGTTCCGGTTCTGCTGGTCATCGGCTACTGGGTTATCGGTTGTTCGTTTGTCCTTGGCTTGACGCTCGACAATATGGGTGCCGAGTTGCTGAACGTCTTCAACAAGGGTTTCGCCCTGCTGGCGATGCCGTTGTTCATTTTGACCGGAGACCTGATCAACAAATCCGGTATCGCCCGGAGGCTCAGCGACTTCGCCTATGCCTGTTTGGGTTGGATACGCGGCGGGTTGGCGATGGCCTCGCTGGGGGCGTGCGGATTGTTCGCCGCTATCTCGGGCTCGAACTCGGCCACGACTGCCACCATTGGTTCCATGTTGCACCCGGAGATGGTCAAAGGCGGTTATGATGAGCGGTTCAGCGCGGCCACTGCGGCGGCGGGGGGCACGGTGGGGATTATCATTCCGCCGTCGATTATTTTCATTGTCTATGGGTTCCTGATGAACCTGCCGATTTCGGAGCTGTTCGTTGCGGGTATCCTGCCCGGTGCGCTGATGGTCATGGGGATGCAATTCGCTTGCTGGATCATCTGTCGCATGAATGGCTGGGGGTATCTGATCCCACTGCAACTGAATCGGGTGTTGAAAACCGCGTTCGGCGCTTGGCTTGGCTTCTTTGCCATCGGTTTGGTTTTGTGGGGCATCTATACCGGTAAATTCTCACCCACCGAAGCGGCGGGTGTGACTGTTGGATTTTGCGTGATTGCAGGCTTGGTCAGCTATCCGATCAATCGCTTGATGGGCGCCCGCAACAACATTTCACCAACCGAAAAAACCTATGCCGAGATGTTCGTGGTCGAAGGTTTTACGATCCCCGAGATCCCCTCAATTGTGATCCGGTCAGCCCAGATCACAGGTATCCTTGCACCGCTGATCGCAATTTCAGTGGTGATGCAGCAAATCCTGTCGCTGCTGGGGGCGCAAGAAACCATTGGGAACTTTGTAACCTCGATGGGCGGCTACCACGCGGTTCTGTTTACCTCGATGGTGATTGTCTTCTTTTCAGGCATGGTGCTGGAAAGCCTGCCAGTGACGATCATCCTTGCGCCGATACTCGCGCCAATCGCGGCCTCGGTTGGAATAGACCCGATCCATTTCTCGGTGATCTTCCTTGTGGGCGCATCTATCGGCTTCATCACGCCACCTTACGGTTTGAACCTCTATGTGGCATCAGGCGTGACGGGTGTGCCCTATTTCCGCCTCTTGCGATACACTGTGCCCTATCTGGCGGCTTTGCTGTCGGTATGGATCTTGGTGTCGCTTGTGCCCGATCTGGCCTTGATCCTGCTGCCAAATAACTAGAATGTTGCGGGATGGCCGAGACGGAAACCCAAGACAAAGAAACTCAGATCCCGACCAACCTGCGCCTTCTTCTTATCCTTGAGGAGGTGGCGCGGCGTGGGGTCGCCATCAAACCAGCAGACCTGATCGAGACTTTGGGGCTGGCGAAGCCCACAGTTCACCGTCTGCTCCAAACAGCTGAGGCCGAAGGTTTCCTGCAGCGAGATCTGGATGGCCGCTCATACGGCCCTGGGCACCGGCTGCGGTTGCTTTCGGTCAATACCATGTCCTCCGAACACCTGCGCACGGCGCGATTGGCAATCTTGCGCAGTGTCGCCGAAAACGTTGGTGAGACTTGCAACTTAGCCATCCCGGACCGGGAAGGAATGATCTACCTCGACCGGGTCGAAACGAAATGGCCGCTACGCATCCAATTGCCTATCGGTACTCAGGTACCTTTCCATTGTACAGCCAGCGGCAAGATGTACCTGTCTACTCTGCGTCAGAAGACGTTGGATGGATTTCTCTCTGCAGGCAATTTGCAACCCCAGAGCGAACGATCCCTAACGGACCCTAAAGCACTACGCGACGAAATCCGCGGAATCTCTGAAAGGGGTTACGCGACAGATGATGAGGAATTCATGGCCGGAATGACGGCCATCGCTGTGCCCATTCTTGATGGACAAGGCAGATTGGTGGGCACACTTTCGGTGCATGCTCCAACCCAACGTCACGACGTCAACAGTCTGCTGTCCTTTCTGAACATCCTGCAAAAAGGAGCAGGTGAACTTTCCGAAATGCTAATTGACTGATGTCTGCTCGTGACCATCGTCAGGACTGTCGTCACATCAGACTAAAAATGATTTTAACAAGCCGACTGAAGAATTCAGCTATCCGGAAAACGCCGTATTTGGTTGTCGCAAAGTCGGACCTTTTCCGGGCCGAAGTCACCAACCGATCCGACAAGTGACTACAAGCGTTTTTACTCAACAGGTCTGACACTTAAATGCACGCGGCCAAATTCTGATCAGGTGAAGCCACTGGGACCAAAGAAGCCGCTTCGAATGTGCACGGCGCGACGGCAACCCGAGGCGATTGCTGCAATGGCCGAGTGAAGGACGAGGTGCTTCATGCTGCTTTGCGGTCGGATTTTGTCGTTCTGCTCCGATCTACTCAGGTTCAGCTTCGACGCTGTAGCTTCCATCTTCGCGGTGAACTTCGCGCCCGCTGAGAGGTGGGGTGAAGACGCAAACAAGTCTCAGGTCGGTCTCTGTGGCTTGCACCACGTGCCGGTCATGGTGATCCAATGCGTAAAGGGTGAATGGCTCTAGGATATGCCAGGGTTCATCATCGGCGGCTCTGATCCGACCATTGCCCTCGATACAATAGCAAGCCTCCAGATGGTGGGTGTATTCAAGCTCAAGCGAGGCACCCTTTTCGATGAGCGTGTCAGTGAGCGTGAACCCCATGCCATCCGAGGCCAAAAGCAACCTTCTGCTGTTCCAGCCTGGTCCAGAGACGTCCCGCTCTGTTCCAAGAATGTCTTTGAGTGCTTTGACAATCATTTCACTCTCTCTGTTCTACCTGACTGCGCGGTTCATGCCGCCGTCGGACAGTATACTCTGACCATTGATGTATCGGGCCCCCTTACTTGCGAGGAACACGCATGTCTGGCCAATTTCTTCGAATGTTGCCGCCCGCTGCGCGGGAATTTCCATACGGGCCCGCTCGGACAGGTTCACATTCTCGCAGAACCCGGGAAGTAGGTTGTTCATGCGAAGGTTGTACCGCGCATAGCGATCCCCGTAGAGCTTTGAGAAACTGTGCAAAGCACCGCGCAACATGCTCATGGGATAGGGCGCGCGAGGTTCGATTGTGTTCATGGAGGAAATGTTTACGAACGCTCCACCGCCCTGTTCGATCAAG
This sequence comes from Ruegeria sp. HKCCD4884, assembly GCF_013110855.1. Classification (NCBI taxonomy): domain Bacteria; kingdom Pseudomonadati; phylum Pseudomonadota; class Alphaproteobacteria; order Rhodobacterales; family Roseobacteraceae; genus Ruegeria; species Ruegeria sp. HKCCD4884. Next base: position 61,067 of record NZ_WVRJ01000004.1, read on the forward strand.
ATGGGCGTGACGATGCGAGCAATCTTCACAACGTTCAGCACATACATATCCAGGCTTTCGTGCCACAGCTCGTCGCTCAGTTCCAAAAGCGGCCCGTCAAAATCAGGATCGAAGCCAACAGTTTTGATGGCCTCGGGTACCGAACCACCGTGCCCCATATTGCTGACAATAGCGTCAATCCGACCATACGCGCGCATGGTGTCATCAACCATCGCCTGCAGATCGTCCACATCCAAAACCGAGCCACGGCGGCCGATGCCACCAAGCTCTTCCGCCAGTTCAATCGAGCGATCGGACGGCGACATCAGCGAGACCTTGTAGCCCGCCTTTGCCATTTCAATGGCGCACCCCCGGCCAATGCCTTGGCCCGTACCTGTCATCAGCGCAACTTTGAGTTCGGACATGCGACCCTCGATCAATCAGACCCATGAGATTTCTTAGATTGACCCCGCTATAACTCTTTGTAACCAATGATGCCTATCGAGTTTATCTGATAAGGTTGTTAGTTTTTCTCACATGGCTGAAAATCTCAGACACCTTCGCGCCCTTCAGGCTTTTGACGAAACTGCGACCCATTCCAGCCTGACCAGAGCAGCGGACGTGCTGAATGTCACTCATGGGGCGATCAGTCGACAGATCAAATTGCTAGAGCAACATCTTGGCGTAACGCTTTTTCATCGTCACCCCAATGGCGTTGAACTAACCGACGCCGGGGAACGCCTGCATCAATCAACACGTGGGGCGTTTTCTGCTTTGCAGTTGGGTGTGACAGAGGTGAAGCGTTTTCATCATCGTCAGTCGATCACGGTGTCTTTGTCGACGTCGCTGGCTCTCAAATGGCTTGTGCCATTGCTGAGTTCGTTTCAGCAAGAGCACCCGGAAATCGCCCTGTTGCTAGACACGAATGATGCCTTTGCAGATTTTGACAGATCCGATGTCGACGTCGCATTGCGGTTTGGGGAACCCAATTGGGACGGGCTCTATCATGAGCAAATCCGAGAAGAGGAATTGATCGTCGTTGCCGCGCCTTCGCTTGTAGAAAACAAGCAGCTACCAATGCGTGCCGGAGAGGTGGCAAAATACCCTTTGTTGCATGATACCTTCAATGCGGGTTGGGACCATTGGGCCTTACAAGTTGGCCTGGACGCGGATCGCATCAAAGCGCGGAACATCAATTTCGTGGACAGTGCTGTTCTTTTGGAAGCTGCGATTGACGGCCAAGGCGTGGCCTTGGCGAGACACCTCTTGGCGGAGAGAGATTTAAAGCTTGGTCGGCTGGTCCGCCTGGATGAAAGCCGCGTGTCATTGAACCGTGGCCTCTATTTCGTCTGCCGAAACGGAGATCAAGATCGTGTCACTGTGAGAACCTTCAAGCGTTGGCTGATGTCGATTTGAGGCGATGTCCCGTAAACGATGCCCCGCTAGGCCATCAAGGGTCCGCTCACTTCAGAAGTCGACTATGTCCGCGAACTTTCAGTTCACTCGGACTCCAATTTCCAAGCGCAGCGAATGGCTGGTCTGACGGGCCACGACGCAGCATCCTCAAGGTCGGTCGAAGGTCGGGAATGGGCCGCCCGTGAAGCCGGGCGGAATTGACATAGCGAACATTATTCCCGAAGGACAAGTCACGCGCGGAATCCGTCGGTTTAGCCCACACTCCAAGCTTGTAAGCTGAACCCGAGACAATCTTAGGCCGACTGGACCGATCTGATGCGCCGAGATGGAAGCATATCCAGTCGGTGTTTGAGTTTAAACTTCCGTTGATTGCTTGCGCTTCCACATCTCCAGCAACGTCTTCTGAAAAAAACCGATGTAAGACTATGTCGTAAGATTATGCCAACTGCTTTAACCGGGGCATCAAATCCAAGAGTTCCCTAGTATACGAATGCTGCGGATCTTCGAACAACGAATCCGTCTCCTGGACCTCAAGCAACTTCCCATTACGCATCACGCCCACCCTGTCACACATCTGACGTACGACCGGGAGATCGTGGCTGATAAAGAGCATGGTCAAGCCGAGATGTTCCTGCAGGTCTTTGAGAATGTTCAGGATTTGCGCTTGAATAGAGACATCCAAGGCGCTTGTCGGTTCATCGCAGATCAGAAAACGGGGCTGAGTTGCGAGGGCGCGAGCAATACAAATGCGCTGACGCTGCCCTCCGGAAAATTCATGTGGATACTTACGCCATGCGTCCTTAGCCAGCCCAACCCAGTCGAGCAATTCGCGCACACGTGGTTCGATAGCGGGCTTGGGCAGGATTTTATGGTGATGGATGGGCTCGGCCACGAGATCCCCAACCCTCATGCGGGGATTCAAACTGGAGAACGGGTCTTGAAAGATCATCTGGATCTGGCGGCGGTAGGCTTGCAGAGCCTCTGCCTCCATGACTGTGACGTCTTCGCCATCAAAGATAACCCGTCCGCCATCTACGGGATAGAGCGTTCCAATCATCCGCGCGACCGTGGACTTGCCAGAGCCACTTTCGCCCACAAGGCCGAAAACCTCACCGTCGCGAATGTCGAAACTCACCTGATCGACGGCAGTGAAGTACTTGCGTTGCGATGGTAGCAGCCCACCTTTTTGCAGGAACGTTTTAGTAATGTTTTCGACTTCCAGCAGCTTGCCGGTTTTGGACAGATCAGTCTTGTCCCAATGGGCCGCCAGATCGTCAATCTTGAAGGTTCTTTCCCGCTCGCCATAATTGACCACTGGGAAACGCTCGACCTTGGTGTGCGGGCGCGGCACGGCGGCAATCAGGGATTTGGTATACTCATGTGTAGGCGCGCCGAGGATCTGATCGGTCGTGCCGCTTTCAACCACATGACCGGAATACATCACAGTGACCGTATCGGTGGTGTCGGCGATAACACCCATATCATGGGTGACGAGGATCACGCCGACCTGACGCTCTTTCGCCAGTTCCTTGATCAGATCCAGCACCTGCGCTTGGACAGACACATCCAGGGCCGTTGTAGGTTCGTCCGCGATCAGAACACTGGGTTCGGTACAGAGCGCGAGCGCGATTACCACCCGCTGACGCATCCCGCCGGAAAACTGGTGCGGATACTGGTTGAAACGATCCGCCGGGTCGGGGATGGACACGCGATCCAGCAGGGCAATGGCGCGCTTTTTCGCCTCGGACGCGGACAGGCCAAGATGCAGTTGGATCGTCTCGACCAATTGCTCACCAACTGTGAACAGCGGGTTCAGCGAGGTCAGCGGGTCCTGAAAGATCATCCCGATCTCTTTGCCCCGGATCCGGCGTTTATCCTCGGCGTCCAACTCGTCGATGCGGCGCCCATTCAGCCAGACCTCACCCTCTGACACATGGGCCGGAGGGTCCAGCAGGCCGATCACGGCGTTGCCGGTCATGGATTTGCCTGCACCGCTCTCGCCGACAACGCCCCGGATTTCACCGGGGTGGAGATCATAGGTCACATGCTCGACCGGCTTGAAGATGCCGTGGCGGGTGGGGATTTCCACCGTCAGGTTGCGGATCGAAAGAACGGGATCGGTCATTTCAGCCTCGGGTTCAGAACATCACGCAGCCAGTCGCCCAGCAGGTTCACACTCAGCGCCAGTGCCAGCAGAGTGCAGGCGGGGAAGAACAGGATCCACCACTCGCCCGAGAACAGGAAGCCCTGCCCGATACGGATCAGCGTGCCGAGTGACGGTTGCGTTGGTGGCGCTCCAACACCAAGGAAGCTGAGCGTCGCCTCGGCAATGATCGCCAGCGCCAGCGAGATGGTCGCGATCACCAGAACCGGTGACAGCACATTGGGAAGGATATGGCGCAGCATGATCGTCAGCGGGCTTTGCCCGATGATGCGCGCGGCGGCGACATAGTCCTTGTTTTTCTCGACCAGCGTGGCACCTCGGACCACACGAGCGAACTGCACCCAATCGGACAGGCCAATGGCCAGGATCAGCACCCAGATCGCCATTTGGTCGCGGTATTCCACCGGAGTAATGCCTTTGGCGATGCCAAAGATAAGCATGGCCAGAAGAATCGAAGGGAAGGTCAGCTGAACATCCGCCGTGCGCATGATGATGGTTTCAGTCCAGCCCCCAAAATAGCCCGAGAGCAGGCCCAGAATAATGCCCAGAACCATCGCAAACAGAACGGCCGCCACCCCAACAAATAACGAGATCCGCATTCCGTACAGGATGGTCGAAAACACATCCCGCCCCTGATCGTCGGTGCCCATCAGGAAGCTTTCGCCTGTAAAGGCATTGTGTTCCATCGGCGGGGTGAAGCCGTTCATCAGGTTCAGGCTGGCCGGGTCAAACGGGTTTGTCGGCGCAATCAACGGTGCAAGGATGGTGGCGAGGATCAGGAACAAAGCCACAGTCGCTGAGACCATCGCGACGGGCGAGCGGCGAAAGGCGTAGAACTGGTCGCTGTCCAGAATGCGTCTCACTCGGCTCATGCGCTGACCCTCAGGCGCGGGTCGATGAAGGCATAAAGGATGTCGACCGCAAGGTTGATAGTGACAAAGATGACCGAAATCATCATCAGGTAAGCTGCCATGACAGGAATATCCACGAACTGGATTGCGTTGATGAACAGAAGGCCGAGACCCGGCCACTGGAACACCGTCTCGGTGATGATGGCGAAGGCGATGATGGCCCCCAGTTGCAGACCGATGATGGTGATAACCGGGACCATGGTGTTTTTCAGCGCATGGCGGAAATTGATGGTCCGGTCGCTGAGGCCGCGGGCGCGGGCAAAGCGGATATAGTCTTGCCGGAGGACTTCCAGCATCTCGGACCGCACCAGCCGCATGATCAGGGTCATCTGATACAGACCCAATGTAATCGCTGGCAGGATCAGCGCCTTAAGCCCGCTGCTGGTCAGCAAGCCGGTGTTCCACCAGCCCAGATCCACAACCTCTCCGCGCCCGAAGCTGGGAAGCCAGCCAAGTTCAACCGAGAAGATGTAAATCAACAGGATGCCGATCAGGAAGGTGGGCAGGGATACCCCGATCAGAGAGGCTGACATGATGAGATTCGCGGCAAACCCGTCTCGCCGGATTGCGGTGAAAACACCCAGTGCGATGCCTAAGACTATGGCAAATACGGCCGAGACCAGCGCCAGCTCCAGCGTGGCCGGAGCGCGCTCGGCCAGGATTTCAGCGACCGGACGCCCCTGACGGAAGCTGACGCCGAAATTGCCCTGTACCGCTTCTTGCAGAAACTTCACATATTGCACCGGAAACGGCTGATCGAGTCCCAACTGAGCGCGCAGACGTTCCACATCTTCCATGGTCCGCTCTTGCCCCAGCATGTTGTCGATCGGATCACCGACAAAGCGGAACATGGAAAAGGCGACAAGGCCCACGACGAACAGAACCAGCGCCGACTGGGCAACGCGCCTGATAATGTATGACAGCATTTAGTTGACCGTGACCCAGCGCAGAAGGAAGAAATTGTCGGGCCGTTGTGTCAGCTCGATATTGCTGCGCGCGCCCCAGACCAACGGCTGGACGTAAAGGGGCACATAGGCGACCTCATCCTGAAGTGTGCCTGCAACCTCATCCAGCATGGCCTGACGGGTAGGCTCATCGATCTCGGACTGGATTAGTGGCAGCAATTCATCCACGCGGGCGTTGGAATAGCCGCCAAAGTTCCACGAACCCAGCTTCTTTTCCTCATTGGGTGTCGATGCGAGGAAACGCACAGGATGCTCGGCATCAAATGTGCCCGGTGACCAGCCCAGCAGATACATATCGAAGTTGTCGGCCCGCAGTTCCGGCCAGTAGTTTTGAACCGGCATAGCGTCGAGCGTCACGTTCAATCCAACTTGCGTCAGCATAGCGGTAATGGCCTGACAAACGGATTCGTCGTTTAGGTAGCGGTTGTTGGAGCATTTGAAGCTGACTTCGGCCCCTTCGGCTCCCGCTTCGGCCAGCAACGTCTTCGCACCTTCTGGGTCGTAGGCATATGGGTCTGCGTTTGCAGCTGAATAGCCACGCATCGCCGGGCTGACCAACTGGCTTGCCACTTCGGCGTTGCCGCGCATGATGGTTTGCAGGATGGCTGGTACGTTAACTGCTTTGGCAACTGCCTCGCGTACGCGCACGTCGCCAAAAACGTCGGTCCCGCCTTGGCCCGTTTCACTTGCGCCTTCCTGCTGGTCGAAGCCCAGCATGATGACACGTGCTTCGATGCCCTGAATGACTTTCACGTCCGGGTTGCCCTGCAACCGGGCGACGTCCTGAATGGGAACCGGGTTGATGAGATCCACATCGCCTGAAAGCAGAGCTGCCAGAGCGGTCGCTGGATTCTGGATAGGCACCAGTTCGGCACGAGTCAGGTTGTGTTCGGTCTCGCCCCACCAGCCTTCGAAAGGCTCTAGAACAGTGCGCAGGCCCGGCTCTCTCGCGGTGACTCGGAAGGCGCCGGTACCGTTGGCGTTGAGCGTTGCGTAGTTACCTGTTTCTTTGTCGGGAAGGACTGTGTCATTCGCCTCGGCCCAGCCGCTATCCATGATCATCCAGTTGGCGATGCTGTCCGGGAAGATTGGGTTTGGTGCGGTGGTCATCACGTCAACGGTGTAATCGTCAACCTTGACAACCTCGCTAACGGGCGCGAACCAGCTGCGGGTGTCCGAATTTTCGTCAGACGCCCGCTGGTACGAGAAGATCACGTCATCCGCATTGAATTCAGACCCATCATGAAACGTTACGCCCTCGCGCAGTTTGAACCTCCAGCCATCGCCGTCCCCGATGGTTTCCCAACTGGTCGCAAGCGCCGGTTCGATGGTCATATCCTTGCCTCGCCGAACAAGCCCTTCGTAGACATTGTTCAAAAAACCCAGAACTGGGGCGGAGTTGACCGCATGAGGATCCATTGTTTGCGGGTCCGTTGTGACGGCAAACGTGAACTCTTCGGCTGCGACGGGTAAGGCAAGCGCGCCCAAAAGCGCGGCAGTGGTCAAACGTTTCATGATAGCTCCCACTTATTGGTGGCGGGCCCCGTATTTCGAGGCCCGGCCACGTTTCTTATTTCAGGCCGAAATGCTTGACCATAGGCTGATCTTCAGGATCAACGTTGATGTCCAGGTTTTCAGCCATGCCCCAGTTCAGCACCTGATGGTGGATCGGAATATAAAGCTGTTCGTCCTGCACCACGCGCCAGATCTCGGCGATAGCCTGATCGCGCGCGACAAGATCCGTGTTCGAGGCCAGCGACTTGATCTTGGCATCCAACTCATCATTGTCATACCCGGTGCCGTTCCACGTCCCGATGTCGCTTTCACGGCCATGGACGAGGAAGTTGAAGATGTATTCCGAGTCATAGGTCGGAACGCCCCAACCCAGCATGTAGAAATCGGTTTTTCCGTCTGTGATCAGCGGGAAGTGCTGCGCCTTTGGCTTGGCATCCAGATTCACCGTAATGCCGATCTGACCCAGCATCCCGACAGCAGCCTGACAGATGCCTTCATCGTTGATGTAGCGGTCATTGGGGCAATCCAGCCGGATCGAGAAGCCGTCGGGATAGCCCGCCTCGGCCAACAGAGCCTTCGCGCCTTCAACATCCGTGCTGCTTTCACCGTCCATCTCGGCGGTCCAGCCGTTGACGAACGGCGGTGCGATCATCCCGGCTGGTTGCGACTGACCGCGCATAACCACCTGTTGGATGGCGTCCCGGTTGATCGCCTTGGACATGGCCTGACGTACCCGGACGTCGGCAAGGGGGTTCTTGCCGTCGACGTTATCCGCTTCGATATCATCCCCGCCCTGGTTCATACCAAAGAAGATCACCCGGTTTTGCGGTGCTTGCTTAACGACCAACCCGTCCACAGCATTCACCCGGTCCAGATCCTGCACCGGCATATCCTGAAGGAAGTTCACCTCGCCCGACAGCATCGCCGCAACGCGGGTGGCGTCGTTCTGGATCGGTGTATAGATGATTTCGCTGATCGCCATCGGGAACTGATCACGACCCCAATAGTCTTCGTTCCGCTCCATCACGGTTTTCACATCGGGCTCGCGGCTAACCAGCTTGTAGGGGCCGGTGCCATTCACATTCACAGTCGCAAAGGTGATCTCACCACCTTCAAAGTCCTGAACGTTGACCGCGTTGTTCGCCTCGGTCCAGCCTTTGTCCATGATAAACAGGTCGGTCAGGTTCGCCGGCAGGATCGGGTTCGGGCCGTCGGTCACGATCTCGACCGTGTGGTCATCAACAGCACGCACCTCGACAATCGAGTTGATTAGCTCTTTCATGTCCGAGTTTGGTTGTTTCGCGCGGTTGATACTGAACACTACATCTTCTGCGGCGAAATCAGCACCGTCATGGAACTTCACGCCCTGACGCAGGTTGAACACCCAGACATTCGGATCACTCTCGCTGGGGGCCCAATCGGTGGCCAGCGCAGGCTCAAAAGCGCCGGACGTGTCGCGGATAATCAGAGGTTCATACATCTGGTGGCGCACGGTATGCGTCGGCCCTTCGTTTTGCGAATGCGGGTCAAGCGTCAGCGCATCCCCCGAGCGCGCCCAACGCAGGGTTTCTGAATTGGCCAACGACGTCGTCGTCATCAACAGCGCAAGCGCGAGTATTGGTTTGTTCATGTTTTTCTCCCATTTTGCAGATGCTTATCTGCTTTGAATTCGCGATGCTCTGTCGCAAATTTCTGTGAACGTTATGGTTGTGGATAGCATACCAACTGCGAATGCATGTCAATCGTTCAACGCGGTGGAGAGTTGCCAAACGTTTGAAACGCGGGACTTTTAGATGGCAGCTTCCCTCTAAAAACGTCGCATCAAGTGTCTATTGCTCAGGCGAGACGAAAACAAACCGCAAAAATCAAGCTTCCCGTAATGGTAAGTAAATCCAGGTGGCGCTGGCGGGAACGGCGCTTTTCAGAGTCTGGATAAATGTCCGCTTTTTGAAGCGATTGCCCCACTGCCTTAGACTTGCTGCCAGATTTGTAATCCTCCCGAGGTTTTTTCGCTCGTTTGCCAAGTACACAAGTTGGTTGTTCAAGCAAAACACACCAACGGCAGATTAACCTCGGATAACAGAAGTTTAGTGACGAGTTGCGTATGTCGGGTTCGCGCCTATTCCTGACTTTTCAATTGCGGTCGACACCGGTGGTTGTGCCCTTCCGCAATCAAATTTCAATCAGAACGTTCGATCTAAAAACAGTCCACCGGACTGTCCGCTCAACAGACAAACAGGTAAAGTGCATGATGAACGCGGAGAAGTCTGCTGAGCGGCGTGATTGCGGAGCTTAAATGACCGGATATCGAGCAGGGTCTATACCGTGACGTTTGCAGACGACATCAATGTAGCTTCCTTCGGGCGGCAACCCACCGTAATGCGCCCTTATGTTGCTTCTGGTTTCGCCTTGGAAATGATGGAAACGAACCCAATCGGGTTCGTAGTCATCTAGACCACGTTCAGGATCCAAAAAACCGCGACGCGGAAAATACAAATGCCAGTGCTGGCCGCGACTGATCTCGCCGGTCGCGTTTAGGGCCCAGCGGGTGACACTGGGGCCGGTTGTCGTCCAGGGCAGGTCATACAGCGTAAATCGATCGCCTGCCTGGTATCGGTCAACTAACTTCTGTGTGCGTTCCGGTCCGAGCCAAAACGGAAATGGCACATCAGATTCCAAGAAGTTGATGATAAGTTTTAGGGCCAGTGAACCCTTTGGAAGACGCAGAACGCAGTTGTTCATCGAGTTGTTCCGCCTAATCAGGCCGAACAGATAATCGGAATTCACGTGCAGGGGATTTACGCAATAGATGTCCAGATCGACCCAGACGTAATCGGTTTTTTGCATCAGATAGATTCGGAACACATCCGAATACACCGCGGCGCGTTTGCGTGACGCATCAAGCTGGTCGGTTTTGCCCACGCCATATATTTCGCGGGCGTCATGGACGATGACACCGTCCGGGACATCAATGTCCAAATCCAGAACATAGAGATGATACGTGTAGCCATGGTCGAGAAAGGACTGAATACAGACTCGCTCCACGCAAGAGAGCGATTGTCCGTACCAAAAACTCGCCACCTCAAAATCCAAAACATCGTTCCCTTTGCAACGGTTTGATACAGTGTCTCTACCTAAGGGATTTGGAGGTCGTCAACGACCGGATGATGCTTCTCGATCGTTGTGTTTTATTGTCCACATGCCGATTGGTTCTGTGTCGATGTTTCTGCGTGAATCCAAGTGGAAGTGTATAATCGAAAAGAACCTTGGGCGGGTTCTGCAGACTTATTCAAGTTAAGTTGGATTCACCCTAGATCTGTCTACCGTTGTCGCATCTCCCATCAGTGCTTTTCCTGTAGATCCTGCCGCGCGAGTTCCTGTATTTGCAAACAAAGTGAACTCCTGCCTAGTTGGTTGTGCCTCTTCATCTTCGTGCGAATTTATCAGTCAACGGCGAAAGGCTTTGCCCAGCTTGGCTTTTACCGCATGATGTCAATAGGTTGATGGCGGAAAAGAAGTCAGTAAAACTAATCCTGCAGGTATTTGTTAAATATATAGTAAATTGATCTATGTTGAATGTATACCACGGTAGATACCACACAACGATCGATTTCAAACGAGGCACAGCGCAAGGTGTCTTATGACAAGATGTTGGTAAAACAATATAGCAGACACTCACACAGATTGCAGCTAAAGACCGCTTTGAGCCCAACGCCGACCTCGACTTTTTCGCGTGGTCTAGTCAATCGCGAGGGTAACCCGACCTTCGCTGCGGGTGCGAGTTGAGACGTCGTGCGTGCTGCAGGCAGGACACAGAAGCGCTTAATTCACGTGCTGGGTCTGGCTGTCCGCTTTAGTTGCGTCACTCCAATAGGACCCTTCTTTCCTGTCTATGTGGAGTTTCAGCACGTCTAGCGCTTTTGAAACATCGCCATTCTCGACGCACTGAAGCAACTCAATGTGCTCCCGATAGGACTTAGCCATGTGATCCGGGTGGTGCCCCAACCGGCTGCGCAATGCTGCCATTTTAAGAGCAATCGTCTGGTACGCGTCATTCAGAAACCGATTATCCGCACAATCAAACAGGCATTGGTGGAAAAGAGTATCCTGATACAAGTATTCTGCATCATCCGCCGCCCCTCGCGCCGCTTTCATCCGATTGATGCAATCGTTAAGCGCGGTATACAGCTCTTGCGGGTTTGCCTGCATGGCCGAGGTTAAAGCGGTTGTCTCAAGGCAGACACGCGCGTCGCAGAGCTTTGCCAATTCTTCGGGCTCCAAGTTGAACACGAAGGACCCACGTTGCGGTTCGACTACGAGCAGCCCTTCCATTTCAAGTCGATTGATTGCCTCACGAACAGGTGTGCGGCTGACCTCAAGGTTCTTGGCGATTCGAGCCTCAGACAGCTGCTCACCCAGTTCGAACTCGCCTTTGATAATCCGCTCGCGCAGGTTTTCGGTCACCAATTCCGTCAATGATTTCGGTCTGTTGAATGGGCTCATGTCGCTCTCCTCAGTTCGACAGTAGCAGCGATGTATCTGGCATACAATGTGTTAGTGTTGACACATTAGCATACTGTATGCCAGTTTTGATTCTCACAAAGAGACGGCATCGGGAGGGGCGTCTTTGCAAACTCTAGAAACATGGATTGTTGCATTGAATCGGGCGCTGGTGGCTTTGGCGCTCGCTACGGTCTTTGCAATCGTCTTTGCCAATGTGGTGGGGCGGTACGGTTTTGGTACGTCCCTGGCCTGGGTTGAAGAGGTCGCAAGACACCTAATGATCCTCGGCGCTTTTTGCGGTGCTGGTCTTGCCTTGCGAGAGGGCCGGTTGGTCGCGATCACCACAATTCCGGATTTGCTACCCGAAGCTCTGGCCCGACTGCTGCGCTGGGCCATCGTCTTCGTCATGTTTGCCTTCATGGCGACGATGCTGTGGCTGGGTGTCAAGTTCGTTGAATTCGGCTGGAACAAGGAAACCATGTCCACCGGCATTTCACGCGGCATCCCCTATCTCGCTATCCCAGTCGGGTGCGCTTTGTTCCTGATTCAGTTGGCCTTTTTCGCAAAACGTTTCGTAAGCCAAGAGTTTGAACACGGCCCCAGCGCCAAGAGCGAAGAGGCGTAGGTCTGAGCCATGGCAAAAACCCTGATCATCCTGTTCTTTGCGACGCTGTTTCTGGGTGTTCCCGTAGCCTTCACGATGGGGATCGCCGGCCTGTCGGCGATTTTTATCGACGGTTCATTGAACCCACTGGTCGCAACCCAACGCATGTTCGCCGGGATCGACAGCTTTCCGCTGATGGCGGTACCGTTCTTCATTCTCGCGTCTGAACTGATGACGGCATGCGGGCTAACAAACGCTTTGTTGCGCTTTGCCAACGCTCTGGTTGGGCATGTACGTGGTGGGCTGGGGCATGTGAACATCCTTGTGTCGATGCTGTTTGCGGGGATCAGCGGTTCTGCCCTCGCGGATGCAGCAGGGCCTTCTGCTATCGTCATGCGGATGATGCGTGAAGCTGGGTATGAGAAGAACTATGCCGGTGCTTTGTCCGCCGCGACAGCCACCATCGGTCCGATCATCCCACCGTCCATCCTGGCTGTGATTTTTGCGATCTCGACTAATGGAGTGACGGTCGCGGGACTATTTTTGGCTGGAATCGTGCCTGGGGTTCTGCTGGGCGTTGCGCTGGCCATCGCGAACCATATCGTGTCCACCCGCAACGGCTACCGCGGGCGCGAACATCGCGCCACCATGGTTGAATTGCGCAGTGCAACCCTGTCGGCCATTCCAGCGCTGATCATGCCAGCAATCATTCTGGGTGGTATCCTGTTCGGTGTGTTCACTCCGACCGAGGCGGGCGCGGTGGCCTCTGCCTATGCTCTGTTCCTTGGCTTCATCCTGCGCGCTTTCACGGTCCACGCTCTGTACGCCGCGTTTGTGCGGGCCGCGGTGGTGACGTCGTCGGTCTTCCTGATCGTGGCGATGGCGTCGATCTTTGCCTGGCTGCTGACTTATCTGCAAATTCCGCAGGAACTGGCCAAACTGATCACCCAGATCACCGAGAACCGTCTGGGCATCCTGTTCATTCTTGCGGCGTTCGCCCTGATCTGCGGCTTCTTCATCGACACGCTGCCCGCGTTAATCATCCTGACGCCGATCCTCGGCCCCATCGCTTATTCTGCGGGGATCGACCCGCTGCAATTCGGGATGATGCTGGTGCTGAACCTCACCATCGGAATGATCACCCCTCCGGTTGGTCCAGTGCTGTTCGTGATCGCCACCGTCGGACAACTGAAAATCGAACGCCTGTCAAAAGCGGTTTTGCCGCTGCTGCTGGCTGAGCTCGTGGTGCTGCTTCTGGTCATTCTCGTGCCGGGTGTCAGCACCTTCATCCCCAACTTCTTTGGATTTGCGAACTGACATGAAAGGGAGGAACCTCATGAAAACCATGTCGAAACTGATGACGGCAACAGCCGTTGTTGCAATGACCGCCGCCAGTGCGGCTTCAGCTAAAGAGCTGAAATATGCGCATTTTCAGGCCGCTGACCTGAGCTCGCCCAAACACGCCGCGGCGCTGGCGTTTGAAGCCTGCGTCGAGGGTAAGACCTCGGGCTCGATCGACGTTCAGATATTCCCGGCCTCGCAGCTGGGCGGAGGGTCCGAGATCATGGAAGGTTTGCAGCTGGGCACCGTTCAGATGGCAGCGATCCACGACGGCCCGATCTCGGCAGTCTACAAACCCTTCTCAGTTCTGGCGATGCCCTACCTGTTCGACGATCAGGCGATGGCCTGGGCGGTGATGGACGGTGAATTCGGTGACGCGCTGGCCGAGGATATGCTGGCAAAGACCGGCATCCGCAGCTTTGGTGTGGCCGATAATGGCGTGCGTAACTTCACCAACAACGTCAAGCCCGTGGCCGAGCCTGCCGATATGGAAGGCCTGAAAATGCGTGTAATGACCGCGCCTGTATGGGTGACTCTGGTTGAAAGCCTGGGTGCATCGGCAACGCCCGTTCCGTGGCCGGAACTGCCTGGTGCGCTGCAGCAGGGCGTTGTGGACGGTCAGGAAAACGGTGTGACAAACATTGTCAACGCCTCGCTGTATCAGCACCAGAAATACGTCTCTCTGGATGGGCATGTATTCAGCTGGCACGCCTATCTGATGTCGGACATGTTCTATGAGAGCCTGACCGATGACGAGAAGAAAGCCGTCGAGCAGTGCGTTGAAATCTCGAAAACGATCCACCGTGGCATGACCGCCGCGCAGGACGCCAACGCCACCGCGATCCTGTCGGAAAAAGGCATGGAGGTCGTGCCGGTCAGCCCCGAGCAAAAAGCCATGTTCCGCGAAGCCGCGCAGCCCGCCGTGCGTGAATACATCGTCGGTGAGATTGGCGAGGAATGGCCGGATCGCCTCGACGCTGCCGTCGAAGCCTACAAGGCCCAGTAACCCATGCCGAGGGACCGTCACATGACCCGCCAAACCATAGCAATCCTTGAACCCGGCTATGCCGCCTATGACACCGAGGCCTCGGTGCTGGCCAAGCAGGACGTTCAGATCGCGCCGGTCGGGCCAGAGACTGAGGCGGTCCCGGCTTTGCAGGCGCTGGACCCGGTCGCCATCCTCGTGCGGGAACGTACCGTGGATGCGGCCGTGATCGACGCCTGTCCGAACCTGAAAGTCGTCGTCCGCTATGGGGTGGGCGTCGACAACATCGACCTGGACTACGCCCGGTCGCGCGGCATCTATGTCGTAAACGTCCCCGATTATGGCGCCGAAACCGAGGTCAGCGAACACGCGCTGGCGCTGTATCTGGCGGTGCAGCGGCGCATCCCGTCACGTGATGCTGAAGTGCGACAAGGCCAATGGGGTATAGGCCAAGCAGCCCTGATCCCCAGCCGCGAAAACGCCACCCTTGGCCTGATTGGGTGTGGCAAGATCGGTTTACAGGCAGCCCAGAAATTCCGTGCGCTGGGGTTTGCATCCGTGTTGGTATTTGACCCGTATATGAGCGACGACGCTGCCCAAGCGGCAGACGTACAAAAGGTGGATTTGGCTGATCTTTGTAAGGCCGCAGACGTCATCAGCCTGCACGCACCGCTCACCCCTGAAACGCGGCATATCCTGGATGCCGAACACATCGCACTGATGAAGCCAAGTTCGATCGTGATCAATGTATCGCGCGGGGGCCTGGTCGATGAGGCTGCGCTGGCCGATGCTCTGAACCAGGGGCGCATATTTGGCGCGGGCATCGACGTGTTCGAACAGGAACCGGTCGCCCCCGACAACCCGCTGCTGCACAGCGCCAACACAATCGTGTCCGATCATGCCGCCTGGTATTCGGAACGCTCGGTTGCAGTCCTGCAGCGCAATGCAGCCGAAGAAATCACCCGCGTTCTCAACGGGTATCAGCCCAAAAGCTGGAAAAATCCGTGGTGAGACGCCCCGCTTTCTAACTATCTGACCCAAGAGGATAATACTCATGAACACTCAAGAACTCGTTGCCGGGTTTCGCGAAGTGGCCACCGCATCCGTCGCAGATGCGGTTGACAAGATCGCAGGTAAAACCGGCTTTCTGCCTGCCTCGATCAAGCCGCGCATCAACGAAAAGAAAATCGTTGGCCCTGCCGTGACCATTCTGGAAGGTCCGACAGATGAATTTCTGCCACCCCAGCACGCGCTGGACGCCATTGATGAATCCGAGGCCGGTTCGGTCATTGTGATCTCGACCAACGGCACCACTGACGTTGCCCTGTGGGGTGGTCTGATGACTGCGGGCGCTGTCGCCAATAAGCACGAAGGCGCGGTTCTGGATGGCGGTGTCCGCGATCTGGTGGAAATCAAACGTGACTATGACTTCCCGGTCTATTCCCGCTGCGTCAGCCCAGGCACTACGCTGGGCCGTATCCGGACGCTGGCCTCGAATGTCGAAGTGGCGATGGGTGAAGTCATCGTGCACCCAGGCGATATCATAGTAGCCGATATTGACGGTGCGGTAGCTGTGCCGCGCGACCATGCCGAGGCAATTCTGGAAATGGCGCGCGAGATCGACGAGCGCGAAGCCGAACAGGCCCGCCTGATCATCGAAACCGGCTCGCTGCGCGAAGGTCTGGCGAAATACGGTCGCATCTAAACCAAACGTCCCGCAGGCCGCGGCAACGGCCTGCGGAACACCAAAACTCAGCAAGGGAGGAATACATGCTGAAACGACTGCTCAACACGGTGACCCTTACCGCCGTTCTGGCCACCCCGGCGCTTGCAAACGAGCCCGAGGTAGTAGCGGAATGGAACAGTCTGCCTTATGCCGTCAAGGACGAGGCGACAAAATCTGCCTGGGAAGGCAGCGAGATTTTCGGCAAGGCGCTGGTTCAGGGCGCCAAGGTCGACAGCCAGGGTAACATTTATGTGTCCACCGCGCGCTGGGGCGGGGCCGAGATCCCCTCGACCGTCTCGAAACTGGTCAAGAACGGCGACACGTGGGAACTGGAGGCGTTTCCGTCTGAGGAAATGAACAGCATGTCGAACCCTGATGGCCTGAAAGCCGTTCTGGGTTTTGAGATCGACCGCAACGATGTGATGTGGATCCTGGATCAGGGCCACGTGGCCGGCCCTCCGTTTGAAGACGGTGACGCCAAGCTGGTGCTTTGGGATCTGAAAGAGAACAAGGAAATCCAGCGCTATGTCTTCACAGCGGAAGAAGCGGATCGTCAGTGTTCTTTTCTGAACGATCTGGCCGTCGATAACGACACCGGCTTTGCCTATATCGCGGACAGCGGCATCTTCTGTGACCCACTGCATGGCGGCCTGATCGTATTTGACAGCAACACCAACTCGGTACGCCGCATTCTGGATCAGCACCGGTTCACCAATGATGAACCTAATTTCTTCTTCAACATCGACGACCGCCTGGTCCTGAAGAATGGCGGCATGCGCACCGGTGCTGATGGCATCGCGTTGTCGGGCGACAAGGAAACGCTCTACTGGACCAATTTGACCGGCAATCACCTGTATAGTTTGCCGACCGAAATCCTGCGCGATTTCGAGACCAATGAAACGGTTATCGAAAACGCGGTTGAGGTTGCCGCAGTGCTGCCCTCGAACACCGATGGGATGACGGCGGACAACGCAGGCAACATCTACATGACCGCGCTGTCACTGGACGGGATCATGAAGTTCGATGAATCCACGCGCGAGGTCAGCCGTTTCGTCCACCACCCGGAAATGAACTGGCCCGACACGCTGGCCTGGGGACCGGATGGTGAGATGTATGTGGTGTCGAACCACCTGCACATCTGGGTCGATGGCGACATGAATTTTGAAGACCCCGAAATCCCGAACTTCCGAATCTGGAAGATCCCGGGTGTCGGCCAAAGCTATACGGCCGAATAATCCTCCCATACAACTTGGTCAGCCCCAACGGGCTGACCCTTTTACGTGAAATGAGACACCAATGACCCCCGATATTCTGTGCCTTGGCGAACCGATGCTGGAGTTTAATCAGCAGCCCGATGGGAACTACCTGCCCGGACATGGCGGCGACACGTCGAACTGTGCCATCGCCGCTGCGCGTCAGGGTGCATCCGTAGGTTACGTGACTCATATCGGGGCCGATACCTTCGGCAATTCGTTTATGGACCTTTGGCAGGCCGAAGGTGTGGATGTGTCGACCGTCCGCCAGGTTGCGGACGCTCATACCGGGGTCTATTTCGTAACGCATGGCGCAAATGGGCACGAGTTCAGCTATTTTCGCGCGGGATCTGCCAGTAGCCGAATGGGACCTGACGATCTACCTGTTGCGGCTCTGGAGGCGGCAAAACTTTTGCATGTGTCTGGTATAAGCCAGGCGATTTCGGACATTGCCGCGGACTCCGTATTCGCGGCTATCAAGATCGTAAAACAGGCGGGTGGTCTGATCTCTTACGACACCAATCTGCGCTTGAAACTTTGGCCGATCGAGCGCGCACGCGCGGTGACTCATGCGGCAATGGCGCAGTGCGACATCGCCTTGCCGGGTCTGGATGACGCCGAACAGCTGACAGGGCTGTCCGATCCAAACGCGATCACGGATTTCTATCTGGACCTCGGTGCCAAAATCGTGGCCCTGACGCTTGGAGCTGAAGGCACTTTGGTCGCTACGCCTGACAAACGAGAGCGGGTCAAAGGCCGCAGGGTAGAAGCTGTCGACGCTACAGCAGCAGGTGATACTTTTGACGGTGCATTCCTTGCGCGTATCGTCGAAGGTGATGATCCTTTCACTGCCGCCCGCTACGCCAACGCCGCCGCAGCCCTGTCGACTCAAGGGTACGGTGCCGTTGCTCCGATGCCGAGGAAGAATGCTGTCGAAGCGTTTCTGTCGGAAGGTGACTGACCGATGAAACACGCCGTGATTATTGGTGGAACCCGCGGGATTGGTGCTGGCATCGCGGACACTTTGCGCGCCAAAGGATGGCGTGTGACGGCCACAGGGGTTGGTGCGGAAGAAGTGTCGGAATACGCGGCGCGACATTCCGATGACACCTGCACGCAGTTGGACGTGCGCGATATCCAGGCCGTTTCCGAGTTCTTTACCGGGATCGAAAAGCTGGACGGATTGATCAATTGTGCAGGCATTCTGGTACGCGGCGCCGAATACGAGATCGAGACGTTTGAGAAAGTGATCGACATCAACCTGACTGGTACAATGCGCTGCTGTTTGGCGGCCCAGCCTCTGTTGGCTTCAACAGGCGGTGCTGTCGTCAATACGGCTTCGATGCTTACGTACTTTGGCGGCCCATTGGTTCCGGCCTATTCCGCCAGCAAAGGTGGGGTTGCCCAGTTAACCAAGGCTTTGGCCGGGAGATGGGCCTTAGATGGCATCCGTGTGAATGCGGTGGCTCCCGGATGGATTGAAACCGAAATGACCGAAGCTTTGCGCGCCGATCCGAGCCGTAACCAGCCGATTCTGGGCCGCACCCCACTGGACCGTTGGGGCAAGCCATCCGAGGTTGGGGCATTGGCCGCGTGGTTGCTATCTGACGAGGCCGCTTTTGTGACCGGAGCCATCTATCCTGTGGATGGTGGCTATTCCGCAATGTAAAAAAGGACAACCCCATGCCAGTTCAAGGACAAGACGACGATCCAAGAATGCCGTATCAGTTGCCATTCCCGAAGGATGCGCAAGAGGAGATCGTCATACCCGACGCCGTTGCACGGGATGAGCGTATCTGGGTTCCCCAAACCGAGAACGTGTCGTTCCGGCCTTTATGCCTGAACAGGTCGCAAGGCTATTGGATGAACCTTCTGCGCGTCCGGAAATCAGGTGTCCTGTCCCGGCATCGGCACCCTCAACCCGTGCATGGGTTTGTTCTGAAGGGGCGCTGGCACTATCTGGAACATGACTGGGTCGCACAAGAAGGCGGCTATGTATATGAGCCGCCGGGTGAAACTCATACGCTAGTCGTGCCCGATGATGTGGATGAGATGATCACATACTTTCAGGTGAACGGAGTAATGCTCTATGTCGACCCATGGGGCAAAACCATGGGTTACGAGGACGTCTTTACCAAGATTGACATGTGCCGTAAGCACTATGAGGAAGTAGGTCTGGGTGCGGATTATGTCGAGCAATTCATCAGATAGTCGGCTGCAACTGGCATTGGTTGCGCATGACGCCAAGAAAGACCTGATGGTGGAATGGGCCACAAGGCATATCGAAACTCTGCGTCAAGCCAGCATCTTTGCGACAGGCACTACTGGTGGGTGTATAAAAGCAGCTCTGCCCGAGCTTCAACTAACCGCACTCAAAAGCGGTCCGTTGGGAGGCGATCAACAACTTGGCGCAATGATCTGTGAGGGTAAGCTCGACGGCCTATTCTTCTTCATAGATCCAATGTCACCGATGCCTCATGATGTGGATGTCAAAGCTCTGAGCCGCCTTGCGATTGTCTATGACTTACCTTTCGCAAGCAGTCCAAGCACAGCGGATTTCGTTTTGAACGGAGTTTTCGGTAGAGATTTAGGTAAAGAGTGACTGGCAGTTTTCCGACTTCTTTGGGGAATTCGATGCATTTGCGAGAAGAACTCTACCAATTTCAAACAAGTAAAATCCTAGGGTCTGCTACTACGATCATGCTTATGCGGTTTTTCTGCAGCGAATGACTGCTTCCCGTCCTTTTCTGCGGATTTCTGAGTCTGCAGGGCGTCCGATTGTGCGCCCGCAACGAAGGGCAGTAAAGTCCGCAAAGCGGTTGTTCGAGCCGACCACGGCCAACGTCTGCCCCGAGCCCAAAGGGGACATTTATGTTTCAAAAGTCGCAATGGTGACTGTTCATGCTACTTTCCCACGGAGTTGGGTTTTCTAGTGAGGTTCCTTCGATGAAATTTCTATCCGCACTGCTTGTATTATTCCCAACACTGTTAAGCGCGCAGCAATTGGATGTGGCGGTTAACAACGGACGTGTCATTGACCCAGAAACCGGTTTGGACGCAGTTCGAAGTGTCGGAATTGTCGGTAACGAAATCACAGAGATTTCAGAGGAACCGCTCGACGCAGCGACGGTGATTGACGCGACGGGTTTGATAGTTGCACCAGGCTTCATTGATCTTCACTCGCACTCAGTGATTGATCTTCCAGCCAACCGTCTTCAGGCGTTGGACGGAGTAACAACGGCACTCGAACTAGAATCTGGAGTGCTACCTATCGGCCAGTGGTATGATGCCACTGAAGCGGAGGGGCGTGCCACCAACTTCGGGGCAACAGCGTCTTGGACGTTTGCTCGCATTGCTACGATGATAGACGAGATGCCGCCCGTTGAACCTACGGCAACTTGGTATCAGAGTGCGTTCGCGTATCCACGCTGGACTACGGACGTCTCCACCGACGAAGAACTAGAAGATGTACTCTCCTTGCTGCAACAGGGCCTTGATGAAGGGGCACTCGGGATTGGTGTCAACTCTGGGTACGTTCCCGGTGTCGGTTGCAAGGAACTTCAACGTGTTTGGGAGACCGCAGCTGAAAACAACGTTCCGATCAGTACACATATGAGGAACTGGTCGCAGGTTGATCCATTGAGCTCTCTGGAAGGTCTCAACATGGTCCTCGGTCTGGCTGCAACTACTGGTGCGCGAACTAACATTTGCCACCTGCATTCAACAAATCTCCACGACACACTTACGGCCGCCGAAATGGTGGCGTCGGCGAGGGAATTGGGTGTCGATGTGACGACCGAGGTTTATCCCTACGGGATCGCAACAATGCCTATTGCCTCCGCGGTGCTCTTGCAGGAGGGCGACGAGTTTCGAAACCGGATGGGCATCGATTTTGACTCAGTTCGCCTAGTGGCCAAACAGCGTTGGATCGAAGACGAAGCTGATATCCGCAAGGAGCAAGAGGAAGATCCAGGGCAATTCATAATTATGCAGTATTTAGATGAAAAGAAAGCCAGTGACGCTGAAATCCTGAAGCAGGTAACAGCAAAACCATGGATCGCCATCGCATCCGACTCCATACCTTACACTCTCCCAGATGGGACTCCGGTTATGGGGAGCACTTGGCCCGTACCCGAGAATGCGCAATCAAATCCCCGGAGCGCTGGCACGTTCGCCAAGTTTTTGAGAGTCTGGGTGCGAGAAGATCAACTTCTGGATTGGCCTCAAGCTATCGCAAAAGTTTCGCTAATCCCTGCGCAACTCTTTGACGGTCTCGTACCTTCAATGGAACGCAAAGGGCGTCTGCAAGTAGGTATGGACGCAGACATCACCGTATTCGACCCAGACACGATCAGTGATCGAGCCACCATCGACAAACCAGCAGAAGCTTCGGTGGGCGTAGAGTACCTTCTCGTCAACGGAACAGTGCTCATCAGTGATGGAGAGATCGACACAGATTTACTCCCAGGAAAAGCAATAAAGAACAAATAACCTACAACTTCAAGCGGCAGCTCCGAGCCCCATTCTACTAAATGCTGCACAGTGCACAAATGTCCGATTGTGGGTGAAGCATCACCAGCCGCAGGGGAACCGTTGAATTAAATCTCCCACTTCAAGCCTGTTTCTTGTTCAGTGACCTCCCAAAGCCTTGCCATGACGGTTTTGTCATACGCATGCGGGTTTAATGTGCCCCTGCCGACCGGGCCAACGGCTTCTAAGCGGCCTGTTGGTCCGTAGAGTGCGCGTTGTTCAGTCAAAGTCTCTTCGGTGGCGCACATGACTTCGGGATAGGACCCTTGCTCGGCCGTTTGAACCATCGGTGTCTTCGTCATCAACCACCAGATGAACCGCATCGTCCGGCTGCCGCTCGTGCTGATCAGTGACGTTGCCGACGAGCCGGGATGGCAGACATAAACCTCGACCTCGGTGCGCCCTGCGGCGGCAAGCCTGTCCTGTAATTCATAGGCGAACATCATTTGCGCCAGCTTGCTTTGTGAGTAGGCGGTATTCGGCCCGTAACTCTCTTCCCAGTTCATGTCGTCGAACTTGATCGTCTTCAGACCCATGTTGTAACCGAGACTGGCGACAACAACGATCCGACCTTTCGAGGCTTCGATCCGCTCAAACAGAAGACCACAGAGTAGGAAGTGACCGTAATGGTTGGTGCCGAGCTGGCTCTCGAATCCATCCTCTGTAAGCTTGCGGGTTGGTACCTGCGCGATGGCAGCATTGCAGATGAGCGCATCAATCTGGGGAACGGAATTTAGAACCTCGTCCGCAGCTTCACGCACGCTTGCGAGCGAGGCCAAGTCCATGCGTATGAAGATCACTTCTGCTTCACTGCCGAACTCGCTCTTCAGGTCCGCAACAGCTGCCTGAGACTTCTCAGCCGAACGGTTCAACATCACGACCTTGGCGTTCTTTTTAAGGAGCGTCCGTGCGGCCTGGAACCCGGCACCGGCGTTGGCACCCGTGATGAGGTAGGTCTTGCCAGAGAGGTCGCCGAGGCGCTCAGGCATCCAGCCTTTGGGTCCAAATGTGGTATCTGGCATCTTTTGTCTCCTATCCGCGTTGGCGCATGGGCCAAGCGAACTTTGTATAAGCATGGAAATGCAGATAGCTCTCATCAGAACGCAGAAACAGGCGAGAATGTCGCAAATACTTGCCCGATTATATCAAGATAGTTGTCAGCATCGATCTGGAGCCTTTACATCGCTCTTATGAGCAAGGATCAGATCAAGCAAATCATCGCAGACCGAACCGCAACGGACGGCCTGACCGACACGGGCATCAAGGGTGTACGGCTGTTTCGCACCACGCAATCAATCCCCTGTGTTCCAGCTGTCTATGAGCCCTGTGTCGTGGCCATTGTGAGTGGTGTAAAGGAAGCCGTTCTGGATGGCCGAAGATACGAATACGACAACAGTCAATACCTCTGCTGCCCAATGTCGATGCCGGTCAAGGCGGGGACGCCTTTGGCCTCGCATGACAACCCTCTCTACGGTGTTATGATCTCACTGGAACAACGTGTTATGGCCGAACTGGCGATGGAAATGGAAAATGCCGGGGGCGTTCTGCCTTCGGTCAAAAGAGAAATGCGGGAGCTGGGAATTAGGCTCGCGCGATGGGACGACGGGTTCACGGAAGCGCTGCTGGGGCTACTGCGGCTCGGAGACAGCGAGATGGATACAGCAGTTCTCGGCGAGGCGCGATTGCGTGAGCTGCTCTATTCGATCCTGAAGGGAGAAGCTGGCACCTTCGCACGGCAAGCATTTGGTGCTGGCAACGCCATCGCACGTTCAATTGCGCATGTGTCCTTACACCTGGATACGCCGATCTCCATAGAGGATATGGCAAGCCGAGCGGGGATGAGCCGGGCGGTCTTCCATCGCAAATTCAAGCAGGTCACGACGATGGCTCCAATCCAGTTCGTCAAGACGATGCGCCTCAACAACGCTGCCATGAAGATCGCGGGCGGGATGCCGGTGAACGAAGCCGCAATGGACGTTGGTTACGTCAGCCCGTCCCAGTTCAGTCGCGAGTTCAGGCGCATGTATGGGCAATCGCCGAGGCAATGGGGAGAGGCACAGAAACTACTGGTCAAAGTTGCTTGAGGCTGACTTGCGTGAGCAGAGCGGACCTTGGAGCCACCGCAGTGAACGGAAGCTTTGTCCGCAAAGCGGTCACTCGCGATACTCAGGCGAGCGTCTACACCGAGCCCAAGGCGGAAACATACGCATATTGAATTTCTTGGCCGTATCTACGGAAACCACAACCCATTGGGTGCATGATCACCAGCGCGATCGTCGCTTGGATGCTCCACTTGGCCTAAAAACTAGCCATCGAGAAATGCGGCGTGACGCCAAAGCAAAACAATCAACATCAATCTGGATCAATTTATGCAGTTCAGGATTTCATCACGCAGGCAAGATATTGTGGTTTACCCTGAACAAGTTGGTGGGGTCGTATGTGCCCTTGATCCTAGAAAGCTTCTCACCGTTGTTACCATATGCACCTGCCATGTGGTCCGCTTCGTCTTCGGGCATAAAGTTGACATACGCACTTCCGGTCGCGTGCGGTTGCATCTGGTCGTAAAGATCTCGCGCCCAAGCAATACAATCGGCATCCTTGCTGGAATCCTCCCAACGCGTGTGAACATTCATGATGAAGTGAGCAGATCTTTGGGGATAAGCGGTCGAACCGGCCGCGACGCGCGCCATTGCTCCGCCCACATGGGCAATAAAAACTTCACACGCCGGGTCAGGAAGGCTGGAAATCGCTTCCAGAAGTCCTGAGATTGCACTCGATGAAAGTGCATCGAAATCGTGACTTTTCCAGTAATTCCGGGCACCGGGTGTCAACAACGGGTCGAAAGCGGCCTGCCAGTCTACGAACTTATGGGGCGAGATCACATCGACAATTGGTTCGCCAAGCGCGCGCAATGCTGTCATGGCTTTTTCACCTTCGTCCATCGGCCCGCTGTAGCAGGCTGCAAAGATCAACACTTCGCGCCCATGCCACTCAGCCGGCAGGAAAGGCAGAGGAGGCGCTTTTCGCATCACGCTCCAGACCGTCAACTCATCCGGGGAATTATCTGCAATAGAGGCGAATTCGACCAGAAGCTTTGGCGCATTTTCTATCGGATGAACAATAAGACCAGACAAGACATCAGGTCCGAGTTCATGCAGTTGGAACTCGAATGAGGTCACAACACCGAAGTTTCCACCCCCACCGCGAATGGCCCAGAAAAGCTCCGGGTGGCTTGCGGGCGAGGCGGTTACAATGGCACCGTCCGCGGTCACGACCTCCGCTGAGAGCAGGTTGTCGATCGTCATACCAAATTTTCGAGTGGTCCATCCAAAACCGCCGCCAAGGGTAAGGCCTGCGATGCCCGTAGTCGAATTGATGCCAACGGGAACGGCAAGTGCATGTGCTTGAGTTTCGCGATCTACGTCTGCCAACAGCGCTCCCGGCGCAACCCGAGCGGTCTTTTTGACAGGATCGACGTGAACCGACCGCATCTGCGACAGGTCAAGCATGACCGTTTCATCTGCAACAGCGTGACCAGCAATCTGATGTCCACCAGAGCGAACAGACATAACGAGGCCGGCGTCCCGAACAAAGTTCACGGCCTTCTGCACGTCACTGGCCCCCAGCGCGCGGATTACGAAGCCTGGGTAACGTTCGAACATGCTGTTCCACGTCGTTCTTGCATCCTCATATTCAGGGGAGCCCTTCTGATAGACCCCGCCACGAAGCGATGCATCAAGAGCGCCCAACGCGTCTTGCTCCACTGTTGCCGTACCACCGTCGAGTGTTTTCAGATCAAACATGCGTAAGCCTCCCTATTGTCAGGTCGGGCTTCTTGCAGCGCTGCCTCAGTCGATTTTTTTCCGTCGCGTGGTCCCGCGAAGGCGTTTCACTGAATTGGGAAAATAATGTTGCAGGTCAGGCAAAAATTCCCGGGTCGATGCGATCCACAGGTGTTATCACGTCGGCGGGAATATTCAGGCGTTCGGCCGCCTTTCTCAGGCTTTCCTCATCCGGGGCTTCGTACAAGCAGTACGTTTTGCGCTTGTCTGCACTGAGAAACGAGAAAATCCACTCGACGCCGACTTCGTCATTGATCTCTTTGATGTGAATTTTGTCATCGTCTGTAACGTTTAGTTGCTCGGCAAAATTTCTTTCAATTATGTACCTTGGCATGAAGTCCCCCAGACCAGATTTTTTACCTTAACTCGCTACTCCTTCGAGCTTTGACCTTAGGGAAACCATACTCAATTTCTGTGAAATTGCCAACGCTTCCCCTTCCAGTTGAAACGCCTGTTCCACATCAGCCGGGCGGCCGCGTTGTCTTAGTGCAGTAGCATATGCCGCCTTGCTGTGCGCGACCCAAGGTGGGCATTTCATGCGCGTGTCAATTTCTATTGCCTTCTGGAACATCTTCTCAGCGGCATCCCAGTCCTTCAGGACGGTACCCAGACTTCCGAGGCGTCGCGCAGCTGCGCCAGTGCATACTGTCGTGGCCCCAGCGGTGATCGTCAGTTCTTCGTAAGGAGCAAGCATTCTATAGAGCGTCTTGGCGTGTTCTTGATGCTGAATGGCGACACATATGTCGGCCAGATAGGACAAAGTCGTTGAATACATGGCGTCTGGTGGAAGATCGAAGCCATTGGCAGCCATTTCATTCAGTATTCGTTCGGCGGGTTCTTTGTATCCAAGCTCAGCAGCGATAAGACCAAAACCGGGCTTCCATGAAATGTCTTCGGGGCTGTCTGTCATCAGTTGCTTAATCACAGGCGCAACCTCGTGCAGTCGGTTTTGCTCGCGGCGAATGGTGAACATCTGAACTCCAAAGACGCCCTCAACATGTTCCCCATGGGTCTTTCGGCCAATTTTTACCGCTTCGGTGGCGTGTTTTTCAGCTTGCTCAAAATCGCCGTCCATAATTGCAACCATCGCGCGTGCGTGTTTCTGAACCCAATAGAGCTGCAGATGATTGTCCTTTTCCGAAATCTCTGTAAGCAAACCCAAAGAATGGTCCATCAACTCTCGGTCGGCCATCTCGGCGCCTACAAACAAGCTCAGAGTGCGATCCCGCCCTTGATCGATGCTACCAAGATGCTCGGCCACACCGTGCATAGCCTCCAGATTTTCGCGCCAATGGTGGGCTTCTCTTCCCTTCCGCGCAACGAATGGGGCCCCGAAATGCATCATCATTACCGAGAACTGGGATTTATAATCACCCAGTTTTGCGGCCAGTTCCATGGACTGCTGGCCGAAACGCGCACCTTCGGAGAACTGACCGACGAACATGTGGGCGCGCGCAAGTTGGCTCATCAATCTACACCGGCGGACTTCATCATCATCAGGCAAATCCTTCAGCGCATTATTACAGAGATCGATTGCTTCACCGTGCCTCTCGCTAGACATCATACATGAGTCAGCGAAGTGGTTGGCTGCATCGGCGGCTAACTCCACATTGTGCACTGCCCGGGCCGCTTTTGAAGCGCCCTTCAGAACCGCTATCCCTTCAGGCAATTGGCCTAGGCTGTCATGGCTGCGGCCAACCAGGATCTTGCTTTTGATCAATTCTGAATCGGAGTCTGAGCCCAGGTTTTCAGCAGCTCGTAGAGTTTCCTTAGCGTTGGCCATCGCCTCCTGGCTGGCAGATCGCGCCAAGGCCATTTCTGTCGCAATCTGCCACTTTTCAAACGCTGCCCTCCAATCCTCAGCTTCTGAAAGGTGGCGAGCGATCAGTTCGGGACGACGCTCGATCTCAGCGGACCGTGTCCGTATCAACGCACGCGCCACGTCTGCGTGTTGCCTTTTCCTAGTCGAGCTCAGCATGGACTGATAGGCGGTATCGCGGATCAGGGCGTGCCGGAATACAAAATGCCCACGATTGTGTCCGCTTTCGAAGATTATGCCGGTTCGAGAAAGCTCTTCGAGGCATTTGTTGATATCAGAATCAGCAAGACGCATCGCTGCATCCAATATGCTCGGCTCAAACTCTCGGCCAATAACAGAACCCGTGAGCGCGACCTGTTTTGCCTTGGGCGAAACCGCATCGAGACGCGCCATCAACGCGCCTTTCAAAGACGAGGGTATGTGGATTTGCCCGTGCTCTCCCGCCTCGACAATCGCTCGGGTTAATTCTTCCACGAACAAAGGTACGCCGTCGGTCTTTTCAATGATTGTAGCAATCAGAGCATCGTCTGGTTTTTTCCCGGTTATGTTTTCGACAAGGTGTGAAACATGCGCAGAATCGAACCGACGCAATACCAGAGACTGAACGTGCGTGTCCCCATCGTCTCGGGCCAATTCCCACCCGGGCCTGTGGGTTATCAGGATCATCAGAGGAAGATCGGTGCATATCGACTTAAACCGCTCCAACAAGGCTTGGGTGGAAGGATCGATCCAATGAGCATCTTCGACGCACAGAATAACCGGGCGTACGTTTGATCGCACTTGCACGGTATGGATCAAAGTTTGGATTGTTATGTCGCGTTGCTCCTGCGGTGACATCTCGAGCACCGTTCGGGCGAGCGCGCTTCGGGGTGCGACCAACGCTGCAAAGACAGGCAGAGCTTGTTTCCAGTCCAGCCCGGGCCGCGCTTCAAGCATCTTCCTGACATGTTCGAGGATCAGATTGTCGTCGAAGTCCGGTTCGACCCCGGCGTCTTGGGAAATTCGTTGGGCAACCGGATGAAATGGGCTACTGCTGAGGTAAGGGGAACAGTTCAGTCTTATGACATCGGCTTGGTCGTTTACGGCGATGTCAGCAAGAAATTCCTCTGTAAGTCGCGATTTTCCAATCCCGGCTTCACCGGACAGCAGAACAACCTCTCCGTGACCATTCTGAGCACGTTGCCATGATTGCAGTAAAATTCCCTTTTCGTAGTCCCGCCCAACCATGACGCTGTCGACATCGTCTCGATGTGAGGCCCGAAACCGGCTTTCCGCACTGCGTTCTGACATCACTTTCTGCAGATTACGTGGTTCAGCAAACCCCTTGAGCTGTGCCTGTCCAAGAGATTTAAACTCGAATATCCGATGTAAAGCTGTCTCGGTTTCCTCAACTGACAAAACGACTGAGTTTGGCTCTGCATGCTCTTGAATCCGAGCCGCAAGGTTGACGACCGGACCAGTCATGGCTCCTTCCTCATATGTGTTTTCACCAACGGTATCGCCGACCACAACATCACCGCTCGCAACTCCCAGTCTAACTGACAAAGGCTCTCCGTCAGGCGTTTTGAGTTCTTTGACACGTTGAACAGACTCAAGACTGGCTTTTACCGCCCGAATCGCGTGATCTTCGTAAGCCCGCGGCCATCCGAAAAACACTAGAAGACCATCGCCCAAGTACTTTGCAACGTAGCCACCATATCGGCTTACGGCTCCTGCAACAGCATCTTGATAGTTCTGTAGCAAGTCCCGCATGTCTTCGGGATCAAAGCGATTGGTGAGTTCAGTCGAACCTACAAGATCGGCAAACAAAACAGTTACGTGACGTCTCTCTGCAGTAGGTGGTTCAACATGCTTTTGTTTGCGCAGATCGTCACTTTGTGAATTGTCTGAGGTGGGCGCTTGTTCGCCTTCGGGCGTTTTTTCACGAGCTGCTTGTGACGGGGAGGTTGCGTTCTGTTGGTCGACTAGCTCGTGAATTGCGGCAAGAATGATTTTGCGATGACCAAGGCTTACTCCGAGATCTTTTAAGTCGTCGCCAGATAGTAGTGGCAGAACACGCGCATCGATATCGTTTTCCGCAAAAACATCTGCGTACTGACTCAGTTCGAGATCGTTTAACCATTTGTCTATTTCAGCCGACATCTTTGGATCATGCTGAGATACGCGACACTAATCAAGAAAACGCTTTCAAAACGAACTGACTATTCAATGAATGGCGTCTGTTTCAGTTTTCTTCAGGTCACTCTACAATTCCGGCTTTTGCCACCGCGTTCTAGATTTACACGACTGGCTGATTGGCTGCACACGTTTGATGATTGCCTTTGAAGGCGACTTTGTACGCAATTCGCAAGTTCAGGCAACCTAAGATTTTGCGCTCGCAGCGAACGGCAGATTCGACGGGCCGCGCCGCAGCATGGAGACTATAGAGTGAAGGTCCGTTATGGGTCGATACCAGTCCAAGCCTTCCAAATTTGGCAAATACCGTTTCGCATCCGAGGTCAGGAACGAGCCCAAAGCGGCCCTGAGAAATGACGCAACTCATCTCCCGCGGTGAATGTAGGTAACACGCTTTAGGTTGGATTGGGGTAGAATATCGAAAGGACAGAACGAGGCAGATGTCTGCCGTTCGGCTATCAGCCCACGCTCTCGTAACCCATCTAGGCCTCTATGCTTGGATCGGATCACCTGGCAACCCTATATCCTCTCTGATGGGGTCAGGCAGATGAAGGTTTTGTGCCAGGATATCCGCTTTTTCTGACAGCGTTTCCGCGCGTTCTGCAGCAGTTTCCGCTTTGGATTGCATTCGCGACTTTCTGAGTATCCACGCCTTCACCAACCAGAAGTGTCGACAGTAGGGACGCATTTCAGTCGCGTCCGAAATTGCTCCAAGCGCGAGTTACTGATCACCTGCCATCATGTGTGCAATCGAAAGGGGATAAAGCCAGTATGGCAGAAACGGATCTTCGGTGGAACGATCAACAGCCTCTACCAAACTCTTCTTCTCACAGGTTTCTCGCACCGAACTGTACGAGGGAATGGCCGCAGAGGTGGCGTGCGAAAGCAACTTCAACATTTCGATGCGGAATACTGTTCTTCCGGCAAGGATCGTCCGAATTCAGGAGCAGATTTCTTCCGGTCAGCTTTCGCCTAGCGGTCGCCTGATAGAGCCCAGTGAAAAGGCAAAAAGGGGTCAGATCGTTGTGCATCTCGATCTGGTGCACCCAGAACACCGCGAACTATTGGTGCCGGGTAGCGGTTGCATCGTCCAGTCCTACACCACCAATTTTGAAGGTGAAATGGAAGGAACTCTTGTCGCCCACGGGATCCAGGCTATGGGAATAATCAAGGCAGTCGGATTGCGGGTTAAAGCTTGGTTTGGTCTGACTTCGGGTATCGGCTTGATCGGTGGCGGACACGCCTGACTTCCCAAGGACACTCCTATTCAAAAACACGGCTCCCGATAAACGTTGGGAGCCGTTTCTACTACTCACGTACAGACCGCGCGTCAAAAAGCGAGTTCTGTCACGGCTTTCTGCTGCACGGCGAACGATTAATTGGTTCGCTCAGGCAGTCTTTTGCAAGGGACTGGCGAATGCATGCGGTGGCCCGGAATGTCAGCTTCGTCCACGTTGCAGGCATTCATTGAATCCTGCCGTACGTCTGCTTCGAGCCCAAAGGAGACTTAGGTGATGAGTGCAGCAATTTTCGTTTAGGGCGTATAGTGGATATTAGTTGCATCTGTGGTAAAATCCACTCCTGATTTTCAGAGTGGGCATTCACTGCTAAGCGTTTGTGCTTCGAAATTGGCTGCTCAAGGCTTAGCTGCCTGCGGAAGCGGCATAGCGCTTGGGCTGCGGCTGATGACCACGATTGCAGATCAGGTACGTAGGATTATCGGCCGTTCTTTTTTCAACGCGCAACGAGAGTTGTCGCCCGTTGGAAGTGCAAATGGGACTGCAGCTTAAGAACCGGTAGCTCTTTTTCGCAAGAAATGGCGCATTAACTGAGAACTTATGCCTGCTATACTTCGAACACCACTCCGTCGATCTTGCAAAAACTCCCGGTAGGGATTCAGTCACAGGCTGCCGTTACAATCATTTCAACTTTCAAAACACTTCGGGCAAGCTTGGACTCTCCGCAGGCACGGGCTGGAGCGTGGCCTTCAGGCACCCAGGCGTCCCAGACGTCATTCATTTCGGAAAAGTCCTTCATGTCAGCTAGCCAGATTTCGCATTTCAGAATACGGGTTTTGTCGCTGCCAGCTTTGGTCAACAGGTCTTCAACCTTCGTTAGGATGTCGCGTGTTTGTTCGGCAACTGTAGGTGCGTCTGAGGTTTGACCGCATAGGTATGCGACGCCGTTGTGCTTGACGATACGGCTCATGCGCTGGCCGGTTTCGATCCGGGTGATAGTCATGTTTTGTGTCTTTCCAGTAGGGGAATTTTGGGGTGGTGATAGGTGGGTTCAGGATAGGCCGCTTACCAATTCGTTTTCGTATCCGAAGAGTGCAGGCAACCCGCCCGTATGCAGCATGACAACTTTTTGGCCGGGTTGAATTACTCCTTCACGCACCAAGTGCAACAACCCTGCGAAGGTTTTCGCAGTATAGACGGGGTCAAGGAAAATTCCTTCGCTGCGCGCCATCTTTTCCAAGGCCGATCGTGTCATTCCACTTAGCTTGCCGTAACCTGGGGAAAGCGCGCAATCTGAAACGTTGATCCTATCCAGCAAAGGTGCTGCGTCTATGTCCAGTAAATCCGCCAGCTTATGCAGCACAGTATCCATTCGAGCCTTTTGTTTGTCGCGATCCCGGCGCACGCAGACGCCAAACACAGAAGAGGTATTTCCCGCCAACGTCAGTCCTGTCAACAAGCCTCCATGTGTTGCGCCGCTGCCCGAGGGAACGACGACCGCATCGAAATCCGACATCTGCTGGCACAGTTCATTTCCGGCGACGACATAACCCAAGGCACCCAACGGCGGATGGTCCAATCCCAGGTGAATGACATAAGGTTTGCGACCCTCAGCCTTCAGTTCGTCGGCACGCGCGTGCAATGCGGCGTCGGCACCGGATTCGTCCTCACCCTCGGGATAGCTCATATGTTCGGCGCCCAGAATTTTTGCTAGCAGCACATTTCCGGAGGTGTAGTACTCTTTGCCCATATCTGGGACACGCTCTTCCAGTTGCAGGACGGATTGCATGCCCAGTTTTGCTGCGGCGGCTGCAGAAGAACGAACAAAGTTGGACTGAACTGCGCCAGTGATCAAAATGGTATCCGCACCTTCCTGAAGAGCATCACCAAAATAGAACTCGAGCTGCCGCGTTTTGTTTCCACCAAACCCAAGCCCGGTCAGGTCATCGCGTTTCAGCCAAAGGTCGATGCCCAATTCCGAAGACAATTTGTCCAACCGCTCCAAAGGAGTTGGACTTGACATGAAGTGGGCACGAGGAAATCTGTCCAGTTTGTTGTCTTGTGTCATCGTCTGCCCTTTGAGTTCACACAATCGTAAATGCGCGATGAAAGAGAACGCTGCAAGCTATCAGAGAAACCACGCGGATAGCCGTTGTGACCAAGGTCTGCGGTAAATGGGACCCAACCGCACGACCCAAAAGGCTGCCGATCAGCGTGAGTACGACAAAGCCCCATAGCTGCGGGCCATAGGCAAAGGCTTGCGTCTCGGACAAGCTGTGCAACAGGAAGGCGACTCCGTACGCCAGCAGCGCAATGGGTTGAACCAACCTGGCAACCTCTTTGGCTGGGTAGCCTTTCGCAATCAATCCGAAAGCCATTAAAGGGCCGGGTGTCGCTGCCCAAACAGTCGCCAGCCCGGACAAGCCGGAAACGGTCGAAAACCCAACTGTTCCAATTGAGCGACGTAAGGGTAGCAAGGTCGTCAAAAGCCCGATCAGCAACAGGCTGGCCGTGAGAGCAAGGACAAACGCCTCGCTCAGCCAAGGGTGTACAACAAGGCCCGCGACCACTCCGACGAGGCATCCGATGATGGCCGTGCGAATGGTCTGACGGTCGGTCTTCAGCACCTCGCGGTCTATCGCAACCGCGGAAACGACGGTGTTCAGTAGCAGTAGTACTGGAACGGCTGTCGACGTACCAAGCAGGATCATCATTGGCGGTCCAGCAAGGATGCTGAAACCGATACCAACGCCGACTTGCAGCATTGCTCCCAGGCCTATGGCAACCATCAGGATGGTTAGGTCAACGGACACTTAAACCCTCCGAGCCCCGCGCTAAACTGCTGTTCCTCTAGGTCCAAGGCATGATGCCAACATAGGATTTGCGTGTCGCCACGGTATGCGCCATCTGCGCCAGTGTCGTCAAATCGAAGACCGGAAGTTGCAACTCGTCCTGAAGGCGCGCCGCATAAGGCGGCAAATCGGTGCATTCCAACACCAGCGACCGTATGTCCGGCGCCTGAAGTTTAAGTCGCCGCGCCGCCTCAAGGACTTCAGCTTCAACTAGATCGGTGTCCATGCGGGTGCGCGTGTTTTGCAGGATCACCTCGGCGAATTCGCTGGTGTCCTGCAAACCTTGCACCGAGACGGGAATGCCTGCTGCACCGACACCTTCGAAATGCTTCGGCGTCAGAGCAGTTGCATCTGCGGTCAACACGCCCACCGGGGCATTCGCCCCGGTCATTTGAAAGGCCAGAGGAACCTGTATCAAGCTGGATGCAAAGACAGGTACGGAAACAGCCGCAGCCAATTCCTTTTGAAACAAAGCCAGAAATCCGCAGCTTCCAGTAATTGCCCGAACGCCCTCGGCCTCAAGCCGTTGCGCGCCCTTAATAAAAGGCGCCAGCAACTCGGGCGTCGGGTTGTTTAGCAGGGTCGGGACGGTGATGCCGTCGATCATTTCGTAAAGAACAGGAAACGGGAGGCTAGACGGATTCTTGATGTGCCCAGGCGGTTTGGGGAAATAGCTTTCAAGGCACAGAACCCCGATCGAAGCCCCGCAGATGTTTTGGCCGCCTTCATAAATTGGCATGGTGCTCAGGTCCTTTCGAATAGGGGATTTAGAAACGGGCCAGCGAGAATGAGTCCAGGTTAATATTCGGGCTGCATCCCGAAACCAGATCCGCCACAAGCTCTCCGGTTTTTGGCGCCATCATCAACCCGTAATGAGAATGGCCGAACGCGGTAAAAAGCCCGTGCTTTCCGTTCAGCGGCCCAATCGCTGGCAGACTATCGGGAAAAGAGGGGCGCCGACCCATCCAGAACTTTGCCTCGCCAGTATTGAGGTCCGGTACCAAAGACTTTGCCTGATCGGTGAGTATCTTTTCCTTTCGCGGATCGGCTGGCGCATCGACACTGCCAAACTCGGCTGTGCCAGCAACCCTCAGACCGCCCTGCATTGAACTTGCGACGACCTTTGCGTCCACATCCATGACAGAGTTGTTCAGCACAGCAGAAGGAGCCGGAAATTCAACGTGGTAACCCCGCTCGGCCACCAACGGTACTGGTATGCCAAGGGGTTTGAGCAAGTCGGCAGACCACACTCCGGCCGCTAGGACAATATTGCGCGCGTGCAGCGTGTCATGTGACGTGGCAAGCTGCCAAATGCCGTCTTCGCTGTGGCTCAGCTTGATGACTTCGGACCGCACAAACTCAGCCCCTTGCGCACGTGCTTTTTCGGCCAATACAGCGCCCAAACGCCCGGGAGACGTTGCGCGAGCCTGACCTTTGATCACAATCGCAGCCTTGAGGTCCTTTGACAGCGCCGGTTCCAGGCGCCGCAATTCGACGCCATCGACACGCTCCAATTCACCGCCTTTTTCCTGGCGGATCAGATAGCCAAGATCATTCAGGTTGGCCTGTTCAGGATTGCGGAACGCGTGGATATAGTAACTGTCCGCGATCAACGCATCATGCCCGGTGCCCTGCAGGTGCCGACGATACAGATCAATGGACGGGCGGCATAAAAGCTCCATCGCATCCGAGGCTTCGCGAACCGACTTTTCGCCGGACTTACCCAAAAACCGTAGCCCCCACGGGATCATCTTCGGCCAGAACGACGCCCGGACTGAAAGCGCGCTTTTCGGGTCCAACAGCATTTGCGGCAGCTTTTTCCAAATGCCCGGAACTGCCTGCGGAATGATCGACCAGGGCGACACCACCCCCGCATTACCGAACGAGGTTTCCTGCCCCGGATCACTCCGGTCGATTAGACGGACCGGTATGCCGCGGTCCTGCAGCGACAGCGCGCAACAGATGCCGACGATTCCTGCGCCGATGATGGTCACTTGCTCTTTCATCGCATCAGGCCGTGGAAGGGCTGCGGTTGCGCGCGATCAGTTGGATGACAATGACCGGTGAGGCCACCGCTAGCGCGATCAGGTCAGCCGTCAGGCTGGGCGCGACAAAGATCACCCCCGCAATGGCCATTAGGATACGCGACGCGATGTTCAGCGGCTTCAGCCAGTATCCGACCACGGCCGCAGATAGGGCAATGACCCCGGCGATACAGCTGGTGGCGGTATAGGTGAACTCCCACAGGTTGAACCCGGTTGAGGACACGAAAAGCAGGACGGGCGCATAGACAAAGGCCATTGGCGCAATCACCTTGCCCAATCCCAGCGTGAAGGCGGACAACCCTGTTCGGAACGGGTTGGAGTTCGCAATGGCTGCCGCCGCATAGGCCGAGGTACAGACCGGAGGCGTGATCTCGGACACCACTCCATAGTAGAGCACGAACAAGTGGCTCGCGATCGGCGGGACACCCAGCTGCGCCAGCGCGGGCTGCGCGACCGAGACCAGCATGATATATAGTGCGGTGGTCGGGATGCCTGCACCCATCAGGATGCAGACGATGGCAATGAAGACCAGCGAGATGAACAGTTGCAGGTCTTCCATCGCAAACAACTGCCAGCTGCCGAACGAGATCATGTTATACAGGTCCGCCGCCAGATTGCCCGCGCCTTGTGTCACCATGAATCCGATGCGGAAACCGATCCCAGTTGTGTTGATCACGCCGACCACGATACCGACCGCAGCGGCTGCCGCTCCTACGGCCAGCGAGTATTTCACGCCCAACTCAACCGCTTGCAGCATCTCGGGTACTTCAATGCGTTTTTGCGGGTTCAGCGTGGCGATCACCGACAAGGCACACAGGATCGCTGTCATCTTCAGATCGAACCCGCCATCCGAGAATTTCCATAGCACGAAGGCCAGAAACGCCGCGGCATAGATCAGCGTGGGCGGTTGTTTGATGCGCGACATGCCAGCGATCACCGCCAGAGAAATGCCGCAGAAGGCGGACATGAACGGCGTATATCCTGTGAACAGCACGACCAGCAGACCGATCAGAGGTACAATGTTGGCCCAACCTTCAGCCCAGACGGCCTTGAGCTGCGGCAGTTGCTCTTTCGCCAAGCCCTGCAGGTTCAGTTTGCGTGCCATCAGGTGCACCACGGCAAAGACGCCGACATAGTGAAGGATCGCGGGGAAGATCGCGGCGATGACGATGGTGGTGTAGGGCACCTCAAGGAACTCGGCCATGATGAAGGCCGCTGCCCCCATGATCGGCGGCGTGATTTGCCCTCCGGCTGACGATGCGGCTTCGACGCCGCCCGCAAAATGGCCGGGGTACCCTAGGCGCTTCATGTTGGGAATGGTCAGCGCGCCGGTCGAAACGGTGTTGGCCACCGAAGAGCCCGAGATCGTGCCGAAGAACGCCGAGGATACCACCGACACTTTTGCCGGCCCGCCGGTATAGCGGCCCGCCAAAATGGTTGCGTTGTCGATGAAGAGTTGTCCCAATCCGGTGCGCTGCGCGATCACGCCGAACAGGACGAAATGGAACACGATGGTCGAGACGACCCAGAGAGTGACGCCATAGATGCCTTCCTGCGGGAAATACATCGACGACACGAAGGTTTTGAAGTTCACACCTGGATGCTGCAGCAAGCCGGGAAAGTACGGACCCAACAGAGCGTATGAGATAAACACACAAATAATCAGTGGCAGCACCCAACCTAGCGTGCGGCGGGCGATGTCCAGAACCAATAGGATGATGACTACGCCCAAAACCACGTCAAAGGTGTTCGGGTTGCCCATTCGGAATGTCTGTTCCTCGATCCCCAGAAACGGAATGCCGCGCCAGGCGACCCCAACATACAGCGCTGCAATGATCCCCAGCGCCATGAAGACCAAGTCGTACAGAGGGATGTTGCCGATACGGAACCGGCTGACCTTGAGCGCATAGAGGTTTTTGGAGCCAATTATCGGAATTGTCGCGTAGACCAGAATGAACAGTAGCGCCAGATAGATACCCATGTGCCAATGGTCGGCTGGCAGGCCGAAACCGGCTGTGAAGAATTCGTAGAACGCAAGGATCAGGGCAACAACGCGCAGTACCTTGCCTGCGGTGGGCGTGACTTGCCGTACGGCGGCGCCTTCGTCGAACTGTTCTTCGATGGCGGACAGTTCCTCGGCCGTCAGTTCGTGGTCATCAAGTTTCTGGGTCTCGGACATGATGGCCCCCCGATTTCGCATAATTCCAGAGTGCGGTGCCCCGAGCAGGGGCACCGACGACAAGTGTCAGTAAGCTAAAATTACTGAAGCAGACCGGCTTCTTTATAGAATTTCTCGGCCCCAGGATGCAGAGGTACACCCAGCGCCTCGACACCATCCAGCGCCGTGTCGGGAGTGATCTGCTTGCCTTTGGCGTGACCATTGTCCAGCAGCTTGCGGGTATTGTCGTTCCACAGCGCCTTGGTCAGGCCGTAGACCAGTTCGTCAGACAATTCCGAAGACAC
This sequence comes from Ruegeria sp. HKCCD4884, assembly GCF_013110855.1. Taxonomy (NCBI): domain Bacteria; kingdom Pseudomonadati; phylum Pseudomonadota; class Alphaproteobacteria; order Rhodobacterales; family Roseobacteraceae; genus Ruegeria; species Ruegeria sp. HKCCD4884. Next base: position 99,393 of record NZ_WVRJ01000004.1, read on the forward strand.
AACCAGCATTGCACTGACCGCCGGGGTCTTGGTTTCACCGTCGATACCTTCATAAACGCCACCTGGGATGGCCGAGGGGATGTATGCCGGGATGATCTCGTTGATCTTCGCCATGTCTTCGTCGCTGAAGGAATGCAGATTCATGCCCTTAGTTGACGATAGCTGCACCATTGCCGCAACAGGCCAGCCTGCAGCGTAGAAATAGGCATCCAATTGACCGTCAGCCAGACGCTCGGCGCTTTGGCTGTTGTTCAGCTCGGCCTCATCCATGTTGTCACGGTTGACGCCCCAAGCATCCAGCATCTGCAGCACGGCAACCTGTGTACCGGAACCGGCTTGCGCGATGCCGACGCGCTTGCCTTCAAGATCGCTCAGATCGTTGATTGTCTCACCGGCAGGCAGAACCAAGTGGAGGTCTTCGGGGAACAGGTTGGCCACGATGCGGAGATTGGGGTGAGGTTTGCCCTCGAACTTGCCCTCACCCAGATACATCGAGCGGGTGACGTCAGCTGCGGCCAGGCCGGCCTCAAGCTCTCCGTTCTGAACGGCGGCGTTGTTGAACACCGAAGCGGTGGTGGATTGAGCGATAGCAATCAGGCCCGGTACGCCGCACTGGCCGCCTTCTTCGCAGGGGCGCGAACCCGGCGGGGCGGAGATTCCATTTGCGATGGTGCCGCCGATGGGGAAGTAAGTTCCGCCTGCGCCGCCCGTACCGATGCGGAAAAAAGTTGGGTCTTGCGCCAATGCAGGGGCGGCAAGCGCGCCTGCCAGAGCCAGTCCCGTCAAACATTTCACAAATTTCATCATCATCTCCCTTGTTGGATCGTCGGATTCGGTTTGGCCGAATTTCGATCCTGCAAGCGTAGTAGCAATTTTCATAAATACAAATTTGTTATATTTCATAAAACTAAGGTTTGGCTTATACATCGACCATGAACCTTATGCAGTTGACCGTTTTTCGCGAGGTGATGGAGACCGGCTCTATCTCTCAAACAGCCAAGAAACTGAACCGCACCCAGCCTGCGATCAGTCTGGCCTTGAAGAACCTTGAAAAGACCCTTGGCCTGACACTGTTCGAGCGTAAGGGACGGCGATTGGTCCCGGTTCCCGAAGCGCATTACCTTTTGGCCGAAACAACTGGTATTCTGGACCGCCTAGCGACGATTTCCAGTACAATGGAAGGGTTGATTAAAGGGCATTCCGGCAGTCTGAATATCGCTACAATGCCGGGCCCATCCGCTTTCTTGTTCCCGCGTTTCATCAGCCAATCTGTCGGCGAAAACCCAGAGATACGTATCACATTGTCTACACGCAGTTCGCCTCAGATTATAGAGCTTGCGGGAACGCAGAATATTGATTTCGGCTTTGCAGACTTCGATCATTCAACCGGGAAAGAGCCTCAGTATTCAACAGAGCTGATCCGGGCAGATTGTTTTTGTGCCGTTGATCGTGACAGCCCGCTTGCTTCACGCAGGACCGTATCCATTTCCGATCTCGACGGAGCGCCTATGGGAGGATTGCATGCCACGCACCCGTTCCAGCGTAAAATTCGACAAGAGTTTCAGGATGTTTCAGCTGACTACAACCCAACAGTGACCTGTCAATACTTTCTGCCGCTGATACCCTTTGTGAGCTCAGGTCAGTGTTATTCAATCGTGGATCCGTTGACCGTAGCGACCGAACAAGAACTAAACCTGTCCAACGGGAAAGTTGCGTTCGTGCCCTTCGAAAAGCCGCTCAGATATGAATATGCGCTCCTTGAGCCCGATCACCGACCACCGTCTCAACTGGCTTTAAAGATCAAAGCGGGCTGGAAAGCCGAAGTATTAAAGATGTTGGCAGAGGTGAAAGCCAACCCTCGTGCAATTGGGATGGATTAAGCCGGAAGCGAACAAAGCTGAATAACACTGTTTTACAAACAGAAAACTGATGGGAAGGAGGGTTAACTTGGATCGACTTGCGACGAGTAGGTGTATATCGGCTAGGTGACCGGAACCTCAAGTTTCTTGGACCGGACCGAAGGTTCGCTTAGTCCCGCTTAGCGGTCACCGCCGCCGTCACTGGGAAAGGTCTCCAGTGCGGACAAAGCCGCCTTATGCTCATCGCTTTCTGGTAACTGGTCTCACACCGAAGCGGACCTTCCTTTCGAGCTTTACATCCTCCGAGATGCGTACGAAGCGGGTACTGCTCAAGGCGACTAACGCACAGTATCTGCCATCCGTCGCTTGCGACTAATAAACTGTCCTACCAGAGATTAATTCGCAGTCGTCTGACAGCCTCTGGCCCAAACACAAGGGGCTAGACACCAGAGCTGAAGCGTGGCTGGATTGCTTAGAGATTGTCTAGTCGGACGGAGATCCTCAAAATTGAAAAGAAATGCAAACAAGCTGTTAGTAACTTCCGCTATTGCTATCGCTCTGTTGGCCTCCGGTGCGGTATTTACTGCTTCTACACAACCAGCAAGCGCAGAGGCTGGTTATTTCTGGGATGAAACCGTTGGGTCTGTAGATAGAAGCCCTTGGATATTTGAAGGTACAAATGTTTTTGGCGAATTAGCACGAGTTCCACCGTCAGATTGGATGCGTACTTTGGAAAAAGCGGCATACCCAACTGAGCTTGAGACTTTTGTTTTCACAGCTAGCAATAATGAAGAACAGAACATCAACGATTGGTTGCATCAAACGCATACCGATAGCTTTTTGATTTATCACGATGGCAAATTGGTCGCTGAAAAGTACTTCAATGGCATGAGAGCTGATACGCCTCACCGCATTCACTCGATCACCAAGACTGTGTTGGGTATGGTAGCAGGGCTGGCGGTTGAGGCGGGAGAATTAGATCCTAAAAAGCTGATCACCGAATACCTGCCAGAGTTGGAAGGCCCAGCATTCAAAAATACAACGGTTAGACACCTACTTGATATGACCGCTGCTGTTGATTGGAAAGATGCTTCTAGCGGCTACTTAGAAGACGCCGGTGATCTGTTCTGTGCGTTTGGTCAGGACCTCTCTGAAAAAATTGAAATTTGTGATACGGAGTCTGGCGTTAAAGAGTACATGATCTCTCTTAGTGATCGCGAGACCTTGGTAGAAGACGGTGAAGTTTATAGTTACCGTTCAGTGCTATCTGCGTTGCTGGGTATGGTTATCGAGTCAGCAACTGGAGAAAGCTATCTGGATGTACTGGCCGAGTTGTGGCAGGACATCGGTGCTCAGGATCCTGCATATACCGAACTAGGGCCCAAAAGGATTGTGCAAACGAGTGGTGGGTTATTTACCAGCTCTCGTGACCTATTGCGGTTTGGCATAATGATGCTGGACAACGGAAAGGTTAACGACACTCAAGTTATTCCTCCTGATTGGATAGCTGACACGATTCAAGCAAATGATGACGTTATCGCAGCTTATGAGAAAAGCGCATATTCAGAGGTGTTTGAAGGCTTCCACTACCGTAATCAAGTTTGGGTGAAAGACAGAGAAAAAGGTGCGTTTTATGGCATTGGTGTCTATGGGCAGCTGTTGTATGTGAACCAAAAAGCCAATGTGGTTATGGTGAAGCTATCAAGCCAGCCGGACGTTCAAAATACACCTATGTACCTGGATTCTATGGTTGCGATGAAAAGCATTTCAGAGACTTTGAGCAAATGAAATTCAAGGCGTCTTAGTCTCTAAAGCACAGCTAAACGGCTCGGCTTATACTACGGAAAGACTTAACAGTGTCGTCGGGTTAGTACCGGGTGACCTCGACTGCGACCGCAGCAAACACCACACCAATCAACAGAGCTTTTGTATTCACTGCCGAAAGGCTGGGTAGTTTGACCCGAAGAGACAGGGCTATTATCACACCCCCTGTTAACCCAGTCGCAATCGAATAGATCATGCTACTTTTGTCTGCGTTGAGACCGATCAATATGCCGACTGCAAGCGACGCGACAAAGTATGCGCGTAGCCATCCAGACATGTGTCCGGGGTGGGTCTTATAGAGAAAGATATTCACCCCAAACAAATGCAGTGAATAGGCCAACGTTCCAACTGCGTACAGCTCAGGTGATGTTCCGGTCGTTTGCATGACGGTAATGGCGAGCAAGCAGTTATAGGTTCCAAGTGCCACTGTGTCCAAGCCAAGCGACAACCTGTTATCGGCCCCCGTGTCGCGACTGGCTTCCAGCAAGTAGTAAATGAGAAATCCTAGGAGCGAATAACCGAACAGCGAGTTTTCCCATTTCCCATTTGCAGCCAAATCGGCCGACAATTCACCGATTTTTGGCAGTAAGAAAAGGAAAGCATAGCCAAGTCCGATCCCAGATGAAAAATCAGAAAGCCAGCCTGCTAGGCCGGGGAATCTCTGGTAGAAAGACACGCAGAAGACGTGAACAGTGCCGATGACTGCAATCGATGTTATCGCGAGGTATGTCGAAGCGTCGAACACGGCTAAGATCCAATGATCACATTACAATTTGTATGAGACACCCCTTGGGAGCGTTTGCACAACCCAAAAAGTGAAGAAGGTGCGGTTTGAACAGAACACTCAACGACAGCTTTCCGGACTTCATGCCATGTTTCTTCGAGGTCAGACCAGCGGGGTTTTTCGTTTTGGCGTTCATGATTTGCTCCATTATTGCGTGTTAGAACACCAGTTTCCTCCCACAGTCCCACCGAAAAACTCTGTCGTACCGTGGGACAAAATGAAGACGCTGCTATCGGCCTATGTCCGCTTGATCCCACAGCGCGTTTCCTGAGGTAGATTCCGATAAGGTTCGCTTTACTCAAGCAGTGATGGCTACACACTCCTTTTGGGATTGGGCGGCAATGGTTTTATGAAAGGTGCGGCAATCGCATTAGAATACGCAATTTAGATACGAAGTACGAAGCAGCCAGTGGGTTGCAGTTGGGCATAGCTGATTCACCCGTTGCATTAGGTGGCAACCAAGCGCATTTGGGATGGCGGGTTTTTTAGCGGGTACCGCAATTAGTGCCCAAAAATACCATTTAAATTCAATGATATATGGCGGAGACGAAGGGATTCGAACCCTCGAGACGGTTTCCCGCCTACTCCCTTAGCAGGGGAGCGCCTTCGACCACTCGGCCACGTCTCCGCCGACGGGTATATCCTTGCAAACACTGGAAATACAAGGCCATTTGTCGACGGTTTGACAGTTTTATTGAATTTTCCGGAAATCATTGAAATTGCTTGGATTCACGTGGCGAATGGTGAATTGCGACGCAATTCGCACACTGTTTTTCAATCTGCGCATCGCCGAGGCGTTTCAAAACTCGAGCCGAAAGCAAAGGGCGCGTAACCTGAGTCTCGTGAAATCTGCCGATCACAACCGGTGTCAACTGAACCGGTTCAACGGGGCCATTCGGGTTCAGCCGCGTAGATGCCAAGTTGATGGCGGCGGCGGTGGAACCGCTCGACCCGTTCGACGATCTCGTCGCTGGAAACGGCGATCACAAAGGACAGCAGGGTTTCAAGCAATGCTATGGTTGAAACGGACGATGGGAAAAATTGGGGCGTATCTGCAGATACAACGAATCCGTGATGGGCGTTCAGGATGACAGGGCTGGCCGGGCTGTCCGATATCCCCACAACTGTCAGGCCCTGTTGGCGTGCCAGTTTGATCGCCTCGATCACTTCGGTGCGGTAAGGGTGACATGTGATTGCGATCAACACATCTTGTTCGTCAGCCCATGCCAGATCATCGACCGGCGTGGATCCGGGGCGTGGAATGGCATGGAACTGCTTCATTCCTGTGGAGGCCAGGTAGGTGAAATTGCGCGCGTTTGAGTTGTTGACGCCCACGCCCAAAGTGAAAATCTGCCGACAATTCCAGATGTCTTCTGCAGCCGATTTCAAGCGCTCAGCGTCAATACCGGCAAAGGTTTCTTCGATGTTCCGTATCGCTGCACCGATCATGTCGGCGTAAAGTGTACCCAGCTCTCCGGACTTACCGATGTCTTGCAGCCAACGGGCGCGGTCCGGGAACGAGATTTGACCCTTGCGGATCGCGTCGCGAAACGGTTCGCGGAAATCGTCATACCCGTCAAAGCCAACTTGCCGTGCCATGCGTACAAAGGTGTTGGGCTTAACCTTTGCAGCCTCGGCAATTTCACGCACGGTCGAAACCCCAACATCCGTTGGGTTTTCCAAAACATACCGTGCGGCTTTTTGCGCTTCGGGTGTAAGGGCGTCCCACTCGTCAGTCAGGCGGTTCAGGACAGCTTGGGATACGTTTGTGTCATTCATGGTTGACGATGGTACAAATGTGAAATTAGCGTGTCGAGCAGAAACGCGACTCGCGATGAGGAACGATCATGTCCGCGAATGAATTGCCATCACTCTTGCATGCGGTGATCGCAGACTATGACTAATTTGCCATGGACGTGAAGCGTATTGCGCACAGGTGCAACTGTGCTTGCGAAAAGACCACCGCGCCAGCCGACGAACAGCGCATTGCGCGCGCTGGCAGGACGTTTCTGATTGGGGGTATTGCACCGACACATACGCCCCGCACTGACGCAACAGTGGAGACCGCTCAATGAGCTTGCCTGAAACAATGAAAGCTATGGTGACAATGGGCCACGGTGGCCTGGAACAGATGGTTCTACATGGCAACTGGCCGCGCCCCGAACCACAGATTGGGGAAGTGTTGATTAAGGTCGCGGCCTGTGGGCTGAACAATACCGACGTCAACACGCGCTCAGGCTGGTATTCAAAGACCGTGACCGACGCAACGACCGGCGGTGCGTTTGAAGAGGTTGGAGAAGACGACCCTACCTGGGGCGGCAATCCGATCACCTTCCCACGGATTCAGGGGGCTGACATTTGTGGACACATCGTGGCTGTGGGTGAAGGTGTCGACCCCCGGCTCATAGGTGAGCGTGTCATTACCGATGGCTGGCTACGCGATCCAAACGATCCCGAAAATATGGATAAGACCGGCTATTATGGGTCAGAACGAGATGGCGGGTTCGCGGAATACGCGACGACGCTTGCGGTCAATGCCGTGCCGATCACGTCAGATCTGTCGGACGCTGAACTGGCCACCTTCTCATGTTCCTATTCCACGGCCGAAGGCATGCTGACCCGCGCCAACGTAACGGACCGGGACACGGTTCTTGTGCCCGGAGCATCGGGCGGCGTTGGCGGTGCCCTTGTCCAGTTGGCAAAACGGCGTGGCGCGCGTGTCATCGCGATGGCATCCGAGGCCAAACACGCAGATGTTGCCAGGCTTGGCCCGGATGTCATTTTACCGCGCGGGCCAAAGGATCTGCGTGATGCATTGGGTGACGAAAAGATTACAGTGGTCGCGGACGTGGTTGGTGGGTCGTACTGGCCGAACCTGATCGACATTCTGGAACGCGGCGGTCGCTATACCTGTTCTGGCGCGATCGCCGGACCAATGGTCGAGTTTGATCTGCGCACTTTCTATCTGCGGGATCTGACCTTTACGGGCTCGACTGTGATTGACCCACAGGTGATGCGAAACCTTGTCGGCTACATTGAGGCTGGTGAAATCAAACCTGCTTTGGCCGCCACATATCCTTTGGAGGAATTGCGTGAAGCGCAGGCCGCGTTCATTGCCAAAGAGCACACCGGCAATATCGTGGTGATACCATGACGCTTGAAGACGTTTTGGAGGCGGCGCGGCAGCTACATCAGGCACACCCTGAGCTGTCCGCCTTTGGCGCTTGGCCATCTGATCTGTCTGCCGCAGTGACAGAACCAGTTCACATCCCAGCCGCAGATCTGGTGCAGGGTTTCGGTCGGCGGGGGAGTGAACTGACGCAACCGCTCATCGACGCCGTCAAGGCAACCACCCATCTGGCCCATTGGAAACAGACCTACACCGAGGAAGAGGTTGGGGCGGATTTTCTCAACCGTTACGGCTATTATGAGCTGTTTGGTCCGACCGGACATTTCCACTCGGCGCAATTGCGCGGCTACATCGGGTATTGGGGGGCTGGCCTGAACTATGACTGGCACAGCCATCAGGCAGAAGAAATCTATTTGACGCTGGCGGGTGGTGCCCTGTTCAAGGTCGAAGGGGACAAGACTTTTGTTGGCCCCAACCAGACACGGCTGCATTCCAGTTGGCAAAGCCATGCCATGATCACAACCGATCAACCGATCCTGACCTTTGTGCTGTGGCGTGGTGACGGGATGGGCGACTTACCAAGAATGGATGCCAAATGAAAATCACTCGAATTCGGGTTTTTCAGACCGGGTTGCCGTACGTCGGTGGCGCCTATGTCTGGGGGGCAGGGAACGCTATCGAAACGGCCATTGCATCGGTCGTGGTCATCGATACTGACGCGGGCTTGCAAGGGTGTGGCGAGTTCTCTCCTTGCGGGGAAAACTACATGATCGCCCATTCCGAAGGCGTCCCGGCATTGGCGCGGCTTATTGCGCCGAAGCTGTTGGGTGAGGATCCCCGACAGGTGGCGCGGATCGAGCAGTTGATGGATCATCTTGTGCAAGGCCACGGCTATGCCAAAGCCCCATTCGATGCGGCGTGCTGGGATATTCTGGGTAAGGCGTGTGATCAGCCGGTTTGGATGCTGCTGGGCGGCAAGCTGACAAACGGTGCGCCGATGTACCGGGTCGCGCCGCAAAAGGCGGTGGATGAGACCGTGGCAGAAATGAATGTCTATCGCGATCAGGGATACCGCCAGTTTCAGGTCAAGGTCGGAGGCGACTGGGCCACCGATATTGATCGGATCCGCACTACGGTCCCTCTGTTGCAATCGGGTGAAAAGGCGATGGCCGATGCAAATCAGGGATGGCGCGTTGACAATGCGATCCGAGTGGCGCGGGCGACACGCGATCTGGATTTCATCCTCGAACAACCCTGTCGTACCTACGAGGAATGCCGACAGGTGCGCCGCGTGGCCGAACAACCGATGAAATTGGATGAATGTGTAACAGGCATCCACATGGCGCAGCGGATCGTTGCGGATCGTGGGGCCGAGATCTGCTGTCTGAAGATTTCGAACCTCGGTGGCATCAGCAAAGCGCGGCGCGTGCGGGACTATCTGGTCGACAACCGTATCCCGGTGGTCAGCGAAGATACCTGGGGCGGCGAGATCACGACGTCAGTGGTAGCGCATTTTGCGGCCTCTACACCACCTGAATACCTGCAGAACACAACGGATCTGATGAACTACAACACCAGATCAACCGGCATCGGCGGACCAACGGCTAAGGATGGCAAGCTCTTTGCATCGGACACGCCCGGACTGGGCGTTGCCCCTGATTTTGAAAGCCTCGGCGCGCCTGTAGCGGAGTACACACTATGAAGATCAAGTCCATTACCGTTTATCAGGTGGACCTGCCGTTAGAGCATCCCTATTGGCTGTCTGGCGGTCGGTTGAAGTTCGAAACCCTCGACGCGACAATTGTGAAAATCGAAACCGACGCCGGGCTGGTAGGCTGGGGTGAGGGTACCCCATGGGGGCACACCTATGTTCCTGCCCACGGACCAGGCATTCGCGCCGGTATCCAGACGATGGCCCCGTTCATTCTGGGTCGCGATCCGCGCAAGGTTTTGGATGTGGAACGGGCGATGGATCTGGCCTTGCCCGGGCATCTTTACGCCAAAAGCCCGATCGATATGGCCTGTTGGGACATTGCCGGTCAGGCGGCGGAACTGCCCATTGCTGATCTGATGGGCGGCGGATCGCGCACACCGCGCCCGATTGCTTCGTCGGTAGGGGCAAAGACTGTCGAAGAAACCCGAGAGGTGATGGAACGTTATCGCAGCCGGGGTTACATCGCCCATTCGGTAAAGATCGGCGGCAACGTGGAACGCGACATCGCACGTGTTCGCGATGTAGAGAGCATCCGGCGACCGGGTGAGATTGTCCTGTATGACGTGAATCGCGGTTGGACGCGGCAACAGGCCCTGCGGGTGATGAGCGCCTGCGAAGACCTGAACGTTATGTTCGAACAGCCGGGTGAGACGTTGGATGATATTGCTGCGATCTCGGGGTTGCATGCCTCGCCTGTCTCTGTGGATGAAAGCCTCGTGACCTTGCAGGATGCCGCCCGGATTGCCCGCGAGGGTATTGCCGAGATCTTTGGGATCAAACTTAACCGGGTTGGTGGATTGACCAAGGCTGCCCGGATGCGGGATATCGCGCTGGCCCATGGCATCGATATGTTTGTAATGGCAACCGGCGGCACGGTTCTGGCCGATACCGAAGCACTGCATTTGGCGGCCACGATCACGGATGACAATTGCCATGCGGTATGGTCCTGTCAGGACATGATCACCGTCGACATTGCGGGTGGGCGTGGGCCGCGCAATATTGACGGTCACCTGCACTTGACTGAAACTCCGGGGCTGGGTGTGCACCCTGATGAAAACACGCTGGGAGATCCTGAAGCCGTGTACAAATAGGACTCGCACCAACGTTCTGAGATGACGGAGATCACGTGACATGTTGAAGATCAACACTCAATCCGAATGGATCGACCGTGCAAGGGCGGTATTGCCAGCGGGCGGGTTCGGCAATTTCGACCCGGGCATCGTCATCGCCCGGGGCGAAGGCAGTCGTGTCTGGGACGAAGACGGAAACGAATATGTCGACTACCTGATCGGGTCCGGCCCCATGCTGCTGGGGCATGGCCACCCCGAGGTGATGGAGGCCGTGCTGGAACAGCTTCCGCAAGGCATGACCTTCTTTGCCAATAACAGAAAGGGTATCGAACTGGCCGAAGCCATCATCGAGGCCGTTCCCTGCTGTGAACAGGTGCGGTTTGTTGCGTCAGGTGGCGAAGCTGACATGTATGCCATTCGGCTGGCACGGGCCTATACGGGTCGCAACAAGATCCTCAAGTTCGAGGGCGGGTACCACGGGATGAGCGCCGAAGCGCAGATGAGTCTGGCGCCCAGCCGTCGGGTCAATTTCCCTCAGGCCGTGCCCGACAGTGCCGGGATCCCAGACAGCGTCGCCGAACAGATGCTGATCGCGCCGTTCAATGATCTTGAGGCTGTCGCGGCCTTGTTGGATGAACATGACGATGTGGCGGCGATCATGGTCGAGCCGTTGCAGCGGATCATTCCGCCCTTGCCCGGGTACCTGCAAGGGCTGAGGGATTTGTGTGACAAACACGATGTCTTGCTGATCTTTGATGAGATCGTCACCGGGTTTCGCCTTGCCTATGGCGGGGCGCAGGAGCGCTATGGCGTGACCCCGGATATTTGCACGTTGGGAAAGATCACGGGTGGCGGGTTTCCTCTGGCCGCTTTGGGCGCCAGCGCTGAGATTATGAAGCATTTTGACAAATCGAAAGTCGGTGAAGACGGCTGGTTGATGCAATTGGGAACTTTGTCAGGCAATCCTATCGCTGCAGCTGCAGGTTTGAAGACAATGGAGATTCTGCGTCGAGACGGGGCTTATGACCGTCTGCGCAGCATCGGCCGACAGCTGCAAGATATGCAGACCGAGGCGCTGAACGAAGCGGGTATTCCGCATCGGATTTGCGGTGACGACACGTTGTTCGACATCTATTTTACCAAGGCCGAATGCAGGGACTACCGCAGCGCCAGTCATGATGACCCTGCGCGCAACACATCATATAATGCGGCTTTAAGGTCGCATGGGATATTCAAAGCCCCGGGCAAGCTGTACCCGTCTCTTGCGGTGACCGACGTCGATCTGAACCAGACCCGAGAGGCCGTGCGTCACGCGGTTGCTGCGATTTCCTGAGTGTTGCTTGCATGAAAAACGGGTCGCCGTTGGTTAAAACTGCGACCCGTCACCTTTGGAAGTCGGGGGTCAGCCTCGCCCCCTCGAATACTGATTAAATCACCGCAATCTGAAAACTTTTCGATACTTTCGAGACTGACCCGACTTCCTGGTTGGTATGTCACCTTAATGCCTGAAGAAATCACCTTCTACAGTGACCCAGTTCACATTAGGCGAATTTATTTTGATTTTTTCCAATCGAATAAATCCGGGCCTGCTTGCGCAAGCAGTTCTGCAGCCATCGCGCGGGCCATTTCCGGACCGTCTTCTATTGGGGCTGTCATATCCCGGCTGGCGGTTTCAGTTCCGTCTGGCCGCAGAACCTCGCCACGCAATCTGAGAGTGCCGCCATCCAGCTCGGCCAGACCCGCGATCGGTGTTTCACACGACCCGTCCAGAGCATCCAGCAACGTACGTTCGGCCGCCAGCCGTTGGCCTGTTTCCGCGTGGTGAATCGCTTCAAGCATTTCTGCCGCACGCGTGTCGTCGCCGCGCCGTTCAATGCCGATGGTGCCTTGCGCAATGGCGGGCAGCATATCGTCAGGGGAAATGGCGCTTGCCGGGACATCATCCATACCCAGACGTCGAATTCCCGCCATCGCGAGGAAGGTGCAATCTGCCACGCCATCTTCCAGCTTTTTCAGTCGCGTCTGAACGTTTCCACGAAATTCGACCACCTTCAGATCAGGACGTCGGTTCAGCAATTGAGCACGGCGACGCAGCGAGGAGGTGCCAACAACGGCGCCCTCGGGCAGTTCGTGGATGGAACCCAGGCGCGGTGAGATAAATGCATCCCTTACGTCCTCGCGCGGCAGGAATGTATCCAGCACAAGGCCGTCGGGCTGTGCGACCGGCATGTCTTTGGTCGAATGCACGGCGATGTCGATTTCGGTGCGCAGCATCGCTTCTTCGATTTCTTTGGTGAACAGGCCCTTGTTGCCGATCTCTTTCAGCGGTCGATCAGCATCGATCATGGCGCGATTGTCACCCGTGGTTTTGATCACAACGATCTCGAATGCGTCTTCGGGCAGGTCGAAGGCATCACTCAGGCGTTGGCGTGTTTCATGGGCCTGCGCCAGCGCAAGCGGAGAACCACGGGTGCCGATTCTGAGGGGCGATGCGGGTGTGGGCAAATTCACAGTCATGCTCACAGCTTTAGTCGCGTCACATTGCCCTGACAATGGGGGCTGCGCTTGACAAATTGCCGCCGAAGGACGACCCGTTGCGAAAACCGGATGACTGGGGGCAAAAATGGCCGAGACAAAGAAACTGCTGCGGGCTCTGGCGGGTGAGGTTCAGGACGTGCCGCCGATCTGGATGATGCGCCAGGCGGGTCGGTATTTGCCCGAATATCGCGCCACCCGCGCGCAGGCCGGTGATTTCCTGTCCTTGTGCTATAACCCTGAGCTGGCCGCCGAAGTCACATTGCAACCGATCCGGCGATATGGGTTTGATGCCGCGATCCTGTTTGCTGATATCCTGTTGGTACCGCAGGCGCTGGGCGCGGATCTGTGGTTTGTGACCGGTGAAGGCCCGCGCCTGTCGACGATCACGCAGCAATCCGAGTTTGACGTGTTGAAGCCGGTTGACGCGATTCATGAAACACTGTCACCGGTTTATGAAACGGTGCGCATTCTGTCACAGGAATTACCGTCGGAAACCACTTTGATCGGGTTTGCTGGCGCGCCGTGGACGGTGGCCACCTACATGATCGCGGGGCGCGGCACGCCAGATCAGGGTCCCGCGCACGCGTTGCGGGAAGGGAACACCGCGCTGTTTGAGGCTTTGTTGGATCGCATCACCGCCGCAACGATCGAGTACCTGTCCGCGCAAATCGAAGCCGGGGCCGAGGTGGTCAAGATCTTTGACAGTTGGGCGGGGTCATTGAAAGGCGAGGCGTTCCAGAAATACGCGGTCGAACCGTGCCGGGTGATTACTCAGGCCATTAAGAAACGCCATCCAGGCATTCCGGTCATTGGATTCCCGCGTGAGGCGGGCGATGGGTATATCGGGTTTGCCAAAGCAACCGGTGTGGACTGTGTTGCGCTGGACAATTCGGTGTCGCCGGAATGGGCGGCCGAGCATGTGCAAGCTGATGGCTGTGTGCAGGGCAATCTGGCCTCGTCTCATATGGTGACGGGCGGGCAGGCGCTGGTGGACGAGACGCGACGCATTGTCGAGGCGTTCTCGAAAGGGCCACACATCTTCAACCTGGGGCATGGCATCACACCGGATGCGGATCCTGAGAACGTGCAGCTGATGATCGACACGGTGCGTGGGCGGTAAACCGGCGAAAGGGGGCCAGCCCCCTTCTTGGTCTGCGGCCAATTCATCCCCCGAGGTATTTTTGGCCAGATGAAGAGCGGATCAGCGTGGCTCTTTGAGCTGCTCGAGAATTTCCTTTGTGTGCTCACCGCGTGCGGGGCTGGGGCTGGGGTTCCATTGGTGATTAGAAAATCGCGGCGCGGCTGCGGATTGCAGGGTACCGTCGACGTCTTGCCAGCTGTTGCGGTGAGTGTTCATAGGGTGGTCCAGCGCCTCTTGCGGGCTGAGCACAGGGGCGACGCAGGCATCCGTGCCACGGAATAAGGCTTCCCAATGGTCGCGGGGTTGACTGGCGAAAATATCGGCAAGGCTTTGGGTCAGATCAGGCCAGAGTGTGCGATCATATTGGTTCTGGAAAGCGGTATCTTGAGCGAGACCCAGGATCTGCAAGAACTGGGCGTAAAACTTGGGTTCAAGGCATTGGACGGTGATGAAGCCACCATCGGCGCAGGTGTAAGTTCGGCTCCAGTGTGGGCCGTCCAGCAGGCTTTCGCCGCGCGTGTCGGACAGATTGCCTGTTTGGCGCATGGTCATCAGAAGGTTCATCATATGGGCTGAACCGTCGTAGATTGCGGCATCGACAACTGTGCCTTCACCAGTGCGTTGCGCATGGATCAGACCGGCCAGAATACCTGCGACCAGATACATGGAACCACCGCCAATATCGCCCACCAGAGTTGCAGGTGTCTGCGGGGGTTGGCCGGGTTGAGAGGCATACCAAAGCGCGCCGGACAGGGCGATATAGTTGAGATCATGCCCGGCAGTGTCAGACAGCGGGCCATCCTGACCCCAGCCGGTCATACGACCATAGACCAGTTTTGGGTTGCGGGTCAGGCAAGCGTCGGGGCCAAGGCCCAGTTTTTCCATCACGCCGGGGCGGAAGCCTTCGATCAAGGCATCTGCGGTGGCGATCAGACACAGGGCGGTCTCCAGGTCATCAGGGTCTTTCAGGTCAAGCGCGATGGACCGCTTGCCGCGATCCAGAAGTGAGCGTTCTGGCATTCCGGGTGTGACGGCACCGCTTTTGCGATGAATGGTTATCACATCAGCGCCCAAATCGGCCAATTGCATGGCGGCAAATGGGCCGGGACCCAGCCCCTCAATTTCGACGACACGAATTCCTTTTAGCATCTGCACCCTCCGTTTCGGGCAGAGTTTGCGAGCCGGCTGCGGATTGCAAGGCGGATGTTTGATGGCGCAGATCGTCGCCTGTAAGGCAGATGTGTATCAAACGATGTTGAATTGACCTGTTATACCCAGGTTTGGCGCGATAGGGTCCACGCCAGAACGGGGAACGGATATGACGACAATTTTGTCCATCAGAGATCTGCGCAAGTCTTACGCCGATGGGTTTGAGGCGCTGAAAGGTGTGTCTTTGGACATTGAAGAGGGTGAGATTCTTGCCCTGCTGGGACCAAACGGTGCCGGAAAGACAACCTTGATCTCGACCATCTGCGGGATCACCACCCCGAGTTCAGGCGAGGTCACGGTGGGAGGGCATGATATTCAGGCCGATTACCGCGCTGCGCGCAGGATGATCGGGCTTGTGCCGCAGGAAATTGCGCTGGAACCGTTTGAGAAGGTCTGGAATACGGTGCGCCTATCGCGGGGGCTGTTCGGGCTTGGCAAAAACAATGCGCGGGTCGAAGAGATTCTGCGGAAACTATCCCTCTGGGACAAGCGCGACAACGCGATCAAGGAGTTGTCTGGCGGTATGAAACGTCGTGTCCTTATTGCGAAGGCACTGGCCCATGAACCCCGCGTTCTGTTTCTGGATGAACCCACTGCCGGTGTGGATGTCGAACTGCGTAAAGACATGTGGGAAATCGTGGCCGAGCTTAAACAGGACGGGGTCACCATCATTTTGACCACCCACTACATCGAAGAGGCCGAAGCCATCGCAGATCGTGTCGGGGTCATCGACAAGGGTGAGCTGCTGTTGGTGCAGGACAAGGACGCGCTGATGGCGCAAATGGGTAAAAAGCAGATTGAGGTCATGCTGACAGAGCCAATCGCGCAGATTCCTGACAGTCTTGCGCTGCATAATTTGACGCTGAATGGCGCGGGGGATGTCTTGATTTACACCTATGACACCCACGCGGACCGCACGGGTATCACGACACTGCTGAATGACGTGTCACAAGCCGGGTTGATCCTGCGGGACGTGCAGACTCGGCAATCGAGTCTGGAAGAGATATTCGTCAATCTTGTATCCGGAGAAATGGCATGAACTGGACTGCAATTGCTGCCATCTACCGGTTCGAAATGACCCGGTTCTTCCGCACTCTCGCGCAAAGCTTTTTCTCGCCGGTTCTGTCCACGTCGTTGTACTTCGTGGTCTTTGGCACAGCCATCGGCAGTCGCATTCAAGAGGTTGAAGGCGTCTCATATGGTGCGTTTATCGTGCCGGGGCTGATCATGCTGTCGGTGGTGATGCTGTCGATTTCGAACGCGTCTTTCGGGATATATTTCCCGAAGTTTCTGGGCACCATCTACGAGCTTCTGTCCGCGCCGGTCAATTTCATCGAGATCGTGATCGGATATGTAGGTGCCGCAGCCACCAAAGCGCTGTTTGTGGGTTTGGTGATATTGGCAACCGCTACCTTTTTTGTGGATATTCGGATTGAACATCCCTTTGCCATGGCTGCGTTCCTGATCCTGTCCTGTCTCAGTTTTTCTTTATTGGGCTTCATCATTGGAATCTGGGCCAGCAATTTCGAACAGATGTCGTTGGTGCCTCAGCTTGTTGTGACGCCCCTGATATTTCTGGGGGGAACGTTTTATTCGATCTCGATGCTGCCACCGGTGTGGCAGACCATCACATTGTTCAATCCGGTCGTTTATCTGATTTCGGGGTTCCGTTGGTCTTTTTACGGGCTGGCCGATGTGCCGATTGTCTTTAGTCTGCTGGCCATTCTGGCTTTTACAGGTGTTTGTCTGGCGGTCATTGGCTGGATTTTCAAAACCGGTTGGCGCATACGCAGCTGACTGTTCTTGGGCGTTGCATTTTTGCCCACTGAGTGTGGGAATTTGGTTCACGTCGCGTTTAAGGCCGGATGAGTCCCTTGTTTACGGGTTGGGGGCACTCTACATCGGCACCCATGAAACTCAGCCTGCCGTTTGTCAAAAAGCACCCCTGCGTGGCCGTTGTCCGCCTGTCCGGCGCCATTGGAATGGCGGGGCGTGGGGCGTTGAACGATACAACCCTGGCCCCGGTTCTGGAAAAAGCGTTTCGCAAGGGAAAACCCGCCGCCGTGGCGATTGAGCTTAATTCCCCGGGCGGGTCCCCTGTGCAAAGTTCACTGATCGGTGCCCGGATCCGGCGTTTGTCGGAAGAGCTGGACGTGCCCGTGATTGCCTTTGTCGAGGATGTTGCTGCCTCGGGCGGGTACTGGCTGGCCGCCGCCGCGGACGAGATCTGGGCAGATGACAGTTCGGTTCTGGGCTCGATCGGAGTGATTTCGGCCGGGTTTGGCGCGCATGTCTTTCTGGCACGGCAAGGGTTCGAGCGGCGCGTGCACACGGCAGGCCAATCGAAATCCATGCTGGATCCGTTTGCACCAGAAAAGAAAGAGGATGTGGCCCGCCTGCAAGGTTTGTTGGGGGACATCCATGAAAACTTCATTGACCATGTCAAAGCGCGCCGCGGTGACAAGCTGGATAGCAGTGCTGATCTGTTCACTGGTGAGGTTTGGCTGGCGCGCCGCGCGCAGGAATTGGGCCTGATTGATGGCATCGCTCATCTCAAACCCAAGATGCAGGAACGCTTTGGCGACAAGGTCAAGTTCCGTCGTTATGGTGTCCGCAAACCGATCTGGACGCGCTTTGGGGCCAGCCTGGCACAGGATGCCATCGCCGGATTAGAGGAGCGTGCAGCCTATGCGCGTTTCGGTTTGTAACGTGATCATCAAGGCCGTCACCCTTTTCCTGATTGCCATGGGCGTATTGGCAATGTTCGGTAAGCTTCGCTTTCCCGGGCAAAAGAAATTGAGTTCGGCGAAATGTCCGCGCTGCGGTCGGTATCGTATCGGCAAAGGCCCCTGCGCCTGCGAAAAGGGAGGCCGGACTTGATTACCACATGGCTGTTGTCCGGTCTGGGCTTGTTGATTCTGTTGCTGGCAGGCGACGCCCTTGTGCGTGGTGCCGTAAACCTGAGCCTGCGCCTTGGCGTTCCGGCGCTGATTGTCAGCCTGACGATTGTAGCTTTTGGGACATCCGCGCCTGAGCTTTTGATTGCAATCAGCGCTTTGGAAGAGGACGCGCCTGGCATCGCGCTGGGCAACGTAGTCGGATCAAACACGGCGAATATCCTGCTGGTTCTGGGCCTTCCCGCGCTGCTGGCGACTTTACACACCAGTGAGTGCAACAGCCGCAGGAACTATGTCTTCATGCTGATGGCGACGGTTCTGTTCATTGGTTTGGCATTTTTGGGAACGTTTACTTTCTTCAGCGGCCTGATCTTGTTGGCGGCTTTGGGTCTTGTTCTTATGAACGCCTTTCGAGAGGCAAAAGCCCATCGCAAAGCCTGCGGTGAGGCCTGTGTGGATGAAGAGCTTGAGGGGCTGGAAGAAGCAGATCCTGACATGCCGTATTGGAAGGTATCTGTTTTCTTGATCCTCGGGCTGATTGGTCTGCCGATGGGCGCGCATCTGTTGGTGGATAATGCAACGGTCATCGCACGTAACTATGGTGTCAGCGAAACGGTCATTGGTTTGACGTTGATTGCAGTTGGAACGTCTTTGCCTGAATTGGCGACAACAGTTATGGCCGCGTTGCGCAGACAGGCCGACGTAGCGCTGGGTAACGTGATCGGTTCGAACATGTTCAACCTTTTGGCCATCATCGGGATCGCAACCTGGTTTGGTCGTATCCCGGTTGATCCCGAGTTCCTGCAATTCGACCTTTGGGTCATGCTGGGCGCATCGCTGCTGCTGATCCCGTTTGTGTTCTTCAAACAAGATATCTCGCGCATCTGGGGGTTGGTGTTGACTTTCCTTTATGTGCTTTATGTCACCGTATTGCTGGTGTGATCTGACAAAACGAGGTGAAGCATGACCCGAGCTTTAGTGACCGGTGCCGGTATTCGTCTGGGCCGGGCCATGGCGCTGTATCTGGCAGGTCGTGGTTACGATGTGGCGGTGCATTACGCCACATCAGAACAACCGGCGCAGGAAACTGTAGAAAAGGTGCAGGCCCTTGGGCGGCACGCGGTGGCATTGCAGGCCGATCTGCTGGACGAAGTTCAGGTTCAGGCGTTGTTGCCCAAAGCGGCTGAGGCGCTGGGTGGACCGATCACTTGTCTGGTGAACAACGCCTCGATCTTTGAGTACGACAATATCCATACTGCAACCCGCCAAAGCTGGGACCGCCATCTCGACAGCAATCTACGCGCGCCATTCGTACTGACGCAGGCTATGTCTGAACAGGGACTGGCCGCTGGCATGGACGAAAACAACGAGCCTCTGGCCGCAGGCTTGATCGTCAACATGGTCGATATGCGGGTCCGAAAGCTGACACCCGAATTCATGTCCTACACCATCGCGAAAATGGGGTTGTGGGCTCTGACCCGAACGGCTGCTCAGGCCCTGTCACCTGACATTCGGGTCAACGCGATTGGTCCGGGTCCGACGGTTCAGGGGCATCGTCAAAGCGAACAGCATTTTCAGGCACAGCGATCGAACACAGTGCTTGAGCGGGGTTCCAACCCGTCGGACATAACCGCAGCGCTGGGCTATTTTTTGGATGCACATGCAGTCACAGGGCAACTTCTATGCGTTGATGGGGGGCAGCATCTGGGTTGGAAAACACCCGACGTGCTCGGCGTAGAATAAGCAATTTCCCTGTAAGTTTTGCACTGCTCTCATTTGTGTTACCTGCGCGTTACAAAAATGTCTTTTTTTTCATATACTTGCTAAGTGATTGAAAAAATATCATTTAGAATCAAAGCTTTAATTTATTGCCCATTTTTTGTGCAAATCAAGGAAGAGGCAATGAAACAAGGGGATTTCCGATCCAGCAGAAACTTATCTTCACACTTATCCACAGAAGTCGTGGATTTGTTTCCTCTTGATTTGAGAGGCCTGAGATTGCAGCCAGTCCAAGAGAATCATATCAAAAGCCCATGACCACTCACAGCGACTCCTCTCAGACCGGTTACGCCTGTATTCAGCGTTATGTGAAAACGCTGGACAGTTCGCCCGGTGTATATCGGATGCTGGATGCGGATAGTCGGGTTCTGTATGTGGGCAAGGCACGCAACCTGAAGGCGCGGGTGTCGAATTACACACGCCCGGGGCATTCCGGCCGGATCGAAAAGATGATCGCTTCGACCGCCTCGATGATGTTTCTGACTACTCGGACCGAGACCGAGGCGCTGCTGCTGGAGCAGAACCTGATCAAGCAGCTCAAGCCGAAGTACAACGTGCTTCTGCGCGACGATAAAAGTTTCCCCAATATTCTGGTCGCAAAAAGCCATGCCTTTCCGCAGATCAAAAAGCATCGCGGGGCGAAGAAAGAGAAAGGTGCCTATTTCGGCCCATTCGCCAGTGCCGGTGCGGTGAATCGGACACTGAACCAATTGCAAAAGGCGTTCCTGCTGCGCAACTGCTCGGATTCCATGTTTGACAGTCGAACGCGGCCTTGTCTGCTCTATCAGATCAAACGCTGTTCAGGGCCGTGCGTCGGGCTGATCTCGGAAGAGGCATACCGCGAAAGCGTCAAGGACGCTGAACGTTTCCTGTCTGGCCGGTCCACCAAAGTGCAGGAGGATCTGGCCGAGCAGATGATGGCTGCGTCCGAGGCGATGGAGTTCGAACGCGCCGCCGGTCTACGGGATCGCATCCGGGCGCTGACGCAAGTACAGACGTCCCAAGGCATCAACCCGCGCGGCGTGGCCGAGGCAGATGTGATCGGCCTGTACATGGATAGCGGTCAGGCTTGTGTGCAGGTGTTCTTCATCCGTGCCAACCAGAACTGGGGCAACAAGGATTTCTATCCGCGGGTCGGCCCCGATGTTTCGCCCGCTGAGGTGATGGAGGCGTTCCTTGGCCAGTTCTACGACAACAAGGAACCGCCCCGGCAATTGATCCTGTCGGACGGCATTGAAAACGCCGATCTGATGCAGGAGGCCCTGACCGAGAAAGCAGGCCGCAAGGTGGAAATCCTGGTGCCGCAACGCGGTGAGAAGCAGGAACTGGTGGCAGGAGCCCTGCGAAATGCGCGCGAGTCATTGGCTCGTCGCATGTCAGAAAGCGCGACGCAGGCCAAACTGCTGCGCGGGGTGGCCGAAGCGTTTGATCTGGATGCGCCGCCTGAACGGATCGAGGTTTACGACAACTCGCACATTCAAGGCACCAACGCCGTAGGCGGCATGATCGTGGCAGGGCCCGAAGGCTTCATGAAGAACGCCTATCGCAAGTTCAACATCCGTGGCGATGACCTGACACCTGGCGATGATTTCGGCATGATGAAAGAGGTGCTGAACCGTCGCTTCACCCGGTTGCAAAAAGAAGATCCGGATCGGGACAAAGGGCTCTGGCCAGACCTGCTGCTGATTGATGGCGGTGCAGGGCAGGTGAGCGCCGTACACGAAATCATGCAGGCCCATGGGGTTGAAGACATTCCCATGGTTGGCGTTGCCAAAGGGGTCGACCGCGATCACGGCAAGGAAGAATTCCATAGGACCGGTCAGCGCCCCTTTGCCCTGAAGCGCAACGACCCGGTGCTGTATTTCATCCAACGCTTAAGGGATGAGGCGCATCGGTTCGCCATCGGTACCCATCGCGCGAAACGGGCAAAGGCCGTCGGGGCCACGCCGTTGGACGAAATTCCTGGTGTAGGGGCCGCGCGCAAACGTGCCTTGTTGACGCATTTCGGCAGCGCCAAGGCGGTCAGCAGGGCCAATCTTGCCGATCTGAAAGCGGTCGAGGGGATCTCGGCCGGGCTGGCGCAGAAGGTTTACGATTTCTTCCACGACAAGGGCTAGGCGCGTCGTCCACGCCACAGGATGTACAGCCCCGAAGCCACAATGAGCGCGCTGCCGATCCACATGGTCGGATCGAGGCTTTCACCGAACATGACCACGCCCAAGCCGATGCCGAACAAAAGGCGGGTATAGCGGAACGGGGTCACAGCGGACACTTCGCCCGTGCGCATGGCCTTCATCAGCGAGGAATAGGCCAGAACGCCCATCAGCACCGCGCCGGTCAGATGTAGGCCGGTATGCAGATCAAACGAGACCATCGGCACGCCTTCCCAAAACCGATAGATGAGCCCCGCAACGATGATGCTGAGAAATCCGTAGAACCCCAAGACCTCGGTTCCCAACGTGGCAGGTGCTGCGCGGCTGGCCAGATCGCGCCCGGCAAATCCCAGCATCCCCAGCACGGCCAGTATCGACAGCAGCGAGAAGCTGTCGCCGGTGGGTTGCAGGATCACGACAACCCCGATCATACCGACGAAAATGGCGCTCCACCGCCGCCAGCCGACGGATTCCCCGAAGAACATCGCAGCACCCGCAACCACGACCAGTGGCGTGGCTTGCAGGATCACCGTAGCCGAAGACAAAGGGGTCAACGCGATCGCCAGAACATAGAACAACCGACCAAAGACCTCGAACAGCACCCGAACTTTCATCGGGCGGGACAAGACATCGGGATGCAGCAAGTTTTGCCCCCGGGCCAATGCCACCGCCGCAAAGATCACCGAGCCGCCCGCGCCAAACAGCACCAGCACCTGCCAGATCGGAAGCACGGCCGAGGCTGCTTTCAGCAAAGCGTCCTCAAGCGCGAAGCCCGCCATCGCGGCGATCATCCAAAGGCTGCCGATCATGTTCGACCGGGCGTCGGTTTGAATATGCGCTGTCATCTGTTTCTTTCTGATTGGACTTGCGCGGCAATCTGACCGCAAAGCAGGAAAAGGCCAAGAGGTACAACTCTGAGACGTCAGGCCTGCGGCGCTTTGACCAAGCGTTTGGGTGTGGCGCAGTTTTTTGCCTGTTTGGCTTTTCTGTCCTGCGGCGTCGATATAGGGTCCAAGCCATGAAGTGGAACTTGCCCAATATTCTGACCGTCCTGCGCCTGTTGGCGGCACCCGGTCTGGCCGTCATGTTTTTGTACTTTACCCGGCCATACGCGGATTGGTTCGCTTTGATCCTGTTCCTGTCGGCTGCGATTACGGATTGGTTCGATGGGTACTTGGCCCGCGCGTGGAAGCAGGAAACCAAAATCGGTGCGATGCTGGACCCGATTGCCGATAAGGCGATGGTTGTGATCGCGCTTATGATCCTTGTCGGCTACTCGACCGAACACTGGACCCCGTGGCTGGTGCTGCCTGCCACAGTGATCCTATTCCGCGAGGTTTTTGTCTCGGGCCTGCGTGAATATCTGGGTGATGTGGCAGGCACGCTAAAGGTTACGAAACTGGCCAAGTGGAAGACCACTGCGCAGATGATCGCCATCGCGGTTCTGTTTTCGCAAGGCATCTTTGAACACTATGCCGTTATGGCAAGCTTCGGAATGGATGCTGATCTGGTCGAGCAGATCATTTCGGGTCAGGTTGAAGACGTAAACCACCTGCGCTGGAACATCGAAGGTATGTACTGGGCTGGCCAAATCGGGCTGTGGCTGTTGTGGATTGCTGCAACGCTGACATTGATCACCGGCTATGACTACTTACGTAAAGCCATGCCGCATCTGAAGGAGAGCTAAGCGATGGATGTGCTGTACTTTGCATGGGTGCGCGAACGCATCGGTCTGCCAAAGGAAAAAGTCGAAACCAGTGCTGCCACGGTCAGCGATCTGGTGGCCGAGTTAAGCGCAAGGGAAGAACGTTACGCAGCGGCTTTTGCCGATTTGTCAGCCCTGCGCGTGGCATTGGATCAAGAGCTTTCAGATTTTGACGCCTCGCTGACCGGTGTGCGTGAGGTTGCGTTTTTCCCGCCGATGACAGGTGGTTAAGTGATGAGAATCGCTGTTCAAGAAGAAGCTTTCGATCTGGGCGCTGAGGCCAACGCCTTTGCCGCCGGGGATGATGCCAACGGTGCCATCGTCACCTTCACCGGCGTCGTACGCGATCTTGCAAGCGGTGATCTGGATGTCATGGAGATCGAACATTATCCGGGCATGACCGAACGTGCCCTGACCAAGATTGCCCAGGAAGCAAAGGATCGTTGGTCACTGGGCGATGTGTTGGTGATCCACCGCCACGGTCGCCTGGCCCCAGGCGACCGGATCATGATGGTGGCCACGGCCGCGCCGCATCGCAAAGATGCATTCGAGGCGGCTGAATACCTGATGGATTACCTGAAATCCCGCGCCCCGTTCTGGAAGAAAGAAATCACTGGGGCCGGTGCGGGATGGGTTGCCGCCAAGGACGAAGACGAAGACGCACTAACCCGGTGGTGAGATGGGCCCGCCACCGCAAGAATGCGGTGGTCGTTTTTGACCCACACGAGGCTCAATTTTCCTCTAGACGTCAGCATCAGAGCTTGCGCTAAATCCGAGCAACCGGATCAAGAGGACAACCCCATGCAAAACGATTTGAGAAACAAGGGTCTTGCGACGCGCGCAATTCATGCGGGTGAAGAACCGGACCCGACCAATGGTGCATCTGCACCGGCTTTGCATATGTCATCGACTTTTGTCACCGGTCAGGTGGCAGGGTTCTCGGCTCATGATCTCGAGGAAGAGGCCCCTTACCTTTATGGGCGCTGGGCCAACCCCAACGTGCGAACGCTTGAAACCAAGATCAGCGTCTTGGAAGGCACCGAGGATTGTATTTGTCTGGCGTCGGGTATGGCCGCTGCAACTGCGATTTTCCTGACGTTCCTGTCAGCCAGAGATCACGTGATCGTCTCAGACGTATCTTATGCGGGCGTGGCCGAGCTGGCGCGGGATACGCTGCCGCGCTTGGGGATCGAGGTCAGCACGGTCAACATGTCTGATCTGGCGGCGGTATCAGCGGCAATCAGGCCAAACACACGGCTGATCCATACGGAAACACCGGTAAACCCAATCGGGCGACTGACCGATCTGGCTGCGGTGTCAGCCATTGCGCAAAATGCCGGAGCGTTATTGTCTTGCGATGCCACCTTTGCCTCTCCGCTGGGTCAACCCAGCAAAGATTTGGGCGTCGATCTGATCATGCACTCCGTCACCAAGTTCATAGGCGGTCATGGTGATGCCATTGGCGGAGCGGTAGCGGGCCGCAAAGAGTTGATCGAGAAAATCCGCAACGAGTCGGCCATTCATCACGGCAGCATCATGTCACCGTTCAACGCGTGGATGATCGCCCGGGGCATGGCCACTTTGCCGCTTCGAATGCAGGCGCATCAGGCGGGGGCCATGGCGATGGCCGAATGGCTTGAAACACGCGGGACCGTCACCAAAGTCGTGTATCCGGGCCTGAAATCACACCCACAATACGAACTGGCAAAGCGGCAGATGCGGAATTCATCCGGCATGATCATCTTTCAGGTGGGCGACAACGCCACCGGAGAAGCACTGGCCCAGCAGATGATCGACAAATTGAAGATCGTCCATTACGCCGTGTCACTTGGCCATCATCGCAGCCTGATTTTCTGGATGGGAACGGAGGCTTTGATGCAGACCTCATTCCGTCTGGAAGGGGCGCAACTGGAAAGCTACCGGGATTACGCCGGGGACGGCGTGTTCCGGCTGTCGGTTGGTCTTGAAGATCCCGAAGACCTGATCGCGGATCTTGCGCAGATTTTGTAATCCGATCATGTCGCGGGCGCGTCAGTCGGCGTTGTTGATCCGCCCGCGCAATTCTTCGGCCTCTTGCCGCGCGGCACGCAGGCCGTCCATCGCGGCGGCCAGCTCAGCTTCGGTCTGCGTCAGTTGATTGGTCAGCTCGGCTTCGCGCTGCTGCAGATAGGTGATGGCCTGATCACGGGTTTCTTCGGCTTCGTGTAACTCCTGGCTCATCCGGTCCAGATCAGCAACGTCGCTTTGGCGGACGCGGGACAGGCGGTGGGCCAGCCAATTGGCAAACCAGCCCATGCAGAAGGCCGCAAACAGAATGATGGCCGTGGCGATGATGAATTCAGTTCTGTTCAACTTACTGGTCCTCTGCATCCGCATCTGATGCGGTCGTGTCGGTCTGGTCTGCTTCTGACGTGTCAGTCTCAGTCTCAAGCGCTTCGAGACCTGTTTCATTGGCCTCAACAGGCTCGGGGCGGATCAGGCGGAATTCAATGCGACGGTTTTCTTCCCGACCTTCTTCAGTGTCGTTGTCCGCAATGGGCTGCGTTTCGCCATATCCGACGGCTGTATAGCTGCTGGTGGGAATGCGACGCCCGCGCAACTCGTTCAGGATCGACTGCGCGCGTGCCTGACTGAGCTGCTGGTTCATCTCTTCGCGACCCTGACTGTCTGTGTGACCCTGAATCTCCAGTCGAATGGGGCCGCAGTCCCGCAGGATGTCTGCGATCTGGTTCACGGTATCGCGCGAATCCGATGCAATCGTGGCCGATCCGGGTTCGAAGGCGATTTTGCTGGAAGCCTGGACTTCAGCGATCTGTTGTTCACAGACTTCCGGATCAGGCAGGGCGTCTTCGGGTTCCGGCGGAGGCTGATAGGTGATCATCAGAGTGAATTCCTGACCTTCGCCCAGCTTATCCGACAGCTGACCGGCAATACGGGCCTTGGCGTCTTCTTCGTGGCTGAGGCCGGTCAACTCTACGGTATCAGGCGTCACGGTCAGGGCCCCGTTGTGAAGCTGCGCCAATGCTTCCAGCCCGGCCAGAACTCGGACAGGCCAGTCTGAGGGCAGATCGGTCACGATGCGGGTGGCCGTGTAAACTTGATCAGAGCCAAATGCGGCCCGGGCATAGCTGTCGACCATGTCACGCAGGGTTTCATCGCCCAGACGACCGCGCAACTGCACCAGGCCTTCGGGGCTGCGGGTGGCCGAAAACTCAACCGGGCCGGTCGCATCTGTGTCTTCGGGTTCCGGCAACACGGCGTGCAGCGCAAAGACGGGGGGCAGGGCGGTTTCAAGCTCACCCACCACCCGGTCAAAGAGGGCAGGGTCCGTTCCTTGGGCTGCGACCAGTGTAATGTCGGCATCTGACAGTGTGACAGTGCCATTGCCGATTTTTGACAGGGCCTGAATGCTCAGTTCAGCGGCTTCGGGCCAACGCGGTGAGGGTTCCCCCAGACCGATGGTGCAAGAATAAGTGCCTTGCAAGCCGGCCTCGCGTGCGGCGGCTACGATGCGGTCGCGCGCCTTTTCATCCTGCGCGGAACAGGCGTCAAACTGCCCGCCCTCATCATTGATCAGGTAGCGCAGCGTAAAGGGTGTGATGACGGGGCGGGGGGCCGAGATTGCCAGGCCGATGCGCAAGCTGGGCGGCGCGGTGCGCGTCAGATCCTGTTCAAGCCGCTGTTTTTCTTCTTGGCTATCAGCAATTGCGGTGATCTTGACCAAGCCAGAGCTGGCGGAAACTTTTGCACGAGGCAAGCGTGCCAATGCTTCGATGGCGTAAGATATTGCGGCGTCCCAGCCGTCGGGCTTGGGGTAATCTGCCGTTTCCATCAAGTCCGATACTGCAACGCTCCGATCCAGGTTGCGCAGCCGGTCAATCAGCTCTTCCCTGTCCTCGCTGGCGGGGATCAGACCGATGATCGAGATGCCGCTGTCATTGCGCAGAATCTCTGCTGAAAAGCGGGGTGGGGCCAGCGCCGAGGTGGCCTCGACCTCCATTTCGTCGATCACACGGGATGTTTCGACCTCGGTTCCAGCAGCGGTCAGCGCGTTGAATCGGGTGGCTTCATCCGGCGCGGTGCCTGTCAGAACCACACGAAGCCCGTCGGATTCGACCTCGGCCCAGTCATGTCCTTTAAGGTCCAATGATCGACGCACAGCGAATTCGGATGTCTCTTCGATCTTCGTAACAGCGTAGCTGGCGGCCACGAGGGACAATCCGGCCGAAACCAGAAAAATCAGCAAAACAGCGATAAAATACGGCAGACGCATGCTCGGGTTCGACACTCCTCAGGCGATTGGGCCGATCTTTACAGTCCCCATTCGGCAGGTGCAATCAGAGCAGCAAAGCGACGCAAAGGAAGATCAGCGGAATCAAGCCGGTGTCGCGGTTGACCCGGAACAATTGCAGCAGCTTGGCATTGTCTTCCAGATCCAGACCGCGCAACTGCCACGCCATGTGCCAACCCATGGCCCAAGGTCCGCTAAGTGCAACAACAAGCGCCAGAATCGAAGCATCCGGCACGCCCGCATCGATGATGGCCAGTCCCATCAGCGATACCGTTGCCACCAAAAAGTACTTAAGCCACTTCGCTGTATCTTTGCCGAACAAGCGCGCCGTGGACTTGATGCCCACCAACTCGTCATCTTCGGCGTCCTGATGGGCGTAGATCGTATCGTAGAACAGGGTCCATGCGATGCCCGCCAGGTAAAGCGTGATGGCAGGCCAGCCTACAGAGCCGCTATGCGCGGCCCAAGCCAATAGCGCGCCCCAGTTGAAGGCCAGTCCAAGGAACACCTGCGGCCACCACGTGAACCGTTTCGCGTAAGGGTAGATTGTCACCGGCAGCAGGGACAAAACGCCCATGGCAATCGCGGCCTGATTGAAGCTGAGCAGGATGCCAAGCGCCAGCAGGCATTGCAGGATCATCCACACCGCAGCCTGCCGGACGCTGACCTGTCCCGAAGGAATCGGGCGTGAACGTGTGCGTTCAACCTGCCCGTCGAAGTCCCGATCCGTGATGTCGTTCCAGGTGCATCCGGCCCCTCGCATCAGAAACGCGCCCAGCGCGCAGCCAATGGCAATCCACAGATCTTCCCAACGGGGCTGGCCATCATGCAGAATGGCCAACGCTAATCCCCACCAGCATGGAATCAGCAACAGCCACGTTCCAATGGGCCGGTCCGCGCGGCTGAGGCGCAGATAAGGGCGGGCAAAAGCCGGTGCATAAGTGTCGACCCAATTGCCGGTTACGGCATCGGCGACTTGACCGTCTGGTGTTGGGGCATTGCCTTGCATATGTAAGGTCTCATGAGTGCGAAGATCAGACTGTATGTAGAGCAGCCCTTGGGTCAGGGGCAATCGGTTCCTTTGACGCGCGACCAGGCGCATTATCTGTTTGGCGTGATGCGCCTGTCGGTTGGCGGGTTTGTGGCCCTGTTCAACAGCCGGGATGGCGAATGGTTGGCCAACGTGACAGAAGCGGGCAAGCGGGGTGGAGTATTGACCTGCCTTGAACAGACCAAACCTTTGCAATTACCGCCCGATCTGTGGTTCCTGTTTGCGCCGATTAAAAAGGCTCGCACCGATTTCATCGTCGAAAAAGCGGCAGAAATGGGCGCGGCCCGCATCCTGCCTGTGCAGACCGAATTCACCAATTCCGAACGCATCCGTCAGGACCGCTTGCAGGCCCATGCGGTCGAGGCTGCAGAACAGTGTGGCGGCACATTCGTGCCCGAAGTCACCGACCTGCAGCGGCTGGATCGTGTACTGGATACATGGCCCGAAGACCGTCAGTTGATGTTCTGCAACGAGGCCGAGGTCGGCTCGGCCCTGCGATTGGCCGCTAATGAAAAAGGACGGCCTTGGGCGATTCTGATCGGCCCGGAAGGCGGTTTTTCTGAGAAAGAACGCGCGCGACTGACAGCATTACCGTATGCGCATGTGGTCAGTCTGGGCCCGCGTATCCTGCGGGCGGATACGGCAGCCGTTGCAGCGCTAACCATGTGGCAACAGGCGCTGGGGGATTGGGCGTGATTCGAGAGGCGGTTTCGTCAGATGCTCCTGCGCTCGAGGCGTTCCTGGCAAACTACCCGGACAGCTCAATGTTTCTGCGTAGCAATCTGGCGGCACACGGAGTGGGATTGAACGCATATGACCATTCCAGTCGCTACTTCATTTGGGGTAAGGATCGAATTCAGGGCGTCTTTGGGTTGAGCAAAAAGGGCTACCTAATGGTTCAATTGCCAGATCGTGCGACTGAAGCGGCAGAGAGTTTTGCTCGGATGATCGAAGGCGAAACGGTTCTTGGTATGACCGGTGATGCGCTTCAGGTCGAGTTAACTTTAAAAGCTCTGGATATGGCGCAGGCCAGGTACCGTTTGCACCATGATGAACCGTTGTACCGACGAGATCTGAAGGACTTGCCCGAAGCACTGATCCCGTGTCGCGGCATGCAAGGTTCGGATCGGACTTGGCTGCGATCTTGGTTCGCGGATTACATTGAAGATACAGGGCAGGCCGCTGGTAAAGAGGCACGCGAACTTGCTGCTGAGCGTGTCGATGCGGAACTGACCGCAGATAGGGCGATTGTTCTATTGGAAGATGCGTCTCCTGTTGCAATGGCGGCCGTGAATGCCAAGATTCACGACCAGATACAGGTGGGAGGCGTTTTCGTGCCGCGCGAAAACAGGAATCGTGGTCTGGGTCGCCGGGTCACGACCGCATTGATGCAAAAAGCAAAATCCGAAGGTGCGACGTCGGCTATCCTGTTCGCGAACAATTCGCCTGCAGCTCGTGCTTATGAGGCGATTGGGTTCCGGCAAGTCGGTTGGTACCGTGTAGCGCTTCTGCAGAAACCGCAAAAGGTAGTGCCATGAGTTTCATCCGACCCGAAGCAAAATTGGCGCTGTGGCGTTGGCGCGAAGTTTTGGTTGCTGTCTTCGTTCTAATTCTCGGCCTCAGCTGGGTCAGCGGGCCGGGTGGGCTGTTGGCATGGTTGGGCTGGTTCCTAATCTTGGTGTCTGTGGCATTGGCGGTCATTGGCATACAGCGCGCCCGGTTCAGAACCGGCGCAGGCGGGCAGGGTGTGGTGACCGTGGACGAAGGTCAGATCACCTATCTGGGCCCCTTGGATGGCGGCATCGTGGCGACGCGCGAAATTGAACGGCTTGCGCTCGACCCGACCTCAAGCCCGGCGCATTGGGTTTTGGATCAGTCGGGACAGCCGGCGCTTCACATTCCTGTGAATGCAGAAGGGGCAGAGGCTTTGTTTGATGTGTTCTCTAGCCTGCCAGGGTTGAAAACCGAACAGATGCTGTCGGAACTCAACGGTAAATCACGACATCCCGTTGTCATCTGGGAACGGACCCCATCGCGCCCGGCACATTTGCGGTTGCATTGACACTGGCGTCATTTACGACCACGACTGACCTTCAAGACAGACACATCAGGATCGGAGCACGGTTCATGTCCATCCCTCAGTCCGGCGGCGGTCCGATCGAACGCCATGAGCAACTGGCCGAATATCTGGAATCAGGCTGCAAACCCAAAGAAGACTGGCGCATCGGCACCGAGCACGAAAAGTTCGGCTATTGCAAAGACACGCTGAAGCCGCTGCCGTTTGAAGGCAAACGCTCGATTGTGGCCGTGCTGGAAGGTCTGCGGGATCGCCATGGCTGGGGCGAAGTGCGCGAAGGCGACAAGTTGATCGGTCTTGAAAAAGACGGTGCAAATGTCAGCCTGGAACCCGGTGGCGCGCTGGAGCTTTCCGGTGCCCCGCTTGAGACGATCCACGAGACCTGCGATGAGGTAAACACCCACCTGCGTGAGGTGAAGGACATCGCGGACGAGATCGGCGTTGGTTTCATCGGTCTGGGCGCGGCCCCGATATGGACCCACGAGGAAATGCCGTTGATGCCCAAGGGGCGTTATCGGCTGATGAACGACTATATGGAAAAGGTCGGCACCATGGGCCGCGCCATGATGCGGCGTACCTGCACGGTTCAGGTCAATATCGACTTCGGGTCCGAGGCCGACATGGTGCAGAAACTGCGCGTGGCACTGGCGCTTCAGCCAGTGGCGACCGCCCTGTTTGCCAATTCGCCCTTTTTTGAAGGCAAGCCCAACGGTCAGAAAAGCTGGCGCAGCCATATCTGGCGGCATCTGGATGATGCACGCACCGGGATGCTGCCCTTTGTGTTCGAAGACGGCTTTGGGTTCGAACGTTACGTGCAATATGCGCTCGATGTGCCGATGTATTTTGTCTATCGCGACGGCCAGTATATCAACGCGCTGGGCATGTCGTTCCGCGACTTCCTCAAAGGGGAATTGCCTGCATTGCCGGGTGAGACACCGACCCTCAGCGATTGGGCCGATCATCTGACCACGGCTTTCCCCGAAGCACGGATCAAGAAATACATGGAGATGCGCGGGGCAGATGGTGGCCCGTGGCGCCGCCTGTGTGCGCTGCCCGCCTTCTGGGTTGGTTTGACTTACGATCAGGGCGCGCTGGATGCGGCGTGGGATCTGGTTAAGGGCTGGGATGCGGAAACGCGCGAGGAACTGCGCGTGCAAGCTGCGGTCAATGGCCTTCAGGCGCAGGTCGGTGACATCAACATGCACGATCTGGCGCGTGAGGTTGTTGCGATCTCTGAGGCCGGGTTGAAGGCCCGCGCACGCCCCGGTGCAGGGGGGCTGGTCCCGGATGAGACGCATTTCCTGAATGCGCTCAAGGAAAGCATCGACACTGGTAAGGTTCCGGCAGATGAGTTGCTGGATCACTACAATGGCGACTGGAATGGCGACCTGACCCGGATTTTCCCGGAATACAGCTATTGATCCGCACCGTCCCGCTTGCATTCGCGGGGCGGGGCCGATAGCAGGTTCTCGACCAATTTCAGAGGGCCGTCATGGACGATCTTAAGGCAAAATATCTGGGCCAAATCGCCGAAGCAGGCGACGAAAACGCGCTTGAGGCGATCCGCGTCGCTGCCGTGGGCAAAAAAGGCGAGGTTGCGCTGAAGATGCGCGAGCTGGGCAAGATGACGCCCGAGGAACGTCAGGTCGCAGGCCCCGCGCTGAACGCCCTGAAGGATGAGATCAACTCGGCTCTGTCCGCCAAAAAGGCCGCGCTGGCCGATGCCGCGCTGGATGAACGTCTGCGCACCGAATGGCTGGACGTTACTCTGCCAACCCGCGCCCGCCGTCAAGGCTCGATCCACCCGATCAGCCAGGCGACTGAGGAACTGACCGCGATCTTTGCCGAACTGGGCTTCTCGGTGGCCGAAGGGCCGCGGATCGAGACCGACTGGTACAATTTCGACGCCCTGAACATTCCCGGCCATCACCCCGCGCGGGCCGAGATGGACACGTTTTACATGCACCGCGCCGAGGGCGACAATCGCCCGCCGCATGTGCTGCGGACGCATACCTCGCCGGTGCAGATCCGGTCGATGGAGAAACAGGGCGCGCCGATCCGCGTGATCTGTCCGGGCGGCGTCTACCGCGCCGACTACGACCAAACCCACACGCCGATGTTCCATCAGGTCGAAGGTCTGGCCATCGACAAAGACATCTCGATGGCGAACCTGAAATGGGTTCTGGAAGAGTTCGTGAAGGCGTTTTTCGAGGTCGACGACGTCGAGCTGCGCTTCCGCGCCTCGCACTTCCCGTTCACCGAACCGTCGGCCGAGGTCGATATCCGCTGTTCCTGGGACAACGGTCAGCTGAAAATCGGCGAGGGCGATGACTGGATGGAGATTCTGGGCTCGGGCATGGTCCACCCCAAGGTGATCGCCGCCGGTGGGATTGATCCTGAGGTCTATCAAGGCTTTGCGTTTGGCATTGGGATCGACCGTCTGGCGATGCTGAAATACGGCATTCCTGATCTGAGGGCGTTCTTTGATTCAGACCTGCGCTGGTTGCGCCACTATGGGTTTGCGGCGTTGGATATGCCGAATCTGCATGGTGGTTTGAGCAGGTGAGCGAAGCGAACGTGATCACGGCATGCGAGAATTTCTGCCGTGACTTCAGCTGGTTGATAGAATGGCTGACGGAAGTTGCAAAGAACCCAATCTGGGCTTTATTCTTTGGTTTTTGGATTTCTCTTTACATTTGGCGAAGCCAAACAAAACTGTCGTCGGAACTGGACTTAAATCGAGAGAAGCGGTCTCTGTATCGCGAATTTATCGCGCAGGTAGGAAAGGCTGTTCTTGCTAAAGATACCGAGACATGCACGCCTTGGTATTTTCATCCAGAGGTTCGGCGCGTCTGGGCACTGCAATCTGAAATCGCCCTTATCGGCTCCGAGATTGTAGGTGAGAAAACTAAAGTCGTCTTAGAAGCTCTACAGAGTCGGTTTGCTAAATCCGAACCCACTATGAAATGTTCTGATGGTGTTCTTCGAAAGGTTGATGACTGTATCCGGTTCGAGTTGGTACGCTCAATCGAGTATATGAAGGCAGACATCAATAGAGACCAATAAACTAGATGAGCAAAGGCCGATAGGCCGCCGCGCCATCGGTCGTTCATTGCGGCGCCATTGGTTCGAGCCCAATGGACGACACCGCCCGTACGGGCTGGCGATTTGTCTCCGCCAGCGCAACGCTCAAACAGTGCTCGGATTTGGCTGGCATAAAGTGCCCAATACAGACCAAGGATCGCCATCCCGCGGTCTGGCGATGGCGCGGCTTGGTGCTTGGATCGGATGTAGGGCAGGTGTAGGGCGGGCTTCAGCCCGCCATTTGTGATAGATGGACGCCGGGCTGAAGCCCGGCCTACGCCCTCCTACACCGATATGTTATGTGACAGCGCGGAAAGTCTCGCTAGGGTCAGGCGCATGATCTATCGACTGCTTTGCCTTCTGTTGCTGACCGCCTTACCCGCCTTCGCCATGGGGCCTTGGAACACCGACTGTCACGGCGACACGGCCTGTGAGGTCGGCGACCGCTCGTATCATGTGTTGGAGCCTGAGGGCTGGGACGGCGAAACGCCTCTGCCCGTGTTGCTGCATTTCCACGGCTGGGCGCGGCAGGGAACCGTTGTCGTGAACCATGAGCGCATTGCCGGGGCGACCAAGCTGCGGGGCGTGTTACTAGTGGCCCCGAACGGGCTGGGCAAAAGCTGGGATTTCTGGACCTCGGGCACCGACGATGTGCCTTTTGCCGACCGGGTGCTGGAAGATGTGGCCAAGCGCTATCCGATTGACCCTGACCGCATCTATGTCTCGGGCTATTCCTTTGGTGGCGCGATGGCGTGGCGCTATGTGTGCCAGTCGGGCAATGACGTTGCCGCCTTGCTGGCCGTTGCGGGCAGCATTCGCCAGACAGAAAACTGCCCCGAAGGCCCGCGCGAGGCGCGCCATGTCCACGGCCTCAGCGATACGGTGATGGATTTTCCCTATGGCGCGAAAGGTGACACGACCTATCCGGTGGCCCTGTGGCGGGAAAAGTACAACTGTAACGGAGCGACCCCGCGCGGCGATTGGAGCGTGGTGCCGATCCTGACGCTCAGCCGGGTGGAATGGACAGATTGCGCGCAGGGGCAGGTGGTACTGGACACCCACCCAGGCGGGCATTTCATCCCGCATGGCTGGATCGGGCGGCAATTGGACGAGCTTTTGGGCCGCACCCCCACCTATCCATGACGCACAGCGCTTGCACCTTGGTCCATTCTTTGCCATTGCCTGTGCCGACTGGATATCTGCCAAAAAAGGCCCCGTGCAATGAAATTCACTCTGTCCTGGCTGAAAGACCACCTCGACACTGACGCTTCGGTTGATGAGATCGCCGAGGCGCTGACCGACCTTGGCCTGGAGGTCGAAGAGATCGTGAACCCGGCGGACCGGTTGGCAGGCTTTACGCTGGGCCATGTCAAACATGCCGAGAAACACCCGGACGCTGACAAGCTGCGGGTCTGCACGGTTGCGACGGACGAGGGTGATCTGCAGATCATCTGCGGGGCCCCGAACGCGCGTGAAGGCATCACCGTCGTGGTTTGCAAGCCGGGCATGTACATCCCCGGTCTGGATATCACCATCAGCGTCGGCAAGATCCGGGGCGTCGAAAGCTTTGGCATGATGGCGTCCGAGCGCGAGCTGGAGCTGTCGGAGGAGCATGACGGCATCATCGAGCTGCCTACCGGTGAAGTTGGCGACAAATTTGTCGACTGGCTGGCCGAGAACGATCCGTCGAAGGTCGATCCGATGATCGAGATTGCGATTACGCCGAACCGGCCCGATGCGCTGGGCGTTGAGGGGATCGCGCGTGATCTGGCCGCGCGCGGTATCGGCACGTTGAAACAGCGTGACTATGCGCCGGTTCCCGGGGATTTCGAGTGCCCGATCAAGGTGAGCATTGACGAAGACACTTTGGACGGCGCGCCGCATTTCACCGGGCGTCTGATCCGCGGCGTCAAGAACGGCCCCAGCCCGCAGTGGCTGCAGGATCAGCTGAAGGCTATTGGCCTGCGTCCGATCTCGGCCTTGGTGGACATTACCAACTATATGACCTTCGACCACAACCGCCCGCTGCACGTGTTTGATGCGGATAAAGTGCAAGGCAACCTGCGGGTGCATCGCGCCAAAGGTGGCGAGACGCTGGTGGCGCTGGATGAGAAAGAATATACTCTGCAGCCAGGCATGATGGTGATTTCGGACGACAAAGGCCCGGAATCGATTGCCGGGATCATGGGGGGCGAGGAAACAGGCTGCACCGAAGAGACGGTTAACGTCTTCCTCGAAAGCGCGTTTTGGGATCATGTGCAGATTGCCCTTACGGGTCGCGCGCTCAAGATCAATTCGGACGCGCGGTACCGGTTCGAGCGCGGTGTTGATCCAGATTACACCCGTGAAGGGTTGGAACACGCAACCCAGATGATCCTGGATATCTGCGGCGGCGAAGCCTCCAACGTGGTCGAAGCGGGCAAGGCCCCGAACCACGGGCGGGCTTACAAGTTGGACGCGGCGCGGGTGCAGTCTCTGGTCGGAATGGACATTCCGGAAAGCGAACAGCGTCAGACCCTGACCCGCCTGGGTTTCCGCCTTGAAGGTGAGATGGCTCATGTGCCCAGCTGGCGACCCGATATTATGGGTGAGGCCGATCTGGTGGAAGAGGTCGCGCGGATTGCGTCGCTGACCAAGTTGCAGGGCAAACCGTTGCCACGTGTGACGGATGGAATCCCGAAGGCTGTTATGACACCGACGCAGCGCCGTCAGTCCATGGCGCGTCGCACCTGCGCTGCGCTGGGCTATAATGAATGCGTCAGCTACACCTTCATTGATCAGGCGTCCGCAGCGCTGTTCGGCGGAGGTGATGAGGCGACCCAACTGGAAAACCCGATCTCGTCCGAGATGAGCCACATGCGCCCGGACTTGCTGCCTGGCCTGTTACAAGCGGCGGCACGCAATCAGGCGCGAGGCTTTGCGGACGTGGCTTTGTTCGAGGTTGGCCCGGTGTTCCATGACGGAGAGCCCGGCGATCAGAAAACCCAGATCACCGGCTTGCTGGTCGGTCGTGACGGACCGAAGGATGTACACGGGGCCGCGCGAGCGGTGGATGTGTTTGACGCCAAGGCAGATGCTGAAGCTGTACTGGCTGCCATTGGTGCACCGGCGAAGGTGCAGATCCTTCGTGACGGGGACGCCTGGTGGCATCCGGGACGTCATGGCAAGATTTGCCTGGGTCCGAAAAAGGTACTGGGCGTGTTCGGCGAACTACATCCGCGTGTCTTGCAGGCGATGGACATCAAGGGTCCGGCGATGGCGTTTACCATCTGGCCGGACGAGGTGCCTCTGCCCCGCAAATCCGGTGCCACCCGTGCCGCTTTGGAGCTGCGAGATCTTCAGGCGGTCGAACGTGATTTTGCCTTTGTCGTCGATGAAGGTGTCGAGGCGCTGACGGTGGTGAATGCTGCAGCGGGTGCTGACAAGGCGCTGATCGAGGATGTACGCGTCTTTGACGAATTCATCGGCGGAAGCCTGGGTGAAGGTAAGAAATCTCTGGCCATCACCGTGCGCCTGCAGCCGACGGACACGACGCTGAAGGAAAAAGACATCGAAGCGGTGGCCGAAAAGATCATCTCGAAAGTTACCAAGGCGACCGGCGGCGTCCTGCGCGGGTAACTCAGGATCGCCTTCGGCGAGAGTATTTTTGAAAAGATGAAGGGGCGGCGGCGCCCTTTCTGTATTTGCGGAGGACTGAATATGCTGAACGTTTACCTCTCGGGCGAAATTCACACCGACTGGCGGGAACAGATCATTGAGGGTGCGCAAGGGTTGGATGTGACATTCAACAGCCCTGTGACCGATCATGCTGCCAGCGATGATTGCGGTGTCGCCATTCTAGGGGCCGAGCCGAACAAATATTGGCACGACCATAAGGGCGCGATGGTCAACGCGATCCGCACGCGCAAGGGGATTGCGGATGCGGACGTCGTGGTTGTTCGGTTTGGAGACAAGTACAAACAGTGGAACGCAGCCTTTGACGCGGGTTATGCTGCGGCACTTGGCAAGTCGATCATTGTTCTGCACGGCCCGGATCATCAGCATGCGTTGAAAGAAGTCGACGCGGCCGCGCTTGCAGTGGCCGAAGAACCTGCTCAGGTTGTGAAAATTCTGCGCTATGTGCTGACAGGCGCGCTGCCCGGTTGAGACATGCAAAAAGGGTGCCGCGACAGGCACCCTTCCAAAAATTCGATCGTTTAGCCGCGCGCAGGTATGACCTTGCCGCGCTGAACCGCCGGACGTTGCATGAAACGGTCGACATAGGCGACAGCATTGGCGTAGTCGTCCCAGCCGACAACGTCTTTCGTGCCGTAGAAATCCAACGCGTTCAGCCATGGCGCAAGGGCAATGTCAGCGATTGAATAGTCGCCTGCGATCCAATCTTGCCCTTCAAGCTGGGTGTTGACCACGTTCAACAGGCGTTTCGCCTCGTTGATATAGCGTTCGCGCGGGCGGGGGTCTTCGATCTCGCTGCCCGCAAATTTGTGGAAAAAGCCCAGCTGGCCGAACATCGGACCGACCCCGCCCATCTGAAACATCAGCCACTGGGTGATGCGGTGTTTGTCGGCGGCGCTTTCACCCAATAACTTGCCGGACTTCTCTGCCAGGTACAGCAGGATGGCGCCGCTTTCGAACAAGGCAAGCGGTTCACCATCGGGGCCGTTGGGATCGATGATAGCAGGGATTTTGTTGTTCGGGTTCAGCGATAGAAACTCGGGGCTTTTGACATCCGCATCCGCGAGCGTCACCAGATGAGCCTCGTAAGGCAGGCCGGTTTCCTCAAGCATGATCGACGCTTTGACGCCGTTTGGGGTTGGATAGGAGTACAGTTGGATCTTGTCCGGGGATTGGGCAGGCCAGCGGGCCATGATCGGATGAGGTTTGTTGTCCAGCATTGGGGGCTCCTGATTGGATATCTCGTCAAAGCTAGGGATCAAACTGCGATCATGTAAGCCCTTTGCCCTGTGCATTTCCGGTCAGGCCGTGTTTTTTGACGAACAACGGGGAAATCCGGCGAAAGTCGCACCTAGACCGAAACGCAATCTTAGCTCACAATCCGGTGACCCCCGCGAAAACCTCGCGGGTTTCTTGCTGTTGAAAGGAGATGCGCGTGGATGAGGTCGTAACACAGGTGGGCGCATACGCCCCGCTGATCATGAATGCAGTCAAGGCGCTTGTCGTTCTGATCCTAGGCTGGATTGTAGCCGGCGCAATCGGTGGCATGGTGCGCCGCCGGATCAATTCGACGCCACATATCGATCCCACACTCGGGAACTTTATGGCGAGCCTTGTCAAATGGGCCATACTGGCCATGGTTCTGGTTGCCGTTCTTGGCATCTTTGGGATCGAAGCCACAAGCATCGTTGCCATACTGGGTGCCGCTTCGCTGGCCATCGGTCTGGCGCTGCAAGGCACGCTCAGCGATTTGGCTGCCGGTGTCATGCTGGTCGTCTTCCGACCCTACAAACTGGGTCAGTATGTGGATATTGGCGGCACAGCAGGAACCGTGAAGGATTTGAACCTGTTCACCACCGAACTGGTAACCCCTGACAACGTTCAGATCATTGTCCCGAACGGTCAGTCCTGGGGATCGATCATCACCAACTTTTCGGCACATGACACGCGTCGCGTCGATCTGGTGTTCGGTATTGATTATGGTGACAGTGCGGACAAGGCGATGCAGATCATCTTGGACGTGGCGAAAGCGGACGACCGCATTCATAGCGATCCCGAGCCCTGGGTCAAGGTCACCAATCTTGGGGACAGTTCAGTGGACCTGACGGCGCGGCTCTGGTGTGATGCGGCGGATTATTGGGATGCCAAATTCGAACTGACCAAGGCTGTGAAAGAAGCCTTTGACGACAAGGGTATCTCGATCCCTTACCCACACGCAGTGGAAATTCAGAAACAGGGGTGACGGCTCCTGCCTGTCAACCGGGCATAAAATTTGCCATTATCCTGTTGGGCTGGGCACCGCGCGAAAGCGCGGTGCTTTTTTGGTTTGTAAACTGTGGTTCAGAACCATCTTTGCTTATGACTTGACCACCACGTTGGGCGAAACCACGTCAATACCCAGGGCTTTGCCGACGGCATAGTAAGTCAGCTGCCCTGCATGAACGTTCAGACCTTCCAGAAGGTGCGGATCGTCCTGACATGCCTGTTTCCAGCCTTTGTCTGCCAGAGACAGCATGAAGGGCATCGTGGCGTTGCCCAATGCGATGGTCGAAGTACGCGCCACAGCACCGGGCATGTTTGCCACGCAGTAATGCATGATGCCATCGACATCGTAGATCGGGTCGGCATGGGTGGTGGCTTTCGAAGTCTCGAAGCACCCGCCCTGATCGATGGCGACATCAACCAGGACCGCGCCAGGCTTCATGGTCGACAATTGAGCGCGCGATACAAGTTTAGGAGCCGCAGCGCCAGGGATCAGAACGGCACCGATGACCATATCGGCATCCCGGATCAGCTCGGCCGTGGCGCCCGCCGTTGAATATTGGTTCTTGAATGTCCCACCAAAGACATCATCCAGATAACGCAGCCGCGGCAGAGAGCGGTCTAGAACGGTGACGTCTGCGCCCATGCCAGCCGCGATCTTGGCTGCGTGCGTACCCACGACACCGCCACCGATCACGACGACTTTGGCCGGGCCCACACCGGGAACGCCGCCCATCAGAACACCGCGTCCACCATTGGCTTTTTGCAGGGTCCACGAGCCGACCTGAGGCGCCAGACGACCAGCGACTTCGGACATCGGCGCCAGCAGAGGAAGACCGCCATTGGCATCGGTTACGGTTTCATAGGCGATTGCTGTACAGCCTGATTCCAGCAGGTCATGGGTTTGCTCTGGGTCGGGTGCCAGATGCAGGTAGGTGAACAGCAGCTGACCTTCACGCAGCATCTTGCGTTCGACAGCTTGCGGTTCCTTGACCTTAACGATCATGTCAGCGGTGGCGAACACTTCTTCTGCGGTGTCGAGGATGCGTGCGCCTGCTGCAACGTACGCGTCATTGTCAAAACCAGCGCCGATGCCTGCACCGGTTTCGATCAGCACTTCGTGACCGCGGGCAACCGCTTCCTGAGCGGCGTTGGGCGTCATGCCGACGCGGAATTCCTGAGGTTTGATTTCCTTGGGGCAACCGATTTTCATGGTGGTCTCCGTTCATAAACTGCTTAAATTATGTGCATTCCGGTGCGCAATTTCTGTGAAAGAAAACGTGCCGTGGGAATTTTCTTTGGAAGAATCTCCTATATAAAGTGTAAATCCCGCAAAGGAATTGCACGAATGGCCTTAGATACGACTGATAGAAAGATTCTGGCCGCCCTCCAGAAAAACGGCCGGATGTCGAATTCGGAGCTGTCCGAGCAGGTCAACCTGTCGCCGTCTGCCTGCCATCGGCGTGTTCAGCGTCTCGAGGTTGAGGGGTTCATCCGCAACTATGTGGCGTTGCTGGATGCCCGCAAGATGAACGTGCCTACAACCGTCTTTGTCGAGATTACCCTGCAAGGACAGGCCGAAGAGGTTTTGGATTCCTTTGAAAAGGCAGTGGCGCGTATTCCCGACGTATTGGAGTGCCACCTGATGGCCGGGACGGCGGACTATATCCTGAAAGTGGTGGCCGAAAACACCGAGGATTTTGCGCGCATTCACCGGCAATATCTGTCGCGATTGCCCGGGGTGGCTCAGATGCAAAGCTCGTTTGCTTTGCGCACAGTGTTCAAGACTACCGCTCTGCCGGTCTGACTTTCAGGCGGGGCCGGGATAGGTGAACAGCAGCAGGTGCACAAGGTTGAACCCGAAATGCATTGCAACGGGCACCCAAAGCCGCTGTGTTGCGTAATACCCCAAGCCACAGGCCAACCCGAGAATTGAGGCAAAGACCACAAGTGTCGGTCCTCCGCCAAAGTGAGCCAACCCAAACAGCAGGCTAGCCGCAATCACGCCTCCTACCGCACCAAGACGTGAGGTGATGGCGGATTGCAGGTAGCCACGAAAGAAGGCTTCTTCCGTCAGGCAGGTCAAAAACAAGTTGGACAGGACAAAGACCAGCCACCACGGTGGGATCGAAAACTCTGGCTGTATCGCGCCGACAACAAGACCCAAAAGAAACAGCCCCGGCAAAAGCAGCAGCCCAGCTGCCAGCGGGCCGAATTTGGTCTGAATGGTGCTTTGAAACATCCCGGGCCAAGCCAAAAGAACGGCAAAGAAGACCATCGGTTTGTCCAGATTCAGGTGCATTGTGAACCCTGTGCTGGCGGCACCGGCCTGTACCTGATCCAACACTTTCAGGTTCTGAAATCCGGGCAGAAGATGCGCCCCCATGGCCAGACACCACAGGATCAAAAGCGCGTGTCCTGCGACCGCAAGCCGCCCTTGGAGGTGCGGCAGCAAGGCGGCTCCGGCCAGCCCACCGACCACAGCCGCAATAGCCAGAAGTGACATCAGCCCCGTTGCTGAGGCGATGCTTGCAAACAGAACCAGCAGTGACAGCGCGACCGCCCAGTGCCCCACAAGCGCAGTTACCTGCGCGGCGATCAGAATCAACCAAGGCCAAATCGTCGGTAAGAGAGAAAGAAAGAACGTCACGCGCTTTGCATCCTGTAAGTCCAGACAGTCTTGCCGCACAAAATCGAGGCAATGCAAGCATTCAGCACGCTGCGCGTTCCTGTGTTCTGCCTTGCGTCAATTCTGACGCTTGTAACCTCTGGGTTGGACGTTCACATTTGGGGGAAAGACCATATGCCCGCGCCGACTGGATTTTCGGAGATTTCGGCAGCATTGGGCGTCATCGTCTTGCATCAATTTATCTGATGACGTCAGGCGGTTACACAGGCCCGATATGGTTCGAACCCGATAACAAAAAAGGAGCTGACCTTGGCTTACGAAAACAACGGTGGACCCAAAGATTGGCTTGAGGCCGAATTGGAAGACACGTTGGACGAAGATTTTGAGATCGAGTTCAGCGAACCGATGCTGTCGATGGAAGTGCGGAAGATCTATCGGGAACAACACCCGGATATGCTGGATCGTAAGGTCTATTTCCGCAACCTGCTGCGCCTGCAAGCTGAGCTGATCAAAGTGCAGGATTGGGTTCAGCACACCGGTGCCAAGGTCTGTATTCTGTTCGAAGGTCGCGACAGCGCGGGCAAGGGGGGCGTGATCAAACGGATCACCCAGCGCTTGAATCCACGTGTCGCGCGTGTGGTCGCCCTGCCCGCGCCCAGCCGTCGCGAGCAGAGCCAGTGGTATTTTCAGCGTTACGTGCCGCATCTGCCTGCGGCTGGTGAGATCGTGCTGTTCGATCGGTCATGGTACAACCGCGCAGGCGTTGAACGGGTGATGGGTTTTGCGTCCGAGGATCAGGTTGAACAGTTTTTTCAGGACGTTCCCGAATTCGAACGGATGTTGGTGCGATCAGGGATTATTCTGCTGAAATACTGGTTCTCGATCACGGATGAAGAACAGCAATTGCGATTCCTCATGCGGATTCACGACCCGATGAAACAGTGGAAGCTGTCGCCGATGGATCTGGAATCCCGCATCCGTTGGGAATCTTATACCAAGGCGAAAGAGGATATGCTCTTCCGGACCAATATTCCCGAAGCCCCTTGGTACATTGTCGAAGGCAATGACAAAAAGCGCGAGCGGTTGAACTGTATCGAGCATCTTTTGACGAAAGTTCCATACACGGATGTGCCACAGGAAAAAGTCAATCTGCCTGACCGCCGATATAACCCGGAATACGAGCGTCGCGTTTTGCCGGATGAATTGTACGTGCCAAAGATTTACTGATGGCGCCATGCGGGGCGAGCCAGCCGCCCCGCACCTCAGCTGCTATCAGGCTGCTTCGATCATGCAGCCCGTGCCCCAGAAATTGAATACATAGATGTCTGCGTCATCTGTTCCGTCCGAGCCGGCATAGTCGTCAACGGGGGCTTCGACCGGGTCCATGTCATCGACCTCAACAATGTCCATGTCGTCGGTGTCTGTATCCTGCATGTCATCCTCGGCCATATCCGACGGCGTCATGTCGTCTGTCTCCCAGTGGAACTGATCAATCTGCGCCAGAACGTTATCCAGGAAAGCTTCCAGTTCGGCCAGGAAGGCTGTCACGTCGAAACATCCGTCAGGTTCTTCACCGACCGGTGTCTCGGGGGTTGGCTCGGCCACGTCGGTGTCAGGCGTTTCGGCATCCGGGTCCTCGGGCTCGGCCACGTCGGTGTCAGGCGTTTCAGCATCAGGCTCCTCAGGCTCGGCCACATCGGTGTCGGGCGTCTCGGTATCCGGATCCTCGG
The DNA here is from genome assembly GCF_013110855.1 of Ruegeria sp. HKCCD4884. Classification (NCBI taxonomy): domain Bacteria; kingdom Pseudomonadati; phylum Pseudomonadota; class Alphaproteobacteria; order Rhodobacterales; family Roseobacteraceae; genus Ruegeria; species Ruegeria sp. HKCCD4884. The sequence continues at coordinate 143,995 of NZ_WVRJ01000004.1, forward strand.
GTTCGGCCACATCGGTGTCGGGCGTCTCGGCGTCCGGGTCTTGGGGGTCCGCCACATCGTCCACAGGTGGAACCGGAGCGTTCCCGTTGTCCAGCATCACAGCGCTGTCAGTGGCCGCGAAATTCTGAGTGACCATCACCGCGTCGAATCCTTGCATGTCACCGGTTTCAATGCCGATGCCAATATATTCGAAATCAGGGTTCAGAATGTTTGCTCGGTGTCCCGGGCTGTTCATCAGGTTTTCGTGCAACTGCGCGACGTCATCGCTGATGCCGGGCTCGCCGCGTTCTGATTGCCAGGCGATATTCTCGCCAGTGCGCCAGCTGCCGGACAGATCAAAACCTGCATCCTGCATACGCTGTGTCGCACTAGAACCGCCTTGGCCTGTATGGCTGAACGTGTCGGTGTCCAGCATCCAGCTGCTGTGATCTTCGGATGAGTCGTTCAGCTGTGTTTCCAGTTGCAGTGGGGTAAGCCCGCGTGATGTGCGCTCGGCGTTGATCAGCGCCAGCATTTCTTGCTCGATTTGACTTGCAGTCGACATGGTAGCCTCCGTTTGTAAGTGTCGTCCGGTTGGACGTCGCCAGTTACAAGCGGCTTGCTGAGGTCAGATAGAGGCGCAGAAATATTAGGCGAATTCTGGCGGGGCAATGCTACCATAGCGGGATTCGCTGCGCTGCAAAACGCCGGGCAAAATGTTGCTGGTGGGGAAATGGCGGCTTGTCGCACACCCTGAAGCACGAGTCGGCGGAATAAAACCCACCCTTGAAACGACAAACCCCCGGGCGGGGCCTCGGGGGTCGTCAAATAGTGTCATCCAAAGCTGGATGAGGAAAGTCTTAGAGCAGACCTTCGCGCTGGGCTTTCTTGCGTGCCAGTTTACGGGCACGACGAATCGCTTCAGCTTTCTCACGCGCTTTTTTCTCGGACGGTTTCTCGAAATGTTGCTTCAGCTTCATTTCACGGAACACGCCTTCGCGCTGCAGCTTTTTCTTCAGGGCACGAAGCGCCTGATCGACGTTATTGTCGCGAACACTAACCTGCATGTGGTTGTCACCACCTTTCTAGATAGAGTTGCAAGGAAATTGCAGGAGTTGGCCGTATAGCAAAGCCGCCCTAACTTGTCTAGTACTGGGCCCGACAACCGGAGAACCGCCATGACGACCACATATGAAGATGCAAAGCAGCAGCTTTTGGATGCGATGCTGATCCATGTTCCCTTCGACGGCTGGTCGGAAACCAGTTTTCGTGCCTCTATTTCCGATTGTGACCTGGATGATGGTCTGGCCCGTGCGATCTGTCCACGCGGGGCGGTTGATCTGGCGCTGGCTTACCACGCACGCGGCGATCAGGCGATGTTGGATCGTATCAAGTCCGAAGATCTGAGCGAGTTGAAATTCCGCGACAAGATTGCAGCTGCGGTTCGGTTCCGGTTGCAGGCGGTCGAAGACAAAGAGTTGGTACGCCGTGGCATGACCTTGTTTTCCCTGCCGACCCATGCGGCGGATGGGGCCAAGGCGGTTTGGCAAACCTGCGATCTGATCTGGGATGCGCTGGGCGACACATCGGACGATGTGAATTGGTACACCAAACGTGCCACTCTGTCGGGGGTCTATTCGTCGACGTTGCTGTTTTGGCTGGGCGATGACAGCCCCGACCATCAGCGCACGTGGGAATTCCTGGACCGCCGGATCGCAAATGTCATGGAGTTTGAAAAGCTCAAGGCGCAGGTACGCGACAATCCGGTGTTGAAACCGTTTCTGGCGGTTCCGAACTGGCTGGCCGGGCAGGTGAAAGCACCCATGAGAATGCGGGCCGATCTTCCGGGCATGTTGAACCCTCGAAAGTAGGGCATCTTGGCGCTAGGCCCCGGCCCGTATGCCTGCTAGGCATTGCGCAAAGGAGGTGCCTATGACCCAGATGATGCGCGCTGTTGAGATCACCAAACCGGGTGGTCCTGATGTTTTACAACTGACCGAACGACCGATCCCGGAACCGGGTGACGGACAGGTTGTACTGAAAGTCGCCTATGCCGGTGTGAACCGTCCTGATGCGTTGCAGCGCGCAGGGGCCTATGATCCGCCTCCGGGTGCCAGCGACCTGCCGGGGCTTGAGGCGTCGGGCGAAGTGGTCTCGGTCGGTGCAGGGGTCGAGGGGTTGTCAGTCGGCGACAAGGTTTGTGCGTTGTTGCCGGGTGGGGGCTATGCCGAATACGTCGCCACGGCTGCTGCGCATTGCCTACCGGTCCCGGCGGGGATGGGAATGAAAGAAGCCGCTTGCCTGCCGGAAACCTTTTTCACCGTCTGGTCCAACGTGTTCACACGTGGCGGTCTGAAAGCGGGTGAGCGGTTTCTGGTCCATGGCGGCTCCAGCGGGATCGGAACAACCGCAATCCAACTGGCCAATGCTTTTGGTGCACGTGTCTTTGCGACCGCTGGGTCCGATGAGAAATGTGAGGCTTGCGTCAAGCTGGGTGCGGAAAAGGCAATCAACTATCGCGATGAAGATTTTGTGGCCACCATGCGGGCCGAGGGCGGGGCGAACCTGATCCTTGATATGGTGGGTGGGGATTACATCCCACGCAACGTCAAAGCGTTGGCCGAGGATGGACGTCTGGTACAGATCGCGTTCCTGCAAGGTCCGAAGGTCGAGCTGAACTTTGCGATGATGATGGTCAAACGTTTGACCCTGACTGGCAGTACCCTGCGCCCGCAGAGCGATTTGGCCAAGGCACAAATTGCGCAGGATCTGCGCGAAGCCGTTTGGCCTCTGCTCGACGCTGGCAAAGTTGCCCCAGTTATGGACAGTGAATTTGAACTGGCCGAGGCGGCGGCAGCCCATGCGCGCATGGAAAGCTCTGGCCATATCGGCAAGATCGTCCTCAAGGTTGCGGACTAAGTGTCAAATGCGCGGGCTTGTCCCGCGCCTTCACGCAACCGCGCGGCGGTATAGATGCCATGTGGCGTGGCCCAGAACGGGTACTACCACGATCAGACCCAATAGCATCGGCAAGGCGCCCAGAAACAGCAGCGCCGCCACGATGAAGCCCCATGTCAGGATGACGCCGGGGTTCTCACGCAAAACACGAAACGATGTCACAACTGCCACCGGCAGCCCCACCTTGCGGTCCAGCAGCAATGGAAAGCTGACAACGCTGACCGCCAATGCGCACAGGGCAAACACAAAACCAACAGCGGTTCCGGCGACAATCATCGTCCATCCCGCAGAAGTGGTGAGAACCTGTGTGGCAAATGCACCAAGGGATGCGGGTACTTCAGGGCCCATTGTATAAGTATGAATGGCTTGTGCGACCATCAGCCAGACCAAAAGCAGCATGACAAGGTAGAACCCAAGTACCAGAATTGCACCGAAGGACGGTGATCTGAAGACACCGAACGCATCCAACCAATGCACCGCACTGCCCTGTTCACGCTTGCGGCTAATCTCGTAAAGCCCAACAGCGGCGACTGGCCCGATCAAGGCAAAGCCGGCGACAAGCGGAGCCATAAGCGGCACCAGATTCATGTTCAAAGCAAAGCCGAACATCAAGAGCCCTGCGATCGGGTAGATCAACACAATGAACACGGCATCCGCCCGTGTTTCGAGAAAGTCGTCATAGCCCGCGCGCAGACAGGCGCGCAGGTCTTGCAGCGTCAAGGTTTGCACCAATGGCAGCTTTTTGGTGTCCGCGCTGCCCAGGCGCGAGACGCTTTCAGTGACATGATCACCTGCCGCCCCGAGATTTCGGGCGGTCCAGCTGATCGGGTTTCCGATTGTTTTGGCCATTTTCCTCCCCTTCCCTGGCGAAAACTGCGCCGCGGGGCGGATCCGGCATCACGTTGCCCGTGGCCGGACCAGCCGGCAACGCCTGATTGCAGTATAGCACAGTTTTGCGAAATCCAGATCAATAGTCTGGCATCGCACGGATTGCCCTGCGTCGAAGTCATGTTAGCTTGAGGGCAGGCAAGAGGAGGTCAGGATGCAGAATACAGCAAAAACAGTTATAATTCATGAGTTTGGCGGCCCCGACGTTCTGCGGATCGAAGACAGACCGCTCGGTGACCCCGGACCGGGGGAAATCCGAATTCGTCACGAAGCCTGTGGTCTAAATTTTATCGATGTATATCAACGGACTGGCTTGTACCCTCTGGATCTTCCGCACGCGCTGGGCATGGAGGCCGCAGGTGTTGTCGAGGCTGTTGGCGAGGGCGTAACGCATCTGGCACCGGGACAGCGGGCTGCATATGCTGCGGCACCGTCGGGGGCCTATTGCGAGGCCCGTGTGATGCCAGCAGCGCAGGTTTGCCCCTTGCCAGATGACATTACATTTCAGACTGCTGCGGCGATGATGCTTAAAGGATTAACGGTGGAATACCTGTTTCATCGAACGACTCCGTTGAAACGCGGCGATACTGTCCTGTTCCATGCCGCCGCTGGTGGTGTCGGACTGATCGCCTGCCAATGGGCAAAATCCGAGGGGATCACATTGATCGGCACGGCTGGAAGTGATGAAAAATGCAGCCTGGCCCGTTTCAACGGGGCTGCGCATTGCATCAACTACCGGACTGAAAATTTCGCCGAGCACGTGGCCGAGATCACCAAGGGGCAGGGTGTGGATGTGGTGATGGATTCCGTTGGGGCGGACACGTTCGAGGGATCTTTGGATTCCCTCAAGCCGCTGGGCATGATGATTTCTTTCGGAAATGCTTCGGGCCCGGTGCCGCCCTTCAATATCGGTGTTCTGGGTCAAAAGGGTTCACTTAAGATCACCCGGCCCACGCTGTTTACGCATATCTCGGATCATGCGGTGTGTCAGGCAATGGCCCGACGACTATTTGGCAAAGTTGAAGGCGGTGAGGTCAAGATCCATGTGGATCAACGCTTTGCGCTTGATCAGGTCGCTGATGCGCATCGCGCGCTTGAGGCGCGGCAAACAACCGGCAGTACAATTTTGGATGTGTGAGACGCGACCCGGCTGAAAAAGCCGGGTCATAAGTTTTCAGACAACAGTTATCAAAACCGATACGTCGCCCGGATCTGCAATGTGGTTGCGTCTACATCCACACCAGTTGCGTTGAAATTGTCGAATTCGTGGTACAGCAGTTCCCCACCGATGCTCACATTGGGTGCCACGATCTGCTCATAGCCTGCGCCGATGAACCAGCCGTCATCGCTGCCGAGGGTGTCTGTCCCGGCTTCGGCATACCCGACCGTGCCGTATAGAAGACCTTGTGGGTTAACTTTGTACCCTGCGCGCGCTTTCAGGCGCCATACGTCTTCGACGGTAGCGGCTCCGGCCAGATCCACATCGGTCCAGTCGTAATCAAAGCCGCCGCCGACAACCCAGGTTCCCAGATCATAGTCGTAACCCAGTACAATACCACCGATTGCGCCGTCTCCGTCGACGCCAGATACGTTGGTGTCCACGTCGATGTAACCCAACTGCAGACCACCGTAGAAGCCGGTCCAATTGCCCGAAGATTGCGCCAGCGCTGATCCGGCCGTCAGTGTCGCGGCTGTTGCGATGAGAGCCAATTTCAAAGTCATCTCATTTCCTTTCGTTCGAAACTCTGCACGAGCGAGCCTCTGCTCACCTATGCAAACCGATACGATCCAGCTTGGTCACCGGATCATTGATTTCTACGTATTCCAGCCCGAAATCCGGCGCTTAAAGATACAGGCAAGCGCCTGTGCCCTGTTCAGCCGGGCACTTGGTATACTGAAAAGATAGGAAAGGATCTGAGGTCTTCAAACGACATGCGGCGACGGAACGCTCCGCCGCCGACACGCCTGACATTTTCAGCGGATTATTGCGCTTGCAGCTCCGCAGGGGTCTTGTCAGCGATGGTTTCCCAGTTTGCGCTTGCGCTTTCGATGAAGCCCGGGATGTCGCCTTCCCAACGTTCCTGGATATCTTGCGACAGGTTCAGGTACAGCTTGTTGTCAACGATTTTCCAGTGGTTCGGGTCGCCGTCGAACTTGAAGCCCATGGCCGCGCCAAATGCACAGTAGCCACCGTATGCGGGCAGGTATGCCTCCGGGTTGGCTTCAAAAGCGGCTTTGTTTTCTTCCGACGAGAAACGGTACAGCGCTTCATCATGCAGCGTGGTGATGCGGTAATCGCCCTTGGTTGCTTCACCGGCGGTGAAGTAGGCAACCGGGTCATAGCCCTGCATCGCCAAGCCGGTCGAGCTGGCGTTGATTTCCACGCCTGCAGCCAAAGTCGAAGTTGCCAGCGCGACGGACAGAGCGACGCCGCCGATCAGAGATTTAAAAGTGTTCATTGCTTCACCTTTCGTGAAAGGAGCCTTGTCTTGGTGCAAGCGCAGGCCCCGGTTGTTGTCCTGTGCGGCCCGTAATTGACCGTCACGACAGCGATCTGGGAAGCGGGGTGATCACGTTCAAAGCAATGAATTGTGATTGTGCAGCAGCAAAGATGTCGTGTTCAAAAATGCAGAGCTTAGCTGATTTAGTCAGGCACAAGGCCCAGTACGAAAGTGATGACTTTGCTGGCGGGCATTTCACAGGGCCGCAGCAACGCCCCGCTGTCTCGCGTCTGGTACAGGTTCAGGCTGATATAGTCCGCGCCGCCCCGCTCATGGGCGACCAGTTTGTGCGACTTGCCACCAGCCATCCGCTGCCGCACGACAACATAGCTGCGCCCATTCGAAGTGCCGGTAAAGCTGCCCTCCGGCAGCGCCAGAAACGCTGACAAGAACGCGTCGGGTACCGTCACGGCTTCCCGATTTTCGGTTCAGTCCCGGCCTTGATCCGCGCCACATTCGAGCCATGACGCCAATAGATCATAAGAGTCAGGATGATCCCCAGAATAAAGGTGGATCCGTTTGTGAGAACCAATACCCAGGTTGTCGACAGTGCCGCCGCAGCCAGTGCGCCGACCGACGAAATCCGCCAGATTGCGGCCGCGACCAGCCAGCTCAGGCAGCAGGCCACACCGACGCGCCAGTCCAGCGCCAGCCACAGCCCCAGAAAGGTTGCCACGCCTTTCCCGCCTTGGAAGCCAAGCCAAATCGGGAAGCAATGGCCCACAAATGCCATAAGCGCTGCGATTTGGGCGGCATCTTCGCCCGCATAAGCGCGCGCAACAAGAACGGCCACAGCCCCTTTGGCGGCGTCAAACAGCAACGTCAGGGCTGCAGCGGCCTTGTTTCCAGTGCGCAGAACGTTTGTGGCCCCGATATTGCCCGACCCTATTTCGCGCAGGTTGCCCAGCCCCATGACCTTGGCCAGGATCAACCCAAAGGGGATGGATCCCAACAGGTATCCAATCAAAGCCCACAAGAACAAATCCTCTGCCGAATTTCCGATAATGGGCATTAAGGTCTCCGGAACACTTCTTGGCCTGCAACATAAGTTGCTAAGACCTTACCTTGCATCCGCTGGCCGTCAAATGGCGTGTTTTGCGATTTGGATTTTAAGGCAAACCGATCAAGCAAAAAGGGCACATCCGGGTCGAAGAGAACCAGATCAGCCGGGGCGTCTTCGGCCAATCGACCGCTCTTCAGTCCCAACCGTTTTGCAGGGTTGAGCGCCATGGCCCTAAAAAGGGTCGGCAGGTCCAGTTGATCTGCGTGATACAGGCGGAGTGCTGCAGGCAGCAGCGTTTCCAAAGCGACCGCACCCGAGGCAGCCTCTTCAAACGGCAGGCGCTTGCTTTCTTCATCTTGCGGTGTGTGCATCGAACTGATGGTGTCGATCAGCCCTGTCCGCACAGCCTCGATCACCGCTTGCCGGTCATCCTCGGACCGCAGCGGCGGTTTGACCTTAAAGAAGGTGCGATAGTCGGCCACGTCCAACTCATTCAGGGTCAGATGGTGGATCGATGTGCCGGCAGTGATGTCCAGCCCATTGCGCTTGGCCCGTTCCAGCGCGGGCAGGGCGCGGGCGGTGGTGATCTGATCGGCGTGGTAGGTCGCTTCGGTCATCTCAAGCAGGGCAATATCACGATCCAGACCCATGCGTTCCGCCATCGGCGATACGGCAGGCAGGCCGCGCAACGCTGCGAACTTGCCGCTGGTCGCCGCCGCCCCGGCGCTGAGACCGGGTTCCTGAGGGTGGGCGATCACCAACGCGTCACAGGATTTTGCGTAGGTCAGCGCGCGGGAAAACACCTTGGTATTGGTGATGACATGATCGCAATCGGTAAAGGCCACAGCGCCTGCGTCCTGCAAAAACCCGATCTCGGTCATCTCACGCCCTTCGCGCCCTTTGGTCAGCGCAGCCATCGGCAGCACGTTGACAGGCGCATCCGCCTGCGCGCGCCGGGTCGCGAATTCCAACGTCTCAGGCGTATCCACTGCTGGCAGCGTATCGGGACGGGTGACGATGGTGGTCACACCACCGGCAGCGGCGGCCAGACCTGCAGACTTGTAGCTTTCCTTGTGCCGCTCGCCCGGTTCACACACTTTGACGCCGATATCGACGATACCGGGGGCAAGGCACTTTCCGTTGCAATCGATGATCTGCCCGTCAGAACCCGGCGCGTTTCCTTCCCCTCGGTCAACGATCCGGTCATCGGCCACCTGTAGCCAGCCGATTGTATCCGTCCCGGCCTCCGGGTCGATCAGGCGGGCGTTGGTGAAGAGAACGGTGCTCATGGCATGGCCCTTTCGATGGCGGCTTTGGTTGCGGCAGGGTCGGCTTGATACTTGATCAGGTGCTTGTCAGCACTCTTGGTGACGATCTGAACAAAGCTGCCCATGGTGTTGACCGTTTGGATCTGGCTCAAAGGCACCTTGCGCGGGCCAGGGCCGGTTAGGGTGGTGTCCGACATTTCCCAATTGGCGACCAACTCTTCCGAGGCCAGATACCAGGCGCGGATGCCAATGGCGGCCAGACCTGCGGGAGCTCCGGTCCAGATGTACGGATTTCCAATCAGCCACAGAACGACCATGGCGCCACCCATCGCGACAGCGGCCAACCAGGCGTTGGTGCGGATATAGGCCCCTTTGTCCGGGGCGAAGATCACAGGATCAGCCATATGACGCCTCCGATGACCAAAAGCGCGGCCAGTGCCATAACAGCTGACCCGACGCGGTGGGGGTGGTTATCCGTTGGAGCGGCTTGCGGTGCCGAAAAAGGCTTGGCGCTTTCGGTTTCAATGACCCCACCGGTCCAGTTTGTGGCCTCTTCCGTGAACAGACCGATCAGGCGCAAGCGCGGATCAGGTTTCAACGTCGCCGGGCGTCCTTGGAACGCAGCGCTGCGCAAGACCATAACCCAGCCGTCTATCGCGGCCAGAGCGTCCTGATCCAACTGATCTGAGGACACGCCGCAACCTTCGGTCAGATAGCCATACAGCCCGAGGTCTTCGAGATCGGACACTGGAAAGATATCGATCTGCTCAGGATCCAACCCGTCCACCCCAAGCACCTGATCGGCAGCACCCGGTTCGCGCAGAAACTTCGCCTCTTCCGGGCGCATGTCCAGCGTGAACAGGCGCAAGACGCCGCGTTCGTGGGGGGCGACGGTCAGATCGCTCATGCGGCCTCGCGCAGGTTGCGGGCCAACAGATCCATCGCGGCCATGCGGACGGCGACGCCCATTTCCACCTGTTCCTGAATGACGGACCGGTTGATGTCATCGGCCAGCGTGCCGTCGATCTCAACCCCGCGGTTCATCGGGCCGGGATGCATGACAATGGCATCAGGCTTGGCTTGCGCCAGCTTTGCGGCATCCAGCCCATAGCGGTGATAGTACTCGCGTTCCGAGGGGATGAACCCACCATCCATCCGCTCTTTCTGAAGGCGCAGCATCATGACGACATCGACGTCCTTCAGACCCTCGTTCATGTCGTCGTAGATCTCGGCCCCGAACTCGGCAAACTGGCTGGGCACCAGTGTCGGCGGGCCGATCAGGCGAATACGGTTTTCCATTTTACCCAGCAGGATCAGGTTTGATCGCGCGACGCGGGAATGGGCCACGTCGCCGCAAATCGCGATGTTCAGCCGGTGCAGGCGGCCCTTGGCGCGTCGGATCGTCAACGCGTCCAACAGGGCCTGCGTAGGGTGTTCGTGTTTGCCGTCGCCCGCGTTCAGAACGGCGCAATTGACCTTTTGCGCCAGCAAGTCGACCGCGCCGGAATGCGGATGCCGGACCACCAGCAGATCCGGGTGCATTGCGTTCAATGTCATCGCCGTATCGATCAGGGTTTCACCTTTTTTGATCGAACTGGCCTGCATTGCCATGTTCATCACATCTGCACCCAGACGCTTGCCCGCCAGTTCGAAACTGGCTTGTGTGCGGGTCGAGTTTTCAAAGAACATATTGATCTGGGTCAGCCCCGACAGAACGTCCGAATGCTTGGTCGACTGGCGGTTCATGTCGACATAGGTCTCGGCCAGATCCAGAATTTCGGTGATATCGGATTGCGACAGATGCTCGATGCCAAGAAGGTGACGATGGGCGAAACGCATGGGCGGGCTCCTGTCTGACAATCGGGCCGCTTATAGAAAGCTGGGCGGCGCAAGGCAACCTAAGGTTCGGTACCCTCTGGCAGTTTTTCGCAGCCGCCCTCGGGCAGGCATTGTTCACCCGGCTTGCACCATTTGCCATAACCGCAGTCGATGGCCTTGATCGGCACGCAGCCCTGATGGGCCGAGCATTTGAAGCCAGGGCGGCATTGCGAACCGGTTTCTTCGCACAAGAACCACCCAGGGCGGGAACAGCCCCCGCCGGGCAGGCAGGAGGAGCCACGCGCGCAGGTGCGCCCGTCGTCGCACGTGGTGGGCGGCGTTGTGTCCAGGTCGGGTGTGATCCGTTCGCATTCGCCACGCCCGTTGCAAAAACTGTCGCCCGGGCAATCCAGGCGAGACGTGCATTTGTTCAGGCCCGCGGGTGCACATCTGGTTCCACCGGCCACGCAACGTTCGAACGGGCCGCAGGTGCGACCGCCACCACAATAGGTGCCGCCCAGCGGAATGCAGTGGCCATCAAAGCTGCATCTTTGCCCGCCCGAACAGCAGGTGCTGCCACATTTGAACTGACCCGCACGGCACTGCCCATGTGTGTCGTGAAACGTCGCCAAAGCCGGATCGCCGGTAAGGGCCAGCACAAGACCAAGCAGGAGGAATCGCAGAATTCTGAGCATCGCGCCCTGATGGTCGGCGCGACAGAGCGACCGATCAAGCCCTATTCGCTTTCCCTCAGCGTTTAGGCAGGTAAATTATCCGTATGGAATCGGGCTTGGACTATTACTCTGCACGGGCGCTGCTGGAATGGCAGATCGAACTGGGCGCGACCGAGGCAATCGGGGATGTGCCGGTTGATCGGTATGCGTTGCCGGATACGTCGCCCAAGCCCAAGAAGGCAGAAGCGGCCTCCGCTCCTCAGACGAAACCTAAACTGGCTGACCCGGTTGCCGTAGCGCAGGCTGCAGCGCAGGGGGCAGGGTCTCTGGATCAGTTGCGGACAGTGATGGAGGCTTTTGATCATTGCGAGCTAAAGCGCGGGGCACGACAGTTGGTTTTTGCCGACGGCACCCCCGGCGCAAAGGTGATGATCATCGGCGAAGCCCCCGGCCGCGATGAAGACCGTGAAGGCAAGCCCTTTGTCGGTCGCGCCGGTCAGTTGCTGGACCGGATGCTGGCGGCAATCGATCTGGATCGCCGCGAAAACGTGTATATCACCAACGTACTGCCATGGCGGCCTCCGCAGAACCGCGATCCCAAGCCCGAAGAAATCGGGATGATGAAGCCTTTCCTTGAGCGTCACGTTGCGTTGGCCAAGCCCGAAGTTCTGGTGGTGATGGGCAATATCAGCTGTCAGGCAGTGCTGGGAAAACGGGGTATCACTCGTTTGCGCGGCAATTGGGATCAGGCGATAGATTTGCCGGTGATCCCGATGTTCCACCCGGCCTACCTGTTGCGTCAGCCGCAGATGAAACGGCAGGCTTGGGCTGATCTGCTGGAATTGAAAGCGCGGCTGCGAGGCGCAACATGAAGGTTCTGGCCTTTTCCGATTTGCATATGGCGCGCAATCGCGCCGCGGATCTGGTAGCGGCGAGTGTTGACGCGGATTTGGTCATTGGCGTGGGTGATTATTGCAACATGCGTCAGGGTCTGGATGAGGCGATGCAAATGCTTGCGGGCATTTCTGCCCCGCTGGTGTTGATTCCAGGAAATGCAGAAAGCGCAGAAGAACTGGGCGATGCCGCGCCGGAAGGTGTTCATGTTTTGCACGGGTCCGGTATGACACTCGACGGGCTTCGCCTGTTTGGTCTTGGTTATGGCGTGCCGCCCACGCCGTTTGGCGACTGGTCCTGCGACCTGACTGAAGGTGCTGCGACCGAGATGCTCGACCGGTGCGATGCGGCTGATGTCCTGATCGTGCATTCTCCGCCCAAAGGCTATGGGGATCAGACGTCGCAAGGTCTGTCGGTTGGGTCGACGGCAGTGCGCGACGCCATAGAGCGGCTTCAGCCAGATTATACGGTCTTTGGACATGTACACGAAAGTTGGGGCTATCGCGGAACGCTGGGCCGAACGCAATTGGCCAATCTGGGTCCAAAGCCGAATTGGTTTGAGGTGTCTGTGTGATCGAACTTCAGACTTTACTGGTTTTTATTCCAGCCGCCTTGGCACTGAACCTGACGCCCGGTGCCGATATGATGTTCTGCTTCGGCCAGGGTCTTCGGTCGGGCGCATGGCCTTCAGTCTCGGCAAGTGCCGGGGTGTCTGTAGGGTCCATGGTTCATGTCCTGTTTGCTGGTCTTGGTCTGGGCGCTGCGGTCGCGGCGATGCCGTGGCTGTTCGACGTGATCCGTTGGATGGGCGTGACATATCTGCTCTGTCTGGCCTGGGGCGCGATCCGTAACGGCGCAATCACCGAAGACGCGCCGGTCCGTCCAACGCATCTGGCATTTCGGGATGGGATGCTGGTCAACTTGACCAACCCCAAGGTCATCCTGTTTGTGCTGGCCTTCATCCCGCAGTTTGTGAACCCCGCCACGGGCTCTGTTCTGCTTCAGTTTCTGACCTTTGGTGTGATCATGGCGGTCGGAGGGTTTGTGGTGAACGGGCTGGTGGGCATATTCGCGGGCGGCGCAGGTCGGGTGCTGGTCGGCAACCCACGCGCCTCTCGCATTATTGGCTGGACTACAGGTGGTATTTTTGCCGCGCTTGCCATCCGGCTTGCCATTATGGAAAGGGCCTGACGCAAGATGTCACGCATTGACGACAACAAAGAGTTCATCCCGGTCAAAATTGCTGTCCTGACCGTGTCGGATACACGGTCGATGGACGAAGATCGCTCGGGTCAGACTCTGGTGGACCAGATCGAAAAAGCGGGCCACATGGTGGCTGATCGCAAGATTATTAGGGACGAACGTGATCAGATTGCCGATCAACTGCGTGCCTGGGTGGCGGACGATCAGATTGACGTCGTGATCTCGACCGGCGGCACCGGTTTGACCGGGCGCGACGTGACCGTCGAAGCGCATCGTGACGTCTATGAGAAAGAGATCGACGCGTTCGGCACCGTGTTCACCATTATCTCGATGGAGAAAATTGGCACCTCGGCGGTGCAGTCCCGTGCAACGGGTGGGGTTGCCGGTGGCACGTATCTGTTCGCACTGCCCGGCAGCCCCGGGGCCTGCAAGGATGCGTGGGACGGGATACTCGAAAAACAGTTCGATTATCGGCATCGCCCCTGCAATTTTGTGGAAATAATGCCCAGATTGGACGAACACCTGCGACGGAAGTAGACTGGTCATACGTTCAAATCCGTGTAACCGCTTTGTGGCTTGGCATAATTCGTGATCCAGCTACATGTTGGGGACGGCAGCGTGGTGCAACCGGGGTAACTGACTGATGCGATTTTTGCGGCAAAGTCTTGTCGGTATTTTTCTGGCGTTTCTGACGCTGGCTTTGCTGTTTGTTGCCGCGCAGATCATTGTAGGCGCGGTGCAGGATGTTCTGACACGTGACGACGCCGCACCGCCCGCGCGCGAAAGGGTTTTTGCGGTGTCGGTTCTTCGAGCCGAGGCGGAAACCGTCACCCCCTATCTTGAAGCTTTCGGAGAAGTCCAAAGCCGTCGCAGGTTGGAATTGCGTGCGGCGCTGGGCGGACGCGTAGTTGCGCTGGCCGAAGATTTTGAGGATGGCGGTTCGGTTTCGGCGGGCGAGGTTCTGGTTGAACTTGACCCGGCGGATGCGCAATCAGCACTGGATCGGGCCAAATCCGATCTTTTGGATGCTCAGTTTGAAGAACGCGATGCCGAACGCTCGTTGCTACTGGCGCAGGACGAGTTGAAGTCAGCCGAGGCGCAGGCGGACCTGCGTGAACGGGCGTTGCAACGTCAACGCGACCTGCAATCCCGCGGTGTCGGTGCCGCAGCGAGTGTGGAAGAGGCTGAGCTGGCAGCGACTTCAGCGCAGCAGGCGGTTCTGGCCCGCCGCATCGCGCTGGCGCAGGCAGAATCCCGTGTTGATCAGGCTACGACTTTGCAAGCCCGCGCGGTGATCGCGTTGGAAGCGGCAGAGCGCGACCTGGAAGACATGACCATTCGGGCGGGCTTTGGCGGCACACTGACCGACGTGACACTGGTAGAAGGACGGCTGGTGTCGGCCAATGAAAAGCTGGCAGAACTGGTTGATCCCAACGCCCTAGAAGTGGCGTTCCGGGTGTCGACGGCACAATACGTTCGTCTGTTGGATGAAAACGACAGACTGATCAACGCCCCTGTTACAGTGTCGCTGGAAGTCACCGGCGCTGATCTGACTGCTGCGGGTCAGGTCAGTCGCGACAGCGGTTCCGCCGGAGAAGGCCAGACCGGGCGCTTGATCTATGCCCGTCTGCAAGAGGCGTCGGGTTTCAAGCCTGGCGACTTTGTTACTGTTTCGGTCCAAGAGCAGCCGGTTTCAAATGTCTATCGTCTGCCGTCGTCAGCGCTGGATGCGTCGGGCACGGTTCTGGTCTTGGGCGCGGATGACCGGTTGGAAAGCCTGCCGGTGCAGTTGGTCCGCAGGCAAGCGGATGAAGTCCTGCTGCGCGGCGATGGGCTTGAGGGGCGCGAAGTTGTCATTGGACGCACGCCTCTGCTGGGCTCCGGCGTGCGGGTGCGACCGTTGCGTGTTGAGGCCGGTGCAGACCCGGACATGGTTGAGTTAAGCCCTTCGAAACGGGCCGCGCTTGTGGCGCAAATCGAGGCCAGCGAGACAATGCCGCAGGACGAGAAATCGCAGCTTCTGGGCCAATTGCAGGAAGCGCGCGTGCCGGCCGCTCTGATACGTCGTCTTGAAACCAAGGCCGGAGGCTGAGCGCCATGATGCGCGAGATACCCGGGGCAGCGGGCGGCATTCTCAGTTACTTCACCCGCCATCGGACCGTTGCCAATCTTCTGTTGCTGGTCATGCTGGTTCTGGGTGCGGCGGCCATTCCCAACATGCGGGCGCAGTTCTTTCCCGACGTGGTCTTGGAACGCGTCGATGTCACCGTCTCGTGGGAGGATGGTGGACCCGAAGATATGGATGCGGGGATTGTCCAGCTTCTGGAACCTGCGCTTTTGGCAGTGGAAGGCGTAACAAGTACGGAGGCCAACTCTTACCCCGGTTGGACGCGGATCAGACTTGAGTTTGAACCAAACTGGGATGTATCCCGCGCGGTCGAAGATGTCAGAACTGCGGTGGACGGCGTCTCGGACCTGCCTGAAGACGCCGAAGAACCTAAAATCCAGCGTGGTGTCTGGCGTGACAGGGTGACGGATCTGATCATCAGTGGCCCAACTGACACGACGCAACTTGCCAAACTGACCGATGAGCTGATCAACCGCCTGTTCGCGGCCGGTGTCACCCGCACCAGCATCCGAGGTATTGCTGCACCGCAGATTATTGTCGAGGTGACAACGGCGCAGTTGATTGCAAATGACATCACAATGGCCGAAATCGCCTCGGCCATCGGGGCCGAAGTTAATACGGACCCTGCAGGGGAAGTGGAACGCGCGGGTGCGCGCATTCGGGCTGGGACCGAAAAGCGAAAACCTGAGCAGATCGAAGCCATTGCACTGCGGACCAATGACGATGGGTCGAAGCTGCGGGTTGGCGACATAGCTCGCGTTAGGGTCGAGGGGGTAACGCGCGACCGCAGCTATTTTGTCGGTGATCACCCTGCCATGTCGATCCGGGTTGACCGGTCAAACCAGGGCGATGCCATCGAAATCCAGCACACGGTTGAAGATGTCGCCCGCGAGATGCAGGCCAGTGTGCCCGAAGGCGTAAAGATCGAGTTGATCCGCACCCGTGCTCAGGCCATCACCGACCGGCTGAACATCCTTGTCGACAATGGGCTGATGGGTTTGGGCCTTGTGGTTTGCCTGTTGTTCCTGTTCCTGAATGCACGCATCGCTTTCTGGGTTGCAGCGGGTATCCCGGTGGCCATGTCGGCTGCCATTGCGCTGATGTATCTTGGCGGGTTGTCGCTGAACATGGTGTCATTGTTTGGCCTGATCATTACCCTTGGTATCGTGGTGGATGACGCCATTGTGGTGGGCGAACACGCCGATTTCCGGGCCCGTCGTCTGGGCGAGCCGCCTGTGGTGGCCGCTGAACGCGCAGCCCGGCGCATGGCGATGCCTGTTCTGGCAGCGACCGTCACGACAGTGATTGCGTTCTTTGGTCTGACTCTGGTGGGTGGTCGGTTCGGAGAGCTGATCCGCGATATTCCGTTCACGGTGATTGCGGTTCTGATCGCGTCGCTGATTGAATGCTTTCTTATTCTGCCCAACCATATGGCGCACGCGATTGCGCATTCCGCCAAGGAACACTGGTACGATCTACCGAACCGTGTTGTGAACCGGGGCTTCCGCTGGGTGCGGGACCACCTGTTCCGTCCGTTGATCGCCTGGGTAATCTGGGCGCGATACGTTGTTGTGGCTTTGATGATCGCGATTTTGGCCAGTCAGGTTGCCCTGTTCATCCGTGGCGATGTGAACTGGCGTTTCTTCAACGCGCCTGAACGTAGCTCAGTCAGTGGCGGGTTCATCATGCGCGAAGGCTCGACCCGGTCGGATACGCTGGAAATGATGCGCATTCTGCAGGACGCCACCGACGAGCTGGGCCAGATTTATGAAGAGCGCTATGGCCAGAATCCGATTGAATTTGTTCTGGCCGAGGTCGGGGGCACCGCTGGCCGTGGTCTTGCGGCGGCAGACGGAAAAGACGGCAGCGTGCTGGGTGGCATTTCGATCGAATTGATTGATGCAGACCTGCGGCCCTACTCCAGTTTTGAATTTGTGGGCGAATTGCAGGACTTCGTGCCACGGCACCCGAATGTCGAAGTGTTGACTTTCCGGGGCTGGAGGTCCGGCCCCGGCGGCGATGCCATTGATGTGCAATTTTATGGATCGGATGTGAATGTCCTGAAGGCGGCGTCAGAAGATCTGAAGACCGCATTGTCGAAGTTCTCCGAGGTTTCGGCGCTGGAAGACACTCTGGCCTATGACAAGGAAGAGTTCCTTCTGGACCTGACGGCACAGGGGCAGGCCCTGGGCTTTAGGATCGAAACACTGGGCAGCGCATTGCGCAACCGCCTGACTGGGGTCGAGGCCGCCACATTCCCCGATGGCCCGCGCAGCACCGAAATTCGGGTTGAATTGCCCGAGGGCGAGCTGACGGCAGATTTCCTTGAACGTACTCTGATGCGTTCACCGGATGGGGTTTATGTGCCGCTGGCCGACATCGTTTCCGTTGAGCGAAATTCAAGTTTTTCGATTGTGCGGCGCGAAAACGGCATTCGGGTCGTTTCGGTTACGGGAGATATTTCCGAGGACGACCCGGCGCGTGCGGCTGAAATAGAACGCATGATGCAGGATGAGATACTACCAAACATCGCCGCAGAACGTCAGGTCGAATGGCGTATGTCGGGTCTGAGCGAGCAGGAGAACGAATTCCTTGCCGAAGCGCGCACCGGGTTGATCCTGTGTCTGACCGGGATCTACCTTGTGCTGGCCTGGGTGTTTGCAAGCTGGTCGAGGCCGTTGGTGGTTATGGCGATTATCCCCTTTGGCCTCGTCGGTGCGATCTGGGGGCATTACATCTGGGATGTTCCGCTCAGTATGTTCACGGTGGTCGGATTGCTGGGAATGACCGGGATCATTATCAACGACTCGATTGTGCTTGTGACCACGATAGATGGGTATCAGCAGGATCGCGGTCTGGTGCCGTCAATTGTCGAAGGCACAGCCGACAGGCTGAGGCCCGTTATGCTGACCACACTGACAACGGTTCTTGGGCTTGCACCGCTGCTTTATGAGGGCTCGCAACAGGCACAATTCCTGAAGCCGACCGTGATCACCTTGGTCTATGGGCTTGGGTTTGGAATGCTTCTGGTTCTGATCCTCGTGCCTGCCCTGCTGGCGATCCTCAACGATGTTGCGCGCCCGATGACCGCCATGCGCCGCGCGTTACGCGCACCCGACCGGGTGGTTCGGGGCGCTTTGATGGCGACAGGAGCCGCTTTGGCGGTTTGGTTTGTTCTGACGATGATCTGGCCAACAGTTACCGGTGCGCCGATAGGTATTTTCCAGGGCCTTTATGCTGACGCAGACGGTATCCCGGTTTTACAGATGGGGCTGGGCGCGTTCCTTGCCGGAGCCCTGCCTATTCTGGTGCTGAGCATGGTACTGTCTGCGTTGTTCTATGGTCGGTTCACCCGTTCAGCGGGAACCTAACCGTCACGCAGAGCGAATTCCATCAGATCGGCAACCCGCGCGCTCATCGGCAGGTCGCCTTCGCGTATCTGTTCGATCGGAAACCAACGTGCATCCAGTGCGTCGTCGCCAGCTTCGGGCGCGCCAGAGAGATACGTGCAGGCGACACCGACCAGAAGGTAGTGGGACAGAACTTGCCCATTGGGGTCGTGCCGCAGAAGATCCAGATTCTTGAGATAGTGTGACGGCTCTGCAATCACCGATGTTTCCTCGCGCAGCTCGCGCTGTGCTGCTTGCAGAACGGTCTCGCCCCATTCCACATGCCCGCCCGGAAAGCCCCACAACCCGGCATCCGGCTGTTTGCTGCGCTGTACCAGAAGCACCTGATCCTGATGCAGAACAACCGCCAAAGCGCCGATTTTTGGAGTTTGGATCACAAGGTCAGCCCGCGCTGCAGCCCAGAATGTCGACCGCGTGATTGGTGCCCAGAACGGTGATCCGGATTTCAGACCGGTCCAGCGCGAAAGGTGCACCAGACGCGTTGATGATTTCAGCCTGCGCCACCAGCGTACCGCCCTCGCGTTGCGAGACCGGTTGCGATGCCCAGAGAACCGGGTTTCCCGGCTCGATCACTGCGACTTCGCGGCCCCCCGCAGACGGCATCGTCACCCGAGCTTCGATTTGAATTCCGTCTTGAGTTGGCGTGAGATTACACGTGGCCTTGCTGACACGGGCTTCCTGCGCCGAGTAGGGACGTTGCGCCAGAGCCGCCGCAATGGCCGGGTTGCGGCCTGCTTCTGAGTCCAGTGTGTGGTCAAAGCCCAAACGTTCCGGGATACACACATCCTTGCAAACGCCCAGATCCATCTCACCTTGTAGGCGTACGGGTTTGGCAGGGTTTCGCGGTGTAATTTCAATCGGCAGGATCAGCTGGTTTTCATAGCCGATCGACTGCAAGCCATTCTGGTCAAAAATCTCGGGCGCGGGCCAGGTGATGTCCACATGCCCAACGTTGCTTGAGCGTTTCCAGTCGAACTGGGGCGGGATGCCAGCATCACCGGGCGCGCGCCAATAGGTTTTCCAGCCGTCTTTGAGGGTTAGCCTCAGGGCGCTCAGATACGTGCCGTTTGCGGTTCGACCGCCGTCCAGAACATCCAGTTGCACCACACCGTCCAAACTCTGTGCGGTGGCAGCAGAGGACAGGGTCAGGCAAGCAAACGCAACGGCGGCTGTGGATTTGATCGACATCTTCATCCCTCATACATGCGCGGGCTGGGGCCGGATTCCAAGTCACGATCCGGTCACTGCAATGAAATCTGTCGAATTACCCGTTGTTCTCTTGCAAACACAGGGGTGGCGGGGCCATTGTTGACAGAGTCGAGAAAGAGATGACGTCCCATGGATCTGACCGGAAAACTGTTGATTGCGATGCCCGGTATGGGCGACCCGCGATTCGAACATTCGGTGGTTTACATGTGCAGCCACGGCGATGACGGCGCCATGGGGCTGATCATCAACAAACCCTCGGACCTGCGCATCAAGACCTTGCTGGGCCAATTGAACATTGCGTGCCGTATTCCGGTTGTTGGCGAACGGCTGGTTCATTTTGGCGGCCCTGTCGAGATGTCGCGCGGCTTTGTTCTGCACAGCGCGGACTATGAAGCAAACTTGCATTCGATGCAGATCTCGGAAGAGTTCAGCATGACCGCGACGCTGGATGTGCTGGAAGACCTTGCCTCTGGCGTGGGGCCGCTGAATTCGATGTTGGCACTGGGTTATTCCGGCTGGGGTCCAGGTCAGCTTGAAGATGAAATCGCGATGAATGGCTGGCTGACCACTGATGCAGCTTCCAAGCTGGTCTTCGACGTGCCGGATGATGAAAAATGGGAGGCTGCGCTGGCAACCTTGGGCGTGGATCCTTTGACGTTGTCCGCCAGCGCCGGCCGCGCCTGATCAGCAGTCGCGTGGCGCTGCCGCGCGTCGCAGCCTGTCGTTGATAGCTGTGCCCAATCCAGTATCAGGGATCAGAGAAACGGCGATTGGTCTGCCTGTCTTGTTCAATTCATGCAAGCAGGCAAAAAGGTTTGCGGCGGCCTCAGTCAGGTTGCCGTCCACGGACAGGTTCAAATCACAATCCACCGGGCCAAAGCCCAGCAAGACCTCATCCCCCTGGCGCGATCCCGCATTCAGGCGGACTGGCGCGTCCGGCGCGTAATGTGATTGCAACTGTCCCGGAGCGGTGAGCAGATCACCGGATTGATGCAGGTGCAGATGTACCCCCAGTTCCTGTTCGATCTGTTCCAGCGCGACGCCGCCGGGTCGTAGTAATGTGGGCTGTCCGGCCAGGCCGACGATTGTGGATTCCACGCCAACGCCGCACGGCCCGGCGTCCAGAATTGCGGCGATCCTGCCGCCCAGACCCGACCACACGTGATCTGCTGTTGTGGGGCTGATCTGCCCTGACGGGTTTGCCGAAGGTGCCGCAATCGGCCCGTCGAATGCTGTCAACAAGGCGCGCGCGGTGGGATGCGCAGGCACCCGAACCGCCATCGTGTCCAAACCGGCCGTCACAAGCGAGGATATTCCGTGCCCGTCGCGCAGCGGTAAAACCAGAGTAAGCGGACCGGGCCAGAAGGCGCGCGCCAGTTGTTCGGCCTGATCGGACCATTGCACAAACCTTTGCGCCGCGCTGGCCGAGGCGACATGGGCGATCAGCGGGTTGAAGCTGGGCCGCCCCTTGGCTTCGTAAATCGACGCGACGGCCTCTCCGTTTCGGGCGTCTCCGCCTAGCCCATAAACCGTTTCGGTGGGCAGGGCGACAAGAAGGCCCTGACGCAACAAATCTGCCGCCCGCGCGATGCCGTCGGGATCAGCCGTCAGTTCCTGAGTGCCGGATGAGATCATATCTGGTGACGCCGCGTTTTGGTTGCCTGAAACATGAGGAACAGTAGGTAATCGATCAAGACCCATACGCTTACCGGCGCTTGTCCCTGATTCCAAGCCCGTCGACGTATTCTGATCCTCTAGACGTTCGAGAGTTGTCATGCCCTATCGCGCCCCAATCTCAGACTATCAGTTTCTGCTGCACCGTGTGGTCGGGTTCGACCAGATCGCTGCGACCGAAAAGTTCGCCGAGGCCAGCATCGATGTCGTGAACGCAATCCTGACCGAAGCCGGAAAGATGTGTGAAGAGGTTATGGCCCCGTTGCAGCGCACCGGTGATCTGGACCCTGCGCGTCTTGAAAACGGCGTGGTCAAAAGCCCCGAGGGATTTGCAACGGGCTGGAAGGCGATCGCCGAGGGGGGGTGGATTGGAATGAGCGGTGATCCCGAACACGGTGGAATGGGCTTGCCGATAACCATCGCAACAGCCGTAAACGAAATGATGAGCGCAGCGTGCCTGTCCTTGCAGGTCGCGCCGTTGATGAGCCAGGGCCAGATCGAGGCGTTGGAACATCACGCCAGTGAAGACCTCAAGGCCCTTTATTTGCCCAAATTGATGTCGGGTGAGTGGTCGGGAACAATGAACCTGACCGAACCACAGGCTGGTTCGGATGTGGGCGCATTGACCACCAAGGCTGAGCCGAACAGTGATGGGACGTATGCGATCACAGGGCAAAAGATTTACATCTCGTGGGGCGACAACGACTTTGCCGGAAATGTCTGCCACCTGGTGCTGGCCCGTTTGCCGGATGGTGTGCCCGGCACAAAAGGAATATCCCTGTTCTTGGTGCCAAAGCATCTGCCGGATGCGAACGGGAACCCTGGCGTAGCCAATGACCTGCATGTGGTATCTCTGGAACACAAAATGGGCCTGCACGGCTCACCCACCTGTGTGATGCAGTATGATGGAGCCAAAGGCTGGCTTGTTGGACAAGAGCATGGTGGCATGGCCGCAATGTTCACCATGATGAACAACGCGCGTCTGGGCGTGGGCGGACAGGGCGTCGGCGTTGCGGAAGGCGCTTATCAACATGCGCTGGCTTATGCGCAGGATCGCAAGCAGGGCAAAACGCCGTCAGGTGCAATCATCGACCATGCGGATGTGCGTCGAATGCTGATGGACATGCGGGCTGATGTTTTCGCGGCGCGTGCCATTTTGGTGTCCAATGCTGCCGCGATAGACATGGCCGAGGCCACCGGAGACGCAGACTGGGTTGCACGCGCGGCCCTGTTGACGCCGATTGGCAAAGCGTTTGGAACGCAAACAGGCATACGCGTGGCCGAAACCGGTGTTCAGGTGCATGGCGGCATGGGGTATATCGAAGAAACCGGGGCCGCGCAGTTCTATCGCGATGTCCGGGTGACTGCGATTTACGAAGGTACAAACGGAATTCAGGCGATGGATCTTGTCGCACGCAAGATGATAGATGGGGGCGAGGCAGCGTCGAACCTTCTGGACGAGATTGAGGATCAGGCCGAGCGCGCCCGCGCCACTATGCCCGATTTGGCGGGTCCGGTCTGGGAGGCCACTGAAACACTGCGCGAGGCGACCGAATGGCTTGTGGCGCAGGACAATATGAACGACCGCTTTGCAGGTGCGGCGGCGTATTTGCAGGCTTTTGCCCGCGTGCTGGGCGGGCATTACCACCTGACTGCAGCTCTGGCTGACCCTGATGGACCTCGGGCCAAGTTGGCGCGATACTATATCAACGCTTTGCTTCCCGAACATTCTGGTCTTTTGGCCCGTGCTCAGGGTGGGGCGGATGATCTTTTTGCGCTGAGCGTGGACGAGTTGGCAGCCTGATGGACGGGGATCGCGTATTGGGAATCAGATATCCGTGGGCCGAACCGCCCGCACCAGGCGAGGCTATCCAGATTGCCGACGGGGTTCTTTGGATGCGCCTGCCGCTGCCAATGGCTCTGGATCACGTCAATATCTTTGCTCTGGACGATGGTGATGGCTGGACGGTAATTGACACCGGCCTGTCCTCGAACAAGACACGGCGCATCTGGCAAACCTTGATGGACGGCCCTTTGGTGGGCAAACCGATAAAACGCGTGGTTGTCACGCATCATCACCCAGATCACGTGGGCAACGCCGGGTGGTTTCAGTCGGAACACGGGGCTGAGCTGGTGACCAGCAGAACTTCATGGTTGTTTGCGCGGATGCTGACGCTGGATGTGCAAGAGACATGGCCGCAGGAGACGCTTGATTTCTATCGTAGTGCTGGCATGTCACCCGAAGTGCTGAACGCAAGAATGCGGGATCGTCCATTCAATTTTGCCGACACGGTCTATCCCATGCCGCTGGGCTTTACGCGCATACAGCAGGGTGACGTGTTCCGCATGGGCGGGCGCGACTGGGATGTGCATATGGGCAACGGCCACGCCCCGGAACACGCCACGTTCTGGAGCCGCGATGACAATCTGGTTCTTAGTGGCGATCAGATACTCAGCTCGATCAGCCCCAATCTGGGTGTCTATGCAACCGAGCCCATGGCCGACCCGGTTTCGGCCTGGATGGAAGCGTGCGAGCGACTTCAAGCACTGGCCCAACCTGATCATCTTGTTCTGGGAGGGCACAAACTGCCCTTTACCGGGCTGCCTTTGCGCATGAAACAGCTGATCGATAACCACCACAGTGCGTTGGAGCGTTTGCTGGACCATCTGGACGAACCGAAATCCGCCGCCGATTGTTTTCTGCCGCTATTCAAACGCACAATCCGCGAAGGTGAATATGGGCTCGCGCTGGTCGAGGCGGTTGCACATATGAATCATCTCTACCACATTGACGCTGTGACCCGAACGCAGCGTGCGGACGGGGCTTGGCTGTATCAGCGCAAAGGGTAGAAAAGAATGCAGGACCAGATTGAAACCTCGGCCGAGGCCGCCGAAGCCGCCGCCTTGCCGCGCTGCCATGAGGTTCACGCCGATCCAAAAGCCGAGTCCGGCACTAAAACCCTTCCTGAGCCTTTGAACAAGCCGGTGGAAAACAAAAGCCCCGCGCAATGGGCTTATGAACGACTGATCATGTATATCCAGAACTTTGAAAAAACACTGGATGGCGACCACGAGGTCGCAATGGGCTTTACCGGTGGGGATGCTGGTGTGATGCGGATCGAAGGTATGGGATATTTCGACCCCGATATGATCACGTTCTATGGCTCGGACGGGGCAGGGGCTCGCACGCAATTGGTGCAGCACGTCAGCCAGTTGAACGTAATGCTGCGTGCGTTGCCCAAATCGGTCGAAGATAAGCCCGCAAACCGCATCGGTTTCCGTCTGGCTGCTGATCTGGAAGACAGCTGACTTGCAATTCACGCTTGCGCGCCTTTGAATGAGTGCATCATTTCGGAGGCCGCCGCGTGAGCAGATTTTTTCAAGCCGTTTCACATGCCTATGCCGGGGCCTGGGCCCGGCGTATGGTCTTTGTCCCGATCTATATTGCTGTGCGTCTGCTGCTGGTGGCGCTCATCGCGCCAGGTGTCGCGGTGGCGGTCAACTTGGCGGTTTCGCTGTCGGATCAGACGGCGCTGACGGATCAGGACATTGCAATGTTCCTGTTGTCTCCGGCAGGGTTTATCGCGGGTATCGCGGTTCTCAGCCTGTTTTTGCTGGCCGAAGTCTTTGTGTTCTCGGTTATGGCCGGGTCTTTGCGCATGGGCGAAAGCGACCCTTGGCGCGCGGGCAGCGCGGCGCTGGCGCTGAACCTGTCCCGCTTTCCGGCGCTGTTTGGGTTTGCGGTTCGGTTTATTTTGCGCGTGCTGTTGCTTGCCCTGCCATTTGTGGCCGCCGCGGGGCTGATCGCGTGGTGGACGCTGACGGAATATGACATCAACTACTACCTGACTTTCCATCCGCCCGCCTTTCAGGTGGCGGTGGTCCTGATTGGATTGGTGGTTCTGGCGCTGGCTTGGGTTTTGATCCGACGTCTATCCGGTTGGGCACTGGCCCTGCATCTGGTGCTGTTTGAAGATGCGTCACCTCGAGTGGCTTTCTCGCAAAGCGAGCAGAGGATGGAAGGCCAGCGTGGGCGATTAAAGATCGAACTTGCCCTGTGGCTGGCGACGCGGCTTGTCATTGCGGCTTTGATCGCAGGGGTGGCCAGCCTTTTGTTTGCGCTGGTGCCGATACAGGAAGGCGGCAGCCTAAGGCTTGCGCTGATCTTTAGTCTCATCATCGCAGGGCTTTGGTCTTTGGCGGGGTTGGTTCTGGCGGCGACGGCGTTGGGCGCACTTGCTGTTTTGCTGGACGGGTTTTTTGATTCAGAGGCCAAGGAAGTTGCTCACCCTGAACCCAGGAAAATCCGCGCGCCCGTATTTGTAACCGTCGCAGCTGCGCTGGCCGCATTGGGTATTGGCCTTTGGTTCGGGCAGGGCCTGCTGGAACGTGTGCAGGCTCCGGATCACGCCGAGGTGATCGGCCACCGGGGTGCAGCGGCTATACGGCCTGAAAACACCATGGCTGCGGTGTTGAAGGCGATCGAGGATGGCGCGGATTGGGTCGAGATTGACGTGCAGGAAACGGCCGATGATGTGGTCATCGTGGCCCATGACAGCGATTTCATGAAGCTGGCAGGCGTCAACCTGAAGGTCTGGGACGCCACTATGGAGGACGTGGCCGACATCGATATTGGCAGCTGGTTCGGGCCGGAATATGCCTCGGAACGCACGCCGACCCTGCGCGAGGTTTTGGAAGCGGCCAAGGGCAAGTCCAAGGTCCTGATTGAGCTGAAATACTATGGTCACGATGTCGATCTCGAAAACCGGGTGATCAATCTGGTGGAAGAGCTGGGGATGCAGGACGACATTGCCACCATGTCGCTGAAGTATCCGGCGGTGCAAAAGATGAAGAAGCTGCGCCCTGACTGGCGGTCCGGCGTGTTGGCGGCCACTGCCGTTGGGGACCTGTCGGGCCTGGAAGGCGAATTCGTCGCAGTCAATGCAGGGATGGTGACACCGGGGCTGATCCGAAAGGTGCAGGACGCTGGCAAGGATATCTATGTCTGGACGGTGAATGATCCGTTGCAGATGTCCAAAATGGCCTCAATGGGTGTGGACGGGTTAATCACCGACCGCCCTGCAATGGCCAACGAGGTCTTGCGCGTGCGAGCTGAAATGGGGCCAGGTGAGCGGTTGTTGCTGTGGCTGGCAACAACGTTTGGATTGCAGGTCGATACCGAGGCAATGCGTGATGAAAGCCCTTAATTTAACACTGTTCGTATCATTGCTGCCGCTGCCTGCCTTGTCTCAGGATCTGATGCGCAGTTTTGAGTTGCCGTCGCACCATGCCCTTGTGGACCAAAGCCTAAGCGCCGAGTTGACCGCGTTTGAAACCGACGGCTGTTCGGGCGGACTGTCGGCCAGTTGGCGCTGGGTCGCCAAGCAGTTCCCCCAAGTCGGCGAGCTGTATGAAGAGCACCCGCCATGGGAATATTGTTGCGTGACCCATGACCAAGCCTACCACAACGCGGGC
The DNA here is from genome assembly GCF_013110855.1 of Ruegeria sp. HKCCD4884. NCBI lineage: Bacteria > Pseudomonadati > Pseudomonadota > Alphaproteobacteria > Rhodobacterales > Roseobacteraceae > Ruegeria > Ruegeria sp. HKCCD4884. Next base: position 171,077 of record NZ_WVRJ01000004.1, read on the forward strand.
GGCGCGGTGACGGCAGAGGAAAGCTATGATGCGCGTCTTGCAGCGGATGATGCCTTGCATGCTTGTGTGGTGGAACACGGAAATCGCTATGCTGAAGATTATGCCGAACGTTACGAAATGACGCCCAAGCAGATTCGCGACGTGCACGCGATTACAGCGGATGCGATGTATGGTGCCGTGCGATTTGGCGGTGGGCCATGCAGTGGCCTGCCGTGGCGGTGGGGGTTTGGGTATCCGGGGTGTTCGATCCTCAGGTAAGCATACCCTGCGCGCGAATGACGTGGTGACAGGCGTTTGGTTTTCTATTATCCAACAGATCAAACACGCGAACTGGGATTCTGAGACTCATGGCTGAACACAAGCACGGCGAAATGGACATCACCGTCCAAACCAAAACTTTCAACGGTTTCATCAAGGCCACCACATGGTGTGTGGTTGCGATTGCTTTCCTGTGTCTGTTCCTGGCGGTTTTCGCCTCCTAAGCATTTCGGGGGCAACGTTGCTCAGGATTTTGATTGCCTGCCTGTTGGCAGCAACTGTGGCTGGCTGCGCAAGCTCGAATCGCCCGCAAGCGGATAGGGCAGAAATTGTTGCGCGATCCTACAGCGCGCAGGGTCCATCGACGCTGACACTGTACACGATGATCAACACGCGCACTGGTTCGGGTGCGCATACATCCTTGATGATTTCGGGCAGCGAACGGGTGATCTTTGATCCAGCCGGTTCGTTTCGTGCAGACGTGGTTCCGATAAAGGACGACGTTCTTTATGGCATTACCCCGGCGGTCGAGCGAGCTTATCGCAGCTCACACGCCCGCGAGACGCACTATGCCCGCATTCAGACAATTCAGGTGACCCCGCAGCAGGCTGAAATTGCCCTGCAACTGGCCAAACAATCCGGCCCGGTTGCCGGGGCGTTTTGTACCAATTCAACCGCGCAGTTGTTGAAGCAGGTGCCGGGGTTCGAACAGATCGAAGTCACCTTCTACCCTGTGAAACTGTCGGATCAGTTCGGTCAAATTCCAGGTGTCGTAACGCAAGAGTACCGTGAAAATGACGATGCCGATCTGCAAAAAGGGTTGGCTGCGAACAATGCGCTTCTCAATCAGATAGACGCGGATTCAAGTCAGTAGATACAGCAATCCATACAGCGTGGCGGCCCCCGAAAAGATGGCCGCCAGAACGTTTTTGCTGATCACCCCCACAACCAATGCAACGGCTGCCGCTGACATGCGGGGCAGGTCCGGTTGCCCTTCGGTGGCCGAGGGCCAAACGACCAGAGGCGCTATCAGTGCGGGAAGAATGGCGACGGCCGTATAGCGCAGGTGGCGCAGCAGCCAGGGGGGCATAGGGCGATCGCCCACAAGCCCGATAAAGGTAAAGCGCAGTGCGTAACTGCCCACCGCCAGGCCCACAATAATGATCCACATGGTGGTCGGGTCGATCTGGGTCATGACGGCGACCTCCGTTCCAGCATCAGTTCGGCTTGTGCACCGGCCATCATCCCGGCCATCCCGGCGATCAACAGACCCAGATTGTACGGCACACCCACTGTCAGCAGCGCGACAACTATGGCGACCAATGCCGCGATCACATGTGCCAGGGTGCGCATCATCGGCCCGACCATGGCCAGAAAAGTAATCGGAAGAGCAAAATCCAGCGCCCAGCTTTCCGGGATTTGCGCGCCAAGGACAGCGCCGATAATGGTTGCCAAGATCCAAAGCGGCGTGATCGGTGTAACCGAGCCGAAAAAATATGTCATGCGCTGGGGGATTGTCAGGTCAGGCTCTTTCTCGAACCGCACAATCGAACAGGCATAAGACTGATCAACGATCAGATAGGCGGCACAGGCGCGCTGCCACAGCGGGGCTGCACCCAGATAGGGCGTGAGCGACGCGGAATACATCGCGACCCTCAGGTTCACGGCCAGCGCCGAGATCAACACGATTATTGTTGGAGTTTGATCCTGTAAAAGTTGCAGCGCCGTGAACTGGGCGGCTCCGGCAAAAACGGTCGCCGAAAAGGCGATGGTTTGAACAATATCCAACCCGGCTTCGGTCGCGAAAACGCCGAACAACAGACCAAACGGGACGGCGACAAAGACAAAGGGCGTCCCGTCCCGAAAACCTTTCCAGAAGTACGACTTGGATGTGGCAGTGGCCATGGCTAAATCCTATGGTGACGCATGCAGCAGTAACTGTCTTGAGAAGGGGTTGCAATTGGCCACGGAACTCGACCTGTCAGACTATCTTATCGCGCCCGATCCCGGCGCCGCTCGCCTGACCCGTGCGGTTGTGGGTGTGGACCAGAACGGCGAGGTCAGCCAGATCTCGGTGGTCGAGGAACGCCCGTTGACGATCTTCCTCAATTCTCAGGAAATCGTGACGGCTATGACGATTGGTGACTATCCCGAATATCTGGCGCTGGGCTTCCTGCGCAATCAGGGGATGCTGCTTGCGGATGATCAGATTACCCGTGTGGAGTATGACGACGAGCTTGAGACCGTTGTTGTGCGAACAGCGCGCGAGACATCATACGAAGACAAGCTGAAGAAAAAGACCCGGACCAGCGGCTGCGCCGTCGGAACGGTGTTTGGCGACATGATGGAGGGGCTTGAGGACGTGCAGTTACCGCAGGTTCAGGTGCGAACCTCATGGCTCTACGATCTGGCCTCTAAAATCAACCGCACGCCGTCGCTGTATCTTGAGGCGGGGGCAATTCACGGCACGGTCCTGTGTAATGAAAACCGCCCGCTGGTCTACATGGAGGATGTGGGCCGCCACAACGCCGTCGACAAGATCGCGGGTTGGATGTTGTCCGAAGGCGAGGGTGCGGCGGACAAGATCCTTTACACTACAGGTCGCCTGACATCCGAGATGGTGATCAAAACAGCTATGATGGGTATCCCTGTATTAGCGTCTCGTTCGGGTTTCACCGCTTGGGGCGTCGAGATCGCGCGCGAGGTTGGGCTGACCCTGATTGGCCGGATGCGCGGACAGCGCTTTGTCTGCCTGTCGGGCGAGGACCGCCTGCTGCGCGACGTGGATCCGTCAACCGTTGCGGTCGAAGACAAGAAGCATCGTCGGAAGAGTGCCAATGAGTGACGTGGAAGAAAAGCCTTTGGGCGTCATCCTCGCAGGCGGGCTGGCGACCCGGATGGGCGGCGGTGACAAGGGCCTGTTGCAGATCAATGGGCAAAGCTTGCTCTCACATGTGATTGACCGTTTGTCCCCACAGGTCAGTGGGCTGGCTCTGAACGCCAACGGCGACCCCGAGCGGTTTTCCGATCTGAACCTGCCTGTGCTTCCTGACACAATCGAAGGGTTTGCGGGGCCTTTGGCCGGGGTTTTGGCCGGGCTCGACTGGGCGGCAGAGCAAGGCGCGGACAGCATTGTGACCGCTGCTGCTGACACGCCGTTCTTCCCACGCGATTTAGTGGTGCGGCTGCAAGATGCAGCAGCGGGGCAAGTACACCCTCTGGTTCTGGCCACAACCCCGCGCACCGGGGACGAGGCGCTGAAATCCGGCGGTGGCAAGCGGGTTAACCGGCATCCAACCTTTGGCCTCTGGCCTGTCGCGCTGCGCGACGATCTGCGGGTGGCGCTGACGGACGGGCTGCGCAAGGTGGTGCTGTGGACCGATAAACATGATGGGCGAGAGGCTTTGTTCGACGCCGACCCGTTTGACCCGTTCTTCAACGTCAACACGCCGGCAGATCTGGATCGCGCCCGAACATTGTTGGAGCAGGCATGAGGGTCTTTGGCGTCACCGGCTGGAAGAATGCTGGCAAAACCGGACTGATGGAACGGCTGGTGGCCGAGATCACAGGCCGGGGCGTTACTGTGTCGACTGTCAAACATGCGCATCACAATGTCGATGTGGATCAACCCGGCACCGACAGTCACCGCCACCGCGTCGCAGGGGCCAGTGAAGTTCTGCTTGCCTCAGGTCAGCGCATTGCCGTGATGCAAGAGCTGCGCGGCACGCCAGAGCCCCCTTTGGCCGATCTTTTGGCCCGGCTTTCACCGGTTGATCTGGTGCTGATTGAAGGTTTCAAGCGCGAAGACCATCCAAAAGTTGAAGCTTTCCGCGCTGAGGCGGGCCATGCGCTGATGGCCCCAAAGAACAAGACTATTCGGGCCGTGGCCAGCGACACTCCGCTAGATCTGGACCGCCCGGTTTTCGACTTGGACGACACTGCCGGAATTGCCGACTTCATCCTCAAAGAGGTCGGTTTGTGAGCCTGTTCCAGACTTTTGCCATGGTGGATTGGTCTGGTGGAAACGACACCGGGCCGACCCCGCGCAAAGATGCGATTTGGGCCAGCATTGTGCGCGAAGGGCACGTTTTGCAACCCGAATACCTGCGCAACAGGGAGGTCGCCGAACAGTGGCTTGAGACTCTGATCCGTACCGATCTTGAGGCCGGTCGCCGCCTGTTTCTGGGGTTCGATTTCCCGTTTGGCTATCCGGCAGGGTTTGCCCGGGCGGTGACGGGTTCGGACGACCCGCTGGTTTTGTGGGACTGGTTCGAGCGGCATATTGAGGATACGCCCAAGGCGAATAACCGATTTGATCTGGCAGGCCGGATCAACTTGAAATTTGGCGGAAAAGGCCCGTTCTGGATGAACGGTTTGCGTCGTGACATCGACGGTCTGCCACGCAGAAAAGCGGACTATTCTAATCCTTTCCCGGACCGCCGCGATGTAGAAACCTTGGCCAGGGGTAGCTTTACCTGCTGGCAGATGGCAGGTGCGGGGGCTGTTGGCGGGCAGGTGATGATGGGGCTTCCGGTTCTGAACCGCCTCCGCCACCTTTTCGGGGGAAAGATCGCGGTCTGGCCGTTTGAAACACTGGATAAGCCAGTTGCTTTTGTGGAAATCTGGCCCTCGCTCAACTTAGGCAAACCTCCGAAGGGAAGGATCAAGGATGCCTGGCAGGTCGAACAGGTCGCCTTGACTCTGTCACGTTTGACAGAGCAGGAGTTGGATGCGCAATTGAATGTCTCAGCGGCAGAGGAAGGTTGGATATTGGGTGTAGCTCAGGACAAGCCGAACATAGCCCCGCCGCCATTGCGAAACGATTGTTTCGCGTTGCCTGCCGGGGTGGAGTGGACACCTGTAGACGAGGCGTTGGCCTATCTGCGCGACAGATTGCATCTGATCACGTCAGTGGAAACGCTTGAGCTGTCCAAGGCAAGTGGCCGCATTCTGGCCGAGGATGTGATCGCCCAACGCTCAAATCCGCCCCAGCCCAACACGGCAGTGGATGGGTTCGGGTTTGCGGGCCCCGTCCCGGAAGGCGCTCAGGTCATGCCGTTGATTGATGGGCGCGCGGCGGCAGGGATTCCGTTTGATGGTCACGTGCCCGACGGCCTGGCCTTGCGTGTCCTGACGGGCGCAGCACTGCCTGATGGTGTGGATACGGTTATTCTGGAAGAGGATGTCACGGTCAAAGACGGGCATATTGCCTTCCGCGGTCCGCTGAAAAAAGGCGCGAACACGCGGCGCGCGGGTGAAGATGTGATGGCAGGTGATGTGGCTTTGCCCGCCGGGCGTCGGTTAACTCCTGCCGATCTCGCGTTGCTGTCTGCTGTGGGTATCGCGCAGGTGAATGTGCGTCAGCCGCTGCGTGTGGCGGTGATCTCGACCGGTGATGAATTGATCGAACCCGGAGAAAGCGCAGGTCCGGGACAGATTTTCGATGCCAACCGCCCGATGCTGCTTTCGTTGATCGAACGCATGGGATTTGTGCCTGTTGACATAGGGCGTGTTGCAGATGACCGGAATGCTTTGCGGGAACGGTTGGATCAAGCCTCAGCACAGGCTGATGTGATCCTGACCAGCGGAGGCGCATCAGCAGGCGATGAAGATCATGTGTCTGCCTTGTTGCAAGAGGCGGGGGCGATGCAGCACTGGCGGATCGCGTTAAAGCCGGGGCGCCCGCTGGCTTTGGGTTTGTGGTCAGGCGTGCCGGTGTTTGGCCTGCCGGGCAACCCGGTTGCTGCCATGGTCTGCACGTTGATCTTTGCGCGTCCTGCACTGGGCTTGATGTCAGGCGAAGGCTGGACGGAACCGCAAGGATTTGACGTTCCTGCCGCGTTTGAGAAACGCAAAAAACCGGGCCGCCGTGAATACTTGCGCGCCCGGATGCGGGATGGGCGGGTCGAAGTGTTTCATTCGGAAGGCTCGGGCCGGATCAGTGGCCTCAGCTGGGCCGAAGGGCTGGTCGAAATCGAGGATGGCGCGCGGCAGATCAAACCGGGCGATACCGTGCGTTTCATACCGTATGGGAGCTTTGGTATTTGAGCATCGCGATTTCATCCGGCTTCGCTGATCACGAACGCGCGCAGGCAGCGGCGCTGTTCTGGCAGGCGTTTTCGGCCAAGCTGCATAAGGTCATGGGGCCAGAAGAAAAAGGTTTGGCCTTCTTTGAAATCGCTTTGAACCCGAATTTCGCGCTCGTCGCGCGCGATGACGCGGGTCATATGTTGGGGCTGGCGGGGTTCAAAACGCGCGACGGCGGTTTGGCTGGTGGCAGGATGTCTGATCTCGCCGGAACCTATGGCTGGTTCGGGGCCGTGTGGCGCGCCTGCATATTAAGCCTTCTGGAACGTGAACTGAAACCGGGAGTGTTTCAGATGGATGGCATATTTGTCGCTGCTGATGCCCGTGGCAAAGGTGTGGGTACGGCCCTTTTGAATGCCATTAAACAAGAGGCTCGCGATCAGGGCATGTCCGAGGTTCAGCTGGATGTGATCGATACCAACCCGCGCGCCCGGGCCTTGTACGAGCGCGAAGGGTTTCGGCCAGTGGGTGAGGAAAAAACCGGGCCGCTCAAATACCTCTTCGGCTTTAGCAGCGCGACCAAGATGTCTTGGCCTGTGGCACATTCCTAGTCGAAGGTTCCTGCCACGCGACCCAGCAACATAAAGGCCCTTGCAGTACGCGTTTCACCCAGCGCGCTGAGTTCCGCGTCGCTTGCGGTGGGTTCAAACTCGGCCATCATCTTGTCAAAACGACGCAGGAAATGATGGGCAGCGTCGCGGAAAATCGGGTCCTGTTTCATCCGTGCTGCTGTCAGCGCCAGTGAGGACCTGTCGCGGACACCTCCTAACGCGGCCACTGCGCGGCCGCGTGTGCCTTGGGCGAATTGGCGCCAGATTTCTGGCCGGGCCATGTCGGGACGCAGGTCATCCATATAGATGCCTTCCTGGCTGAGCAGAGTCAGAACGTCCTGCGAGGCTTGTACAAGCTGCGCTGTCTTGCGGTCTTTCAGCGCGACACGCAATGCGTTGAAGCCTTCGGTGTCATCCTGCGTTTCCGGGAAGTTCAGAGCACGGATGAAAATGGCTGTGCTGAGCGGCGGCGCGATGTCTTCCGCAGGTGTTCCCAGCTCCAGCGAGGTTTGGTCGCCAGGGGCAGAGGCCTGCGTCGCACTGGCGGTCGGACTGGTGCGCTTGGTTGAAAACGTCGCCAGCGCGTTTTCCGTTTTCCGGGTGGCCGCTGCGATTTCGTCCAGCTTTTTGCTCACAGCTGGCTCATAGGTGCTCGAGGCCCGCTGCTGCTGCGCCACATAGGCCTGCCGGATGGCATCAATCGCAGTTTGCAGCCGTGCGCTTTCTTCGCGCATGACCCGGCTGGCACGCATTGCCGTGGCCGCAACCCAGATCATGGCCACGGGCATAAACACCGCCAGAAAGGTGACGATGAACCCACCGCTTTGACCCTGTTCCGGAAGCACCAGGAAGACAACCGACACCACCAGCCAGATCAGGCTGAGCACCAGTGCGGCAATCTCAATTTCAGTCAAAGCCGGTGCCTTTGGGCGATCATAGATGCCCAGCGAGGTCGGTTTTTCAGTTTCCGGGTCAGGTTTGGGCCCCGACATTACATGCGCTCCGGTCAGGCGTACTCGATACTCAGAATTTCATAAGAACGCACGCCGCCGGGTGTGCGCACTTCAACACTGTCGCCTTCGTCCTTGCCAATCAGGGCACGAGCGATGGGGGACTTGATGTTCAGCAGGCCGGCTTCAATATTGGCTTCGTACTCGCCAACGATCTGCCAGGTTTTCTCTTCATCAGTGTCTTCGTCGACCAGGGTCACCTTTGCACCGAACTTCACTGCCCCAGACAGCTTTGCCGGATCAATGACATCGGCCAGCGACAGAATGCCTTCCAGCTCTTTGATGCGACCTTCGATGAAACCCTGCTTTTCACGGGCCGAGTGATACTCGGCGTTTTCCTTCAGGTCGCCCAACTCGCGTGCCGAGGCAATCGCTTCGATGATCGCCGGGCGTTCAACGGATTTGAGGTTCTTCAGCTCAGCCGCAAGCGCGGCATTGCCCGCAGGCGTCATCGGGATCTTTTCCATACTCTCTACGTCCACGTATAAATTGAGTCGCCCCGCCGCACGGAAGCGTCGGGGCGAATGTAGGGTTGGCAGTTACCTGACCCAAATACTGCGTGAATTGCAAGAGGGGACAGCAGTTGCAGCGATCAATTCGCGACTTCGCGCCGTCGTGTGGATTTTGGCTGCGGTCTGTGGCGATGATCAGGGTGCCGGGATCTGTGCCATCGCTGCGAAGGGGTGCAAAGCCACATCATCTCAATCATATTGTACAACCTCGAACTCGATACCGTTATCGTCACGGAAGTAGAACCTGCGCCCCGGTTCGTAATCTGCGTGGTTATGAGGCTCAAACCCTGCTTTTCGAACTTTGGCTTCGGTCGCATCGATATCTTCCACCAACACGCCCACATGATTGAGGCCGCCAACAACGTCATAGCTGCTGTTGGCCAGGGGTTTGGGGTCTTGCGGCGCATACAGCGCCAGATATGTATGCGTACTGCCCACATGGACAGTGTAGCCACCCAAGGTTGCCGGCCCTTCCCAGCGGGTTTTCCAGTCAAAGACCTGCTCCATCCATGCGGCTGAAGCCTGCGGGTCGCGGACAGTGAAGTTGGTGTGTTCAAGCGTTGCCATCATGGGATCTCCTGTTTTTAGGCTTGTCCCGACTCAAGCTAATTTCTAAACCTAACTTTAGGTCAAGGTATTTTTTTGAGGATGTGATGGCTGTTTCAGAAGGGCTGGCAATCGGTGCACTGGCCCGGCGTACCGGGCTGGCGGTGTCAGCTATCCGTTACTATGAGGCGCAGGGCTTGATCTCGCCATGGCGCAACTCGGGCGGACAGCGGCGCTATCAGCGCGCAGATATCCGACGGTTGAGCTTTGTGATGATTGCGCAGCAATTTGGTCTGACCCTGCCCGAAATCCGCGAGGTGCTGTCGGGTCTGCCTGGAAACCGCACCCCAACGCCGCAGGATTGGAAGGCCATAAGCGTGCAGTTGCGCGCTCATCTGGATCAGCGAATCGATACGCTGACGCGGTTGCGCGACAATCTGGATGGGTGCATCGGGTGTGGGTGTCTCAGCCTGCCAAAATGTGCGCTTTACAACCCCGATGACCGGGTAAAATCCAATGGTAGCGGTCCCAGGTATCTGATGGGGGACACACCAGAGGCTTGAAGTGTCGAATAGCGGCATTGTTACGCCGTGTTTCGATTGACCAAGGTCTTTGCAACCATGTAATCAGCCGTGAAACAAAATTGCGCCGACCGCATGTAGAAAGCGCCAATTCGGAAAGTTAGCTAAGGAGCCCGCGATGGCCGAGATTGAACGCGAAGCGATGGAATACGACGTGGTGATCGTGGGTGCAGGCCCCGCGGGCCTGTCGGCGGCCATCCGTCTGAAACAGCTGGATGCCGACCTGAACGTCGTGGTTCTGGAAAAAGGCTCGGAAGTTGGCGCGCATATCCTGTCTGGTGCGGTGCTTGACCCCTGTGGTCTGGACGCGCTGATCCCTGATTGGAAAGAAAAGGGCGCACCGCTGAACGTGCCTGTGCACGAAGATAACTTCTACATGCTGGGCGAAGCTGGCAAGCTGCGTATCCCCAACTTCCCGATGCCGCCGCTGATGAACAACCACGGCAACTACATTGTCTCGATGGGAAATGTCTGCCGCTGGATGGCGGAACAGGCAGAAGAGCTTGGCGTTGAGATTTTCCCGGGCATGGCGTGTTCGGAACTGGTCTATGGCGAAAATGGCGAAGTCAAAGGCGTTGTCGCCGGTGTCTTTGGTCTGGAAGCTGACGGCTCGTACGGGCCTAACACTGAGCCGGGCATGGAGCTGCATGGTAAATATGTCTTCCTGTCGGAAGGCGTGCGCGGCTCGCTGTCCAAAGAAGTTATTGCCAAATACGATCTGCAAGCTGGCAAAGAAGTGCAGAAATACGGCGTTGGCATGAAAGAGATCTGGGAGATCGACCCGGCCAAGCACAAAGAAGGTTCGGTCACGCACACAATGGGTTGGCCGCTGGGCAGCAACGCGGGTGGTGGGTCGTTCATCTATCATCTTGAAAACAATCAGGTCTATGTCGGTTTCGTGGTTCACCTGAACTACAAGAACCCGCACCTGTATCCCTACATGGAATTCCAGCGCTTCAAGCACCATCCAATGGTGGCCGACCTGCTGAAAGGCGGCAAGCGCGTGGCCTATGGTGCGCGTGCGATCACCGAGGGCGGCTATCAGTCGATGCCTAAGCTGGTGGCACCGGGTGTGGCGCTTCTGGGTTGCTCGGCGGGCATGGTCAACGTGCCGCGCATCAAGGGTAACCACAACGCGATGCTGTCAGGTAAGGCTGCGGCAGAGGCCGCGTTCGACGCCATCAAGGCCGAGCGTTCGGGTGATGAGCTGGCCGCATACGAGACCGAAGTGCGCGATGGTCCCATTGGCAGCGACTTGAAGAAGGTCCGCAACGTCAAGCCGATCTGGTCGAAATGGGGTCTGACCGCATCGCTGATGCTGGGCGGTCTGGACATGTGGACCAACACGCTGGGCTTCTCGCTGTTCGGGACGGTCGGACACGGCAAGAACGATGCAGACTCGACCGAAGATGCCAGTAAGCACGCGCCCATCGACTACCCGAAGCCTGACGGTGTGCTGTCATTTGATCGCTTGACCAACGTGTCTTTCGCGGCGACCAATCACGAGGAAAGCCAGCCCTGCCACCTGCGCCTGGCCGACCCCGAAGTGCCGGTCAAGGTCAACCTGCCCAAGTTTGACGAACCAGCGCAGCGCTATTGCCCAGCTGGCGTTTACGAGGTGGTCGAGGATGAAACGGCGGGCCCGCGATTCGTCATCAACTTCCAAAACTGCGTGCATTGCAAAACCTGCGACATCAAGGATCCAAGCCAAAACATCACTTGGACCACGCCGCAGGGTGGGGACGGTCCGAACTATCCCAACATGTAAGCAAAAAACTGGGCACTGGCAGGGTCGTGAAGGCTCTGCCATTGCCTCTTGCCAGCCAAAGCCCTAGCTTGTTTGTCAGTCAACGATAGCAAGGCAGGATTTCGGTGGTTTCCCTGGTTCGTCGCGCGGCTCTGTCCGTGCTGCTCATGTCGTCGGTCGCAGTCCCGGCATTCTCAGACTCGGGCGCAGGGTCGTATCTGGCCGGGCGGCAGGCAATTTACGAAAGTGATTATACCGCTGCCGAACGGTATTATGCACAGGCGCTGAAGTTCGATTCACAGAACCCGTTGCTTTTGGAAAGCGTTGTGGTGGCACGCCTTGCGCTGGGCGAGATTGAACGCGCCTTACCTGTTGCCGAGCAGATCGAAGAAGCGAACCTGCCCAGCCAGGCCGCGCGCATGGCGATTGCGGCCAATTTAGTTGCAGATGGCAAGTATGACGTCCTTTTAACGCGCAATCCGGAAACTCAGGGCGTTGGACCGCTGGTGGACGGGTTGATGGTCGCCTGGGCCCATTTGGGCCAGGGTGAAATGACCAAGGCGATGCAGCAGTTCGATACGGTAGCCACGCAAGACGGCCTGAAAGAGTTTGCGTTGTATCACAAGGCCATGGCATTGGCCTCGATCGGCGATTTTGAAGGGGCCGAGGCCATCTTTGCAGACAATGACGGTGCGGTGGCGCGTTTCACGCGTCGGGCGGCTTTGGCGCGAGCCGAAGTGCTGTCCCAGCTGGATCAGAACGAAGACGCCCTTCAGTTTCTTGAGGACGTCTTTGTTGCTGGTAGCGACCCGACCATCGAAACCTACACCAGCCAGCTGGAGGCGGGCGAAACACTCCCCTTCACCCATGCCCGCTCGGCGCGGGATGGCATGGCCGAGATTTTCTTTACCGTTGGTGCCGCGCTGAACTCTGAGGCGTCGCCGGACTACGTTCTGCTCTATACACGATTGGCCAGTTTTCTACGCCCTGACCACGTGGATGCCATTCTGTTGAGCGCCGATCTTCTGGATCAACTGGAGCAATATGATCTGGCGGTTGCGGCGTATCGTTTGGTTCCAGCAGACAGCAACGATCATCACGCGGCCGAGTTGGGTCGGGCCGAAGTACTGGACCGCTCAGGCAAAACCGATGCCGCCGTTGAGGTTTTGCAAAACCTTGCAGCACAAGACCCTGACCTTCCGGGTGTGCACGTGGCTTTGGCCGATCTGCAGCGACGTCAGGAAAACTATCAGGCGGCAGTGACGTCTTATGACACGGCAATCGGGCTGACGGACAACGCAGCGGGCGGCAACTGGTTCTTGCACTATGCCCGTGGCATCAGCCATGAGCGGCTGAAGCAGTGGGATCAGGCCGAAGCTGACTTCCGACGCGCACTTGAGTTGAACCCTGATCAGCCGCAGGTTCTGAACTATCTGGGCTATTCGCTTGTCGAGCGTAAAGAGAAGCTGGACGAGGCACTGGACATGATCCAGCGCGCCGTCGCGGCCCGCCCGGACAGCGGCTACATCGTTGACAGCTTGGGCTGGGTCCTGTTCCGTCTGGGTCGTTATGACGAAGCTGTTGAGCAGATGGAACGCGCCGTTGAGCTGATGCCTGTCGATCCGGTGGTGAACGACCATCTTGGCGATGTCTACTGGGCCGTAGGCCGTGCGCGCGAGGCTGAATTCCAGTGGAAACGGGCGCTGTCCTTCATTGATCCCGAAGATACGGATGGCGAAGCAGACCCAGAGCGCATTCGCCGCAAGATCGAAGTTGGGCTGGATGCCGTTTTGGCCGAAGAAGGTGCAGAGCCTTTGAAGGTCGCTAATGGAAATTAAGGCGTTTGCGCCAGCCAAGATCAACCTGACCCTACATGTGACCGGCCGCCGGACAGATGGCTATCACCTGTTGGATTCATTGGTGGTTTTTGCTGATTTGGGCGATCAACTGACGTTCAAACCCGGCCCTGCATTGTCCATGAATGTGCGCGGCGAGTTTGCCGATGGCGTCCCCGCGGACAGCCGCAATCTGGTGTGGAAAGCTGCCGAAGGTGTGGGTTGGACCGGGCATATCGATCTCAGCAAATCCTTGCCCCACGGAGCGGGCATTGGGGGCGGCTCGTCAGATGCTGCGGCCACGCTTGGGGCTTTGGCTGGGCAGGGTTATGACGCTCCGCCGGATCTGCCCCTGTCACTTGGGGCAGATGTGCCCGTCTGTCAGGAAGGCCGAGCGATCAGAATGCAGGGCGTTGGTGATCAACTGGGTGCTGTAAACCTTCCGCCCTTGCCCGCGTTGTTGGTCAACCCGAATGTGCATGTGCCAACGGGGGCCGTTTTCAAGGCACTGGCCAGCAGAGACAATCCGCGGATGCCTGAGCATATCCCTGAGTTTAAAAACGCCACCGACTGCGCCTTGTGGCTAAGTGATCAGCGTAACGACTTGGAAGTGCCTGCAATCGGCGCTGCGCACGAGATTGAACAGGTTCTGGACACAATGCAAACGACAAATCGCGCCCTCATCGCGAGAATGTCGGGGTCAGGGTCAACCTGCTTTGCGCTGTATCCGACGATGAAAGACGCGCATTTCGCAGCCTATGAGATCGGCGCAGCGCATCCTGATTGGTGGTGCCGCGCCACTCAGCTTAATTGAGACGCGAGACCACGTAGTCTGCCAGTTCACGCAGCAGGCTGCGAATTTCGTGATCCGGCAACACATCCAGCGACGCCTTGGCCTTGTTCGCCCAACCCAAGGCGTCCTGCCGGGTCTCTTCCAGCGTGGCGTATTTGCCCATCAAGCGCAGCGCATGATCCAGATCGCCCTCCTGTTGACGGCCTTTTTCAATCGTCCGCTCCCAGAATGCGCGCTCGTCCGGTGTTGCTTGGGCCACGGCTTTGATCACCGGTAGGGTCAGCTTGCGCTCGCGGAAATCATCGCCCACGTTCTTTCCGGTTGCTTTGCTGTCGCCCTGATAGTCCAGCAGGTCGTCTGCGATCTGGAAGGCAATCCCCAATGAATCGCCGTAATCGAACAGAGCTTTAACTTGTTCTTCCGAAGCGCCAGCGATCACACCACCCACTTCGGTTGCGGCGGAAAACAGGGCGGCTGTCTTGCCGCGAACGACCTGCAGATAGACGCTCTCATCCGTACGCAGATCGGTAGCTGCTGTCATCTGCAGCACTTCGCCTTCGGCAATCGTGGCCGAGGCGTTGGCCAGAATGTCCAGCACCCGCAGCGAGCCGGTTTCGACCATCAGCTGGAAGCTGCGTGAAAACAGGTAATCGCCGACCAGAACGCTGGATTTGTTGTCCCACAGCAAATTTGCAGTGGGACGACCGCGCCGTTGGGCGCTTTCGTCTACCACATCGTCATGCAGCAGCGTCGCGGTATGGATAAATTCGACCGTGGCCGCAAGCCGCACATGGTGATCACCGGTATACCCAAACAAGCGCGCCGCCGCCAATGTCAGCATCGGACGCAGTCGCTTTCCGCCCGCTTCCACAAGATGTTGTGTCACCTCTGGGATTCGTGGCGCATGGTCCGACGCCATCCGCGTGCGGATCAGGCCGTTCACGGCCTCCATCTCGCCCGCCAACAATTCGGCGAGGCGCTCATGCGGTTTTGAAATCATGTCGACGGTCATCAAACTCCTGATACAAGGCTCGACTTCCGCCTCGCCTTGCCCTTACATCCATCCCCATGAAAGAACTATTGCGCAGTACCGATCCGACAATCCTGGCCTTTGCATCCGCTCTTCTTGAAGGCGAGGATATAGACTGCTTTCAGATGGACGTAAATATGAGCATCCTCGAAGGTGGTATCGGAATCTTTCCGCGCCGCCTGATGGTGCGGTCCGAAGATCTGACTCGCGCCGAACGTGTGATGCGCGATAACGAGATTCCGCTGGGCCGATGACCCGCTTTGAAGACAAAGAACTGACCCGTAACGATTTCCTGGGTGGCCGGGTTCGACTGCTGCAACCCGAAGCCGGTTATCGCGCTGGCGTAGACCCCGTTTTTCTGGCCGCGTCAGTGCCTGCCCGGACCGGCCAGTCGGTGTTAGAGCTGGGCTGTGGCGCGGGGGCCGCTATTCTGTGCCTGTCCGCTCGGGTGCCGGGTCTTAAGCTGACCGGGGTCGAGTTACAGCCCGCCTATGCAGATTTGGCGCGTCGGAACGCAGAAATGAACGGTGTAGATCTGGATTTGGTCGAGGCAGACCTGACAGCTTTGCCAACAGCCATTCGGCAGCGTCAGTTCGATCACGTCATTGCCAATCCCCCCTATTACCGGGCCGGAGCACATAGTCGCGCCAACGACACCGGCCGCAGCATCGCGTTGGGGGAAGACACACCTTTGCAGGACTGGATTTCAGTGGCGGCCAAACGTCTGGCTCCGCAAGGGTATCTGCATATGATCCAAAAGGCAGATCGCCTGCCGGATATGATAGTGGCCTGCACGGGCAGGCTGGGGTCGGTTGAAGTGTTGCCTCTTAGTGCGCGTACAGGTCGTGAGGCCGAACTGGTGATTTTACGGGCGCGCAAAGGCGGTCGTGCGGCATTTCGCCTCCACGGCCCTTTGATTCTGCACAAGGGTGAACGCCATGAAACGGATGGTGAAAGCTATACCGAGCAGGTTTCTGCGGTGCTTCGGCAAGCCGCCCCATTGCCCCGGTTCTGACGTCAATCGGCAATGACCAGCCGATTTTGTCGGATTTATTACAGATTCTGTGCTTGTGCAGCGTGACAGGGTGGAAACGATGTGGTCAACTTCTTACGTGAACTACAGACACGTAAACAAGGAGGATCGCAATGAGCGTGAGCGCACATCTGACGGAACTGAAGAAAAAGCACGAATCTCTCGGTCTCGAAGTGGAACAAGCCCAACGCTCGCCGGGCATTGATGATCTCCATATTGCTCAGTTGAAGAAACAAAAGCTTAAACTGAAGGAAGAGATCGAACGCCTGTCTGCCTAAGACTTCAGGCTGGCGCGGGCCGCGATCAAGGCCCCGCCGGTGATCAGCAAGGCCGCGATCGCAAGCCCCCAGGACGGGGCGGCGATCCCGGCCACAACCAAAGCCAGCGTTGACAATAAAGGGGCCGCGTAAGACGAGGTTCCCAGCATTTGAATGTCGCCTTGCTTGACACCGATGTCCCACACATAGAATGCAAGCCCAACAGGCCCAAGGCCAAGCGCCAGAACCGAGGCCCAGCCAAGGGGTGTGACCGGAAACGCTGTGTCTTCCAAAAACACGTGCAGCAGGCCAGACGCCACTGCGGCTGCAAGGCAAAACACTGCGACCGAACTAGTGGGCGTGTCGCCCAGCTTACGAGACAGAACGGAATAGCCTGACCATGTCAGAGCGCAGAGCAGGGCCAATGCATATCCGGGCAGGTGTTGGGCCTGAAAACCAGCGCCGCCGCCACCTGCGATGATTACGGCCGCACCTGCAAAGCCAAGACAGGCCCCGATCATATGCCCGATGCGTAGATGCTCGCCGGGTAGCAGTCCCGACATGAGCACGATGAGCAAAGGCCAGAGATAGGCGATCAGACCAGCCTCGGCAGCCGGGGCCATGCGCAGGGCAGAAAAATAAAGGGCGTGATACCCGAACAGACCCAAAGCACCAAACAAGTAGGTGGTCCAGGGAACGCGTTTCAAACTGCTCAACCCGCCCGTGGCAGCGGCCCAGATCAATCCAAGTGTGCCACCAATCGTAAAACAGATTGTGTTCAGCAATAGGGGCGGCGTGGGAGCAGAACCGACCGTGAATAAAGCCAGCAAAGCCCACAGCAAGACGGCCACAAAACCGATAGCCGTTGCGCGCATTTTGGTCATCGGTTGGAAACCTCTTCAATCGGTATGATCTTGAACTCATCCGATATATGCGCGGTTTTTTCAATCTCGGTCAGGAACCAATCGCGAAACGCTGCGATCTGAGGTTTCTTCTCGGCCCCTGGTAGGCAAAGAAACCGGAACCGCCCCTGTGTTTCCAAAGCCACCTTGAACGGCGCGACCAAGCGGCTTTCGGTCAAGTCCTTGAGGATCATTGCGCGTCGTCCAAGCGCCACGCCGACACCAGCGACGGCGGCATCAATCGCGTGATCGGCATTTGAAAAATGCGCGCCGTGAGTCGGGGTGAAATCGACTCCTACAGCACGGAACCAAGCTGGCCAGTCGCAGGGCGGGGTCAGGAAATTGATCGAATCGTCATGGATCAACGGGGCGTGCCGTAGGCTTTCCGGAGTGGCGAATTGTTCTGCCAGTTCCGGTGTCATGACCGGGGTTAGCCATTCCTTTCGCACAGGGACGGAATACAGCCCTTCGTCCGCGGAATTGCCAAAGCGGATGGCGACATCCACATCGTCCCGCTCAAGGTCCATATTGCGCAGAGTGGCCGAGAACTTCAGATCGATCTCAGGGTGTGCGCGGGCAAACTCGTAAAGCCGCGGTGCCAGCCATTTGGCTGTCAGCGCGGGACCGGCGGTCACAGTCAGGCTGGTGTCATCTTCCTGCCTGCGCACGGCGCGCCACGCGGCTTGCAATGTAGCAAAGCCTTCGGCAGCACCGGGTGCCAGAGCGCGCCCGGCCTCTGTCAGCTCTACGGCCCGATTCAGGCGGCGAAACAACGGTCGGCCCAGATGTTCCTCAAGCGACTTGATCTGAAAGGACAGGGCCGCTGGCGTTACATGCAGCTCTGCCGCGGCTTTTGCGAAAGACATATGCCGGGCCGCGGCGTCAAACGCACGGAGCGCGGTAAGCGGGGGAAGATAGTCGCTCATAGTGAAGTAAATCTTAACTGAACACCCAAGAAAGCTCGTTTGTAGCTTTACCACGTAACCCTCATATTCATCTCAGGTCAAACAAAACTGATTTGAATAGGAGACAGCCATGATCGAGATGACGACAAATCCCGCCGCCCAGATGGCGATCCTGCGCGCCCACCAAGAACGCAGCCGTGTGGTTTGGCAGTTTTGGAAACGTATTTTCGGTTCCCGCTGATCGCAGCGCGCGCGATCTTACGGGATAAAAAAGGGCCGGTCCAAAAGGACCGGCCCGTTTTTTCTTCTGATAAATGGATCAGACGAAGAACTGCGCACCGTTGGCCGAGATGGTCGAGCCGTTAATGAATTGGGAATCGTCCGAGGCCAGGAACGCCACACAGCGTGCGATTTCTTCGGGCTCACCCAAACGACCTGCTGGGATCTGGCCGATGATGGATTCGCGGACCTTTTCTGGTACGGCCATGACCATTTCAGTTGCGATGTAGCCGGGGCAGATCGCGTTTGCTGTGATACCCGCGCGCGCACCTTCCTGCGCCAGGGACTTTACGATGCCCAGGTCGCCAGCTTTGGTCGCGGCATAGTTCACCTGAGCAAACTGACCTTTCTGACCGTTGATCGAGCTGATGACGATGACGCGGCCAAATTTACGCTCGCGCATACCGGGCCACACAGGGTGAACTGTGTTGAACACGCCGGTCAGGTTGGTGTCGATCACGTCTTTCCACTGATCGGGTGTCATTTTGTGGAACGGTGCGTCACGTGTGATACCCGCGTTGGCGACAACGATGTCGATGGGGCCAACCTCGGCTTCGACTTTTTCGATGCCAGCTTTGGATTCGTCATAGTCGGCGACGTTCCACTTGTAGGTCTTGATACCGGTTTCTTCGGTGAACTTCGCGGCGGCTTCGTCATTGCCTGCATAGGTGGCGGCAACATTGTATCCTTCGGCTTTGAGCGCCTTGGAAATTGCTGCGCCAATGCCGCGGGAACCGCCGGTGACGAGTGCTGTACGTGCCATTTATGACTCCTTCAATTTTAGTCGTCTTGGTAATGCTGTTACTCTGAGAGGTGATCGTGCGCAATATTGTTTCGTCGTGGAATTGGTTTTTTCGGGTGACAATATCGTCGCATCCAAGGGGTATGAGCCTTTTGTAACAAAAAAGGGCGTCCGACGGACGCCCTTTGATATTTAGGTTTCAGTGCACTTAGTCGCGCTCCACACACAGCGCGACACCCATGCCGCCACCGATGCAGAGGGTCGCCAGACCCTTCTTGGCGTCCCGGCGCTTCATTTCGAACAGAAGCGTGTTCAGGACACGGCAGCCCGACGCGCCGATCGGGTGGCCAATGGCGATAGCGCCGCCGTTGACGTTTACGATCGACGGATCCCAGCCCATGTCCTTGTTCACGGCGCAGGCTTGCGCAGCAAAGGCTTCGTT
Source organism: Ruegeria sp. HKCCD4884 (assembly GCF_013110855.1). Classification (NCBI taxonomy): domain Bacteria; kingdom Pseudomonadati; phylum Pseudomonadota; class Alphaproteobacteria; order Rhodobacterales; family Roseobacteraceae; genus Ruegeria; species Ruegeria sp. HKCCD4884. Next base: position 190,587 of record NZ_WVRJ01000004.1, read on the forward strand.
GGCCTCAACCAAATCCAGATCGTCAACCGACCAGCCTGCCTTTTCCAGCGCCTTGCGCGAGGCGTAGATCGGACCAACACCCATGATCGACGGGTCCAAACCGGCGGTTGCGTAGGACGCGATGCGGGCCAAAGGCTCAATCCCACGTTTCTCGGCATTTTCAGCGGACATCAGCAGGGTCGCCGCCGCGCCGTCGTTCAGGCCGGAAGCGTTCGCCGCAGTAACCGAACCATCCTTGGTGAAGGCTGGGCGCAGTTTGGCCATGGCTTCCATGGTTGCGCCGTGGCGGATGTATTCGTCCTTGTCCATCACGATGTCGCCTTTGCGGGTCTTGATGGTGAAGGGCACGATCTCATCCGCGAACTTGCCTGCCTTCTGGGCGGCTTCGGCCTTGTTCTGTGAAGCAACAGCAAATTCATCCTGCATGTCGCGGCTGATCTGCCATTTTTCGGCAACGTTCTCGGCCGTTTGACCCATGTGATAGCCGTTGAAGGCGTCCCACAGACCGTCGCGGATCATGGTGTCGATGTACTTCATGTCACCCATCTTGTGGCCTGCGCGCAAAGCGGCGGCGTGGGGCGAAAGGGTCATGTTTTCCTGGCCACCTGCGGCAACGATCTCGGCGTCACCCAGCTGGATGTGCTGGGCACCCAGCGCGACAGCGCGCAGACCCGATCCACACACTTGGTTGATGCCCCAGGCTGCGCTTTCCTGCGGCAAACCGGCATTGATGTGCGCCTGGCGTGCAGGGTTCTGGCCTTGGGCGGCTGTCAGAACCTGACCCATGATGGTTTCGCTAACCTCGCCTTTGTCCACGCCGGCGCGTTCGACAACAGCTTCCAGGACGGCGGCGCCCAGATCATGTGCTGGGGTGTTCGCAAACGAACCACTGAAGCTGCCGACACCTGTACGTGCGGCGGATGCGATTACTACGTTGGTCATATGATCAGTCCTTTACCGTCATGGGCCAGCGGAATTTCTGACGGCGCAGGTCGAGAGGAGCCCCCCGAAACAAGAGCGCCCCGTGTTCCCCGCTCAAGTACTCATGCAATAGCGTAATGCTGCACTTGCAGCAACGGACAGCTTGTCTCAGCGTTGAAAATGCACGATTTTTGCCGACTAACCCAAGGTCAACTTCCTGTTTTTGAAACGCTTTCCTGTTTCCAGGGGGCAGCGACACTTGGCGCGCCAAACAGGTAGCCTTGCAGGCAATCCACGCCGCTGGAGGTCAAAAACGCGGCGTCGTCCTGTGTTTCAACCGATTCGGCGGTGATCAGAATTTCAAATTCACGGGCGACAGCGATCAAAGCGCGCACCAGTGTCTGATTGTCGGGGTTGTTGCTGATCCCCCTGACAAACTGCCCATCAATCTTGGCAGCATCGAACAAAAACTCGCGAAAATGGCGAAAGCAAAAATTACTGGCACCGAAATCGTCCAATGCAAAGGCAATGCCGCGATCCTGCAAGCGGTCCATGAAATCGATGACCAGTTCCGGCACTTGCATGGCCGAACTTTCCGAAATTTCAAGGATTAGCCGTTCGCCCAGTGCAGCGTCACGCTTTAAGAACCGATCCAGGGTCGCCGACCACCTGGAATACCCGATCGAGCGGGCGGACATATTGATCGAAAGCCTAATCTCGGGGTTTCTCACCAGTGTTCGCAACCCAAACTCCAGCGCAACGCAATCCAGATCCCGGCCAATCGGGGTGTTTTCGAGTTGTGGCATGAACTCGCGGGCGGGAATAACCCGCCCTGTTTCGTCCAGCACACGAATGAACCCTTCATAAAACGCAACGCCATTAGGAGCGTTTGCCTGCACGACCGGTTGAAATGCCAGCTTGCACTGTTTGTGCTTCACCGCTTCGGTTGCCATCTGCACAATAGAACGATCGCGAGTCGACACCGCAGCGTTCAACGGGCTTTCTGACCCATCGGGCAAATTCGCGTGTTTCTTGTTTTCCATAGCGCCGATTCCCATCAGCCCGTGACAGACGGTATGTCCGGGGCAGGTGTTTCGACACAGTTTCGGGGTAAACAGATGAATCTGCGGTTAAGGAGCCAGCAGATTCAGGATTTATCGAGAGATGTTCCAAGCGCGGGCAAGGGACGACGCTGCGCTCAGTACCGCTCCGATTGCGCCTGTAACCATCAAAGCAAAGCCCAAGGCGATCCATGCCGGTGCAGTGCTGTTCAACGCTGTAATCATCGCGAGCAAAAGACCGGACAAACCGACATAGGTTGAAATGACTGCCAAACGGTTCATGCCGACCCTCGTTCACTCTTTGATTACAGATGAGTGTCGATATGGCCCCCAAAGCCCGAATTTCAAGAGCGAAGGGTGCGCGCTCGCTGGTGTCAGACCTGCTCTGCCTGTCCAGTGGGCAGTTTTTCATCGAAACGCTCAAACCCGGGCGTTCCGCGATCTTCCGGGTGACGGACCAGGTGTTTGGCTTTGATCTGTTCCGAGCTGTCGCGGCTGCCATCGTGGCTATATCCCGGCGGGGCAAAGCAATAACCAAGCCGTTGACGTAGTGTCAGACCGGGCTGGGTCGCGTCACGCCAGATTCCGACCCATTCGTGAAAGGCGACGCGCAACGGGTTGAATGTGCCGATATTGTGAACAAGTCCGAAATCGACACGGTCGTTTTCCTGCTCTGGAACAAAGGTTCCGAACATCTTGTCCCAGATGATGAAGACGCCCGCATAGTTGCAATCCAGATAGCGTGCATTCCGGCCGTGATGGGCGCGGTGGTGACTGGGGGTGTTCATAACGGCCTCGAACCAGCGGGGCATCTTTCCGATGGCCTCGGTGTGAATCCAGAACTGATAGATCAGGTTCAATCCACCGACAAACAGGACCATGGCCGGATGGAACCCGATCAGGATCAATGGCGCGCGCACGACCATCATCAGCGTAAAGGTATAGGTCCAGGGCTGCCGCAAAGCGGTGGTCAGGTTGTAATGCTGTGAGCTGTGGTGATTGACGTGGTTTGCCCAAACCCAGCGGATGCGGTGGCCAAAACGGTGCACCCAGTAGTAGCGGAAATCGTCCAGCACAAAGCACAGAATGATCACCGGGATCGACGTGCCGAGATCCAGCGGTGTGATCTGCCACAGCCACATGAAAAAGCCATACGCAATGAAGCCCAGCAGAAACCCAGACGCGATATTACCTGCGCCCATGATGAGCGAGGTTACTGCATCACGCGTTTCGTATCTCCCGCCTTTGCCTTTGACGGCGATCCACAAAAATTCCGCCAAAATCGCGGCCACAAAAAAGGGAACCGCCCACTGAACGGCATCGGGGAAACTGATCTGGTCGGTCATTCGGGCTCCATCAGGTGACGCCAGTGGGCGCGCTCTATTTCGTCCAGGTGGATAAGAGTGCCGGGGGTGCCGAAGTCGTGAAACTGGATTTCAAAGCCTTCGGGGTGTTCGATCCAATCGAAATCCAGCAAATGCCGGGCCACAGTGTCGGCACCGAAGGACCACAGCAGCCCTGCGCCGGTTTCGGTACGCACCAGTGCCGCGTGGCGGTCATTCGAGATCGTGACATCAATGATGGTGTCGTCCGGTGCATGCCGCAGCCATTGCGCGCGTGCGGTTTCGGGGGTCAGCACAAAAGGTTCTGAGCGGCCCGTCAGATGCAAAAGCAATGTGATTCCGGCGATTCCTCCGACCACCAGAACCAATAGTATTTCCAACGGCATCCCATCCTCCTGCGGACACCCTGCAAAGACGCGTTGGGGCTGTCAAAGGTGGCGTTGCGTCAGGTGCGTTCCAGACGTTCCAGAATTTCGTACTGAACAACACGTTGGACAAAGGGCACAAGACCATCTGGGCCTGATGCCCGATCCTTGAGGTGGATGCATATATCCGGACGACGGGCGGCAATGATGCCAACCATCTCTCCGCGAATCGTATCATCCAGACCTGCGCCCAAAATGGCGCAGGTGATCCGAGGTTCGGCATCCAACTGCTTTCGAACTTCGTCGGTGTCATGCGCGCCCAGCCATTGAATCGGCAAGTGATCCAATTGTCTGGCCACATCGCCGATCACGTTTGGCAGCTTCCCAATCAAAAGAACCACCGGTTTCATCGCAGCCTCCTTCCCACAAGGTTACAAACGAAAACCGACCCATTTGGGCCGGTTCAAGTGTAGCACAAACAAGGGAAAGCTGCGCAGGCGTCAGCTATTGGCTTCCACAAGCGTCGAAATAATTGCTTTGGCGCTGTCCGAATTCCATTCAGCATCGCCGATCAGGCGGGCAATTTCCTGACCTTCAGGGTCCAGGATGACTGTAATGGGCAGCGCGATCACGCCGAATTCCCGTGCAGCAGCTGAGCTTGGGTCCTGATGACGCGGGAGGTTTTCGATGCCATTTTCTTCAAAGAACTTGGTGATCCCGGCAGGAGAGTTGCGACCGGTGGCTAGTGTCAGGACTTGAAACTTGTCGCCTCCGAACTCTTCCTGAAGCTCCGCGATCTGTGGCATCTCTTTGCGGCAGGGCGCGCACCATGTGGCCCAGAAGTTTAGCAGCACGTATTTGCCTTCGTAATCCGCAAGCGTACCGACGCCACCATCATCTTCCAGTTGGAATTCAATGGATTTGGCGGGTTTGGGTTCCTTATGCAGGATCAGGCGTTTCAGGCTGTCTTCCCGCAGGAGGGCAAGCGTTTCCGCATCGGTCGCCAAAGCGGCGTTTGCACCCAGCGCAAGGGCCATATAAAGGGGGATCAGACGAAATAGGCGCATATCAACTCCGGGTTTTCTTACATGACCGATCAATCCTCGAACCAGATGTGGGGCGGCCGCTTTGCCGCCGGTCCAGACGCGATCATGGAGGCAATCAACGCCTCGATCGGGTTCGATCAGCGGATGGCAGCCCAGGACATCGCAGGCTCGCGCGCCCATGCCGCCATGCTGGCTGCCACAGGCGTCATAAGTGATAGTGACGCCGAGGCTATTCGGGAAGGGCTGCTCACCGTTTTGTCAGAAATCCAGAACGGGGAGTTTCAGTTTTCGACCGCACTGGAAGACATTCACATGAATGTCGAGGCGCGCCTGAAAGAGGTGATTGGTGAGCCCGCTGGCCGTTTGCACACAGGCCGTTCGCGCAATGACCAGGTGGCGACCGATTTCAAACTTTGGGTACGGGATCAATTTGACGCGGCGGAATCGGGCCTTTCGGCCCTGATCCGCGCGCTTTTGGCGCAGGCCCAGGCCGGGGCCGATTGGGTGATGCCCGGTTTCACGCACCTGCAAACCGCGCAGCCGGTGACATGGGGCCACCATATGATGGCCTATGTCGAGATGTTTGGCCGTGACTTGTCCCGCGTTCGCGACGCCCGTGCGCGCATGAATGAATCTCCGCTGGGTGCTGCGGCACTGGCCGGAACGTCGTTCCCCATTGACCGCCACATGACGGCCGAGGCGCTGGGCTTCGACCGCCCTGCCGCAAACTCGTTGGATGCTGTCAGCGACCGCGACTTTGCCTTGGAGTTCCTTTCGACCGCGTCGATCTGCGCCGTCCACCTGTCTCGTTTTGCCGAGGAGCTTGTGATCTGGTCGTCTGCTCAGTTTCGTTTTGTGACGCTATCCGACCGCTTCTCGACTGGCTCGTCGATCATGCCGCAGAAGAAGAACCCTGACGCGGCCGAGCTGATCCGCGCCAAGGTCGGGCGTATCTTTGGGGCCAACACGGCGCTGATGATGGTAATGAAGGGCCTGCCGCTGGCCTATTCCAAGGACATGCAGGAAGACAAAGAACAGGTCTTTGACGCTGCCGATAACTGGATGCTGGCGCTGGCTGCGATGGAAGGCATGGTGAAGGATTTGACCGCCAACAGGGACAGCCTGGCAGCGGCTGCGGGGTCCGGTTTCTCGACCGCCACCGATCTAGCTGACTGGTTGGTAAGGGTTCTGGGCCTGCCATTCCGAGATGCGCACCATGTAACCGGGTCGCTGGTGGCCATGGCCGAAAGCAAAGGCTGCGATCTGCCTGATCTGACGCTGGAGGATATGCAATCGGTTCACGCAGATATCACCGATGACGTCTATTCTGTTCTTACCGTGCAAAACTCGGTAAACTCGCGCCAGTCTTACGGCGGCACGGCCCCTGATCAGGTGCGTGCCCAGATCGAACGATGGAAGGCAATGGTGTGATGACAGCTGTTCGTGTGGTGGCGATCGTGGTGTCCGGCCTGATACTGGCCGGATGCGGGGCCGATGGTGAGCCGTCGCAGCCCACAGCAGTTCAACCAACGGCCAGCGCCACGATTGGGGTTGGTACCAGCGGGACCTATGTTGCAGGGGGCGTTGGCCTTAGCCGTGGGCCGCTGGGTATTTATCTAGGGTTCTGAACCCTTTTGCATTGTACACTCGGGCCCAATACCCCAATTAGGGCGCGTGCAAAAACGCGCTGATCCTCTCAATGAAAAGACACTGACATGAGAACAGTTGGACTGATTTTGGCATTTGCGGCGCTGGCGGCATGTGAACCCTCATCCGCGCGACGCCCCGAACCTTCGGCAGAACCCAAGCAATCTGGCAGCGGTATTTCAATCTCTGGCTACGGCCGTGTAGGTGTTTCCACCACAAATTAACAAGGACGCTGAGTGCGGAATCCATTGATCCGAAGTCGCCTTCTGGTCTAAGCGCGCGGGTATGGATCATTTTCTCTACCGCGACGGCGCGCTTTTCGCCGAGGATGTCCCTGTTTCCGAAATCGCTGCAGCGGTCGGAACCCCTTTTTACGTCTATTCGACGGCGACACTGCTGCGGCACTTCAAGCTGTTTGATGATGCGCTGGACGGCACCGATCATCTGGTCTGCTACGCGATGAAAGCGGCCAGCAACCAGGCCATTTTGAAGACTCTGGCGCAAGCGGGGGCGGGAATGGATGTGGTCTCGGGCGGTGAGTATTTGCGCGCCAAAGCTGCAGGCGTTTCAGGCGACAAGATCGTCTTTTCGGGTGTCGGTAAAACGGCGGACGAGATTCGCACCGCGCTGACAGGTGGAATCCGCCAGTTCAACGTTGAGTCCGAGCCAGAGATGGACGTGATCAACGCGGTCGCACTGGAGCTGGGCGTAGTGGCACCAATCACTGTTCGGGTGAACCCGGACGTGGACGCCAAGACCCACGCCAAGATTGCGACCGGCAAGTCCGAGAACAAGTTTGGCATTCCGATTGCACGCGCGTCCGAGGTCTATGCACATGCCGCCAGCCTGCCGGGGCTGGAGGTGATCGGGATCGACGTCCATATCGGCTCGCAATTGACCGAACTTGAGCCGTTCGAGTTGGCCTATTCCAAGGTTGCTGAACTGACCGAACAGTTGCGCGCTGAAGGTCACAACATCCGCCGCCTCGATCTTGGGGGCGGGTTGGGCATCCCCTACACCCGCTCGAATGAAGCGCCGCCGTTGCCGGTGGAATATGGCGCCCTGATCAAGAAAACACTCGGCCATCTGGGCTGCGAGATCGAGATCGAGCCGGGCCGCCTGATCGCGGGCAATGCTGGGTTGATGGTCAGCAAGGTGATTTACGTGAAGTCTGGCGAAGGTCGGGATTTCCTGATCCTGGACGGGGCCATGAACGATCTGATCCGCCCGGCGATGTACGAGGCGCATCACGACATCGTTGCGGTACAGGAACCGGCGGCCGGGGTTGAACAGCAACCCTATGACATAGTGGGCCCCGTGTGCGAATCGGGGGATACCTTTGCCAAGCAGCGCAATATGCCGCCCTTGGAATCAGGGGATCTGATCGCCTTCCGCAGCGCAGGCGCTTACGGAGCGGTTATGGCCAGCGAATACAACACCCGTCCCCTGATCCCCGAAGTTTTGGTCAATGGTGATCAATTTGCAGTCATTCGTGAACGGCCAAGCTTTGACGAAATCATAAACCGCGATACCATACCTTCGTGGCTCTGATGCGATAACCGCGCGGGCCCAAGCCCGGAGGCCCGCCGTGACCAACAGATCAAACCTGCCCATTCCGCGCCTGTCCTTGTGGTTGACCCACATGGGCATGGTGGCTGAACAGGTATTGCGTGCGTTCTGGCCGCTGTTCTCGATCTTGATGGTCCTGCTTGCGGCGCTGATGCTGGGTCTGCAAGACCAATTTGCCGTTGAGGTCGTTTGGGGCGCGGGCGCGCTGTCGTTGATTGCGATCGTTGTGGCGGGTGTTTGGGGGTTGAGAAGAGTTAGCCTACCGTCTCGTGCAGATGCGCTCATGCGGTTGGATGAGACGCTGCCCGGTCGCCCGATTCAAGCCTTGATGGATGATCAGGCGATTGGGTCCACAGATCAGGACTCGGTCGCACTGTGGCAGGCCCACAAAGACCGGATGGCGCAGCGTGCCGCAACTGCTGCACCCGCCAAACCCGACCTGCGGCTGGCGTCGCGTGATCCTTACGCGCTGCGCTATGCAGCGTTGTTGGCTTTTGTGGTGGCGGTTCTGTTTGGCTCTTTGTGGCGCGTAGGTTCGGTGGCCGATATGGCGCCCGGAACAGCAAATGCGGGGCAAGGCCCAACCTGGGAAGGTTGGGTTGAACCCCCAAGATACACCGGCCTGCCAACGCTGTATCTTGCGGATCAAGCCGATACAGAGCTGTCAGTCCCGAAAGGCAGCCGCATTACCTTGCGGATGTATGGTGAGGTCGGCGCACATAGCCTGACCGAGAACAGTTCGACCTTGGGGACTGAGGCTGCAGTCGATCCCGAACAGGAGTTCGTGGCTGAACGTTCTGGTCAAATGCGCATTGATGGCCCTGCAGGCCGCGAATGGGCCGTGCAGGTCATCGACGATGCAACACCAAAGATCGCCGTTGCCGGATCTGCCAAGGCCGAGGCAGGCGGGCAAATGAAGCTGCCATATGTCGCAAGCGACGATTATGGCGTGGTCTCGGGATCAGCCCGGATCGAACTGGATCTGGCGGCGGTGGATCGCCGTCATGGCCTGACGATCAAGCCTGAGCCGCGAGAGGTGATTGAGATCGAATTGCCAATGCCGATCACCGGTGACCGTGCGGATTTCAGCGAAGATCTGATCGAAGATTTTTCGCAACACCCCTGGGCCCATCTGCCAGTGAAGATCACATTGATCGCCGTGGATGCGGCAGATCAGCAGTCGGCGTCCGAGCCATTTATGACCGCCTTGCCAGCCCGTCGATTCTTTGACCCGCTGGCGGCAGCGGTGATCGAACAGCGGCGTGATCTGCTCTGGTCGCGGTCCAATGCGCCGCGCGTGGCGCAGCTATTGCGGGCTGTCTCTCATCTGCCAGAGGATCTGTTCCGGTCGGACACTGCTTACCTGCGCTTGCGGGTGGCCTTACGGCGGCTGGAAGCCTTCCAGACCTACGGAGCGCTGAACCCGGAGCAGCAGGAAGAGATCGCGCAAGCCCTGTGGGAGCTTGCCGTGTTGATCGAGGATGGCACCTTGGCGGACGCATTGGAACGTATGCGTCGCGCACAAGAGCGTTTGACCGAAGCGATGCAAAACGGGGCCAGCGACGAAGAAATCGCCGAGCTTATGCAAGAGCTTCGTGAAGCGACGCAAGATTACCTGCAGCAGCTACAACGTCTTGCTCAGCAGAATGGTCAGGAAGGCGAAAACCAGCCCGGACAGAGCGGTGAATCCCTGCAGATGACGCAGGACGACCTGCAGCGCATGATGGACCGCATTCAGGAACTGATGGAGCAAGGTCGGATGGCCGAGGCCCAGCAGGCGCTGGAAGAGTTCCAGCAGATGATGGAAAACATGCGCGTGACCCAGGGCCAGGGGCAAGGCCAACAATCCGAAGGACAGCAGGCGATGGAAGGTCTGGCTGAAACCCTGCGCGAACAGCAGGGTCTGAGCGATCAGGCGTTCCGCGACTTGCAAGAACAGTTCAACCCCGGTGCGCAATCCGGTGAAAGTCAGGGCAATGAAGGCCGCAATGGCGGGCTTGGCCGGGGGCAAAGCCACGAAGGCCAGGGTGGTCAGGGCCAAGGCTCGGATCAGGCCGGAGAGGGCGAGCAGGGGCAGGGATCACTGGCGGACCGTCAGCAGGCCCTGCGCAATGAACTGAACCGCCAGCAGCAAAATCTGCCCGGCGCCGGTACAACTGAAGGCGACGCGGCCCGGGATGCGCTTGGCCGCGCCGGTCGCGCCATGGACGAGGCGGAACAGGCCCTGCGCGGGGATGATCTGGCCGAAGCCATCGATCGTCAGTCCGAAGCCATGGAAGCGCTGCGCGAGGGGATGCGTTCACTAGGAGAGGCCATGGCCCAGAACCAGCAAAACCAGCCGGGTCAGGGTACACAGGAAGGCGAGGCGCAAGCCAACAATCGCGATCCTCTGGGCCGCAACCCGGGGGCCGGTGGTTCGATCTCAACTGACGAAAACCTGCTGCAGGGCGAAGACGTTTATCGCCGGGCGCGCGAGTTACTGGACGAAATCCGCCGCCGGACCGGAGAAACGGACCGCCCCGAGATTGAGCTGGAATACCTCAAACGTCTGTTGGAGCGGTTTTAACTTTAGTTCTGAGCGCCAGCCTGAGCTTCAAGCCAGATGCGGGCCTGATCCACCAAGGACACATATGAGCTGAGCAGTGGGTCAGCCTGTGGCACGGCTTCGCCGATCTGCTGCGCGTTGCCGTAGATCAGGTACAGAACCACGCCGATGATCAGCATCAGCGCAAATCCGCGAAGGAACCCGCCTGATTTGCGCGGGGCGGGTCCTGCGTCTTCTGTCTCATCCGTGCGCATACTGGAATTGATCGCCTCGACATCCGGAAGCGCATCTTTTTGACCAGCGTCAACAGCGGTTTCCGAGGCGGCTGGTCGCTTGGGCTTGACCTTGGGCTCTGGCGGTTGATCCAATCCCAAATCGGGCTGGCTTTCCAGGTTGCTGCCTTCCTGCGCACGCAACTCCGCCTCACGCTCGGCTTCTTCTTTAAGAATATTGGCAACTGACGGATCGACGTTGCCCGTAGATGCCGAAGTGTCCGCAACGTCAGAGGTGACCGCTTCTGTGGTCTCAGGCTCTTCTGTCGGCTGATCCGCCGCTTCAACCTGTTCCTGTTCCTGTTCCTGTTCCGGCGCTTCCGCGTCTTCGACTGGCGCGGTTACAGATCCTTCAGGGTGCTTCGGCTGAAACCAGGTCTGATCGCAGTTGGAACACTGCACGTCACGACCTTCCTCGGGGATAACCTCGTCAGGAACTTCGTACTGCGCACCGCAATTCGGACATGTAAGACGCATGCTGCCTCCCCGGCCGGGCGATGGGCCGATAATAGTTTTTTCAGGGATGATATTCGGTTAAGACCCGTCAGCAAAGGGCGTTTTCGGTTTCATGGGCCAAGTGTCACCAATTGGACTCGGTAGAGCCATTGAATCCGCCACCCTGCTCGGGCAAGAAGAGCGGCAAATAAAGGGGGCACGTGTGATCGAGCTGGAAAATGTCAGCTACACCTACGGTGGCGGCGAATTGCTGAGCGACGTCTCGGTTCAATTGCAGCCGGGATCGTTTCACTTTCTGACCGGCCCGTCCGGCGCGGGCAAAACAACGCTGCTCAAACTGTGTTATGGGGCCCTGCTGCCAACCTCGGGGCGTCTGAGCGTATTTGATCAGGACATTTCCTCACTTGACCGGGATCAACTGGCTGTGCTGCGTCGTCGTGTCGGTGTCGTACATCAGGATTGTCAGTTCCTGGACCATATGACGCTTGCGGAAAACGTCGCTTTGCCGCTGATGGTGTCCGGGCGCTCTGAAACGTCAGAACAGGACAATCTGAACGAATTGCTCAGTTGGGTGGGGCTTGGCGCGCGGCTTGAAGCACACCCGCCTGAATTGTCCGGAGGCGAACGTCAACGCGCTGCCTTGGCCCGTGCTGTCATCCTGTCGCCCGATGTCGTCTTGGCGGACGAGCCCACGGGCAATGTGGATTGGGAAATGTCCCAACGTCTGCTGCGCCTGCTGATCGAGTTGAACAGGATGGGCAAGACAGTATTGATCGCAACCCATGACATGAGCCTGATCCGAGCCGCCAAAAGTCAGGTTCAGGCACGCGTGCTGCGGATTTCTCAGCGCAAGCTGCATCTGGCGGGGGCCGACCTATGACCAGAGCTGAGGTAAATACCCTGCTGCGTGGCGATTCGCGGGCGAACCGTGTCGTTCCGCCAACCGGATACACCGCTCATCTGACTTTGTTTGTTGCCGGGGCGATGGCATTTCTGGTGGTGTTTGCACTGGCGTTGGCGCTTGCGTCTGGCCGGATTGCCGACCGTTGGGCCTCGGAACTGGCGGGGGCCGCAACCCTGAGGATCAATGCCCCTGCAGAGCAGCTTGCTGCGCAGACTGAAGCAGCCTTGTCGGTGCTCAGCCAGACACCTGGCGTCGCGTCTGCTCGCGCCTTAAGCGCCGAGGAACAGGCCGCGCTTTTGTCGCCGTGGTTCGGACCGGACCTGCCTTTGGACAGTTTGCCCATCCCGCAGCTCATCGAAATCACCGAAGGTGAACCGGGAATGGATGTTATGGGGCTACGTTTGCGTCTGGGAGCCGAAGTGCCGGGCGCGGTGCTGGATGATCATACGCGATGGCGTGAACCTCTTGTCGAGGCGGCTATGTCGCTACGGCGTTTGGGGTGGATCTCGATCCTGCTGATCGGGGGGGCGACGGCGGCAATGATCACACTTGCGGCAAATGCGTCTCTGGCGGCGAATGCTCAGATCATCGAGGTGTTGCGTCTGGTTGGCGCACGCGACAGATTTATCGCCGGGGCTTTTGTCCGGCGCTTTACCTATCGCGCCTTTTTCGGCGCCTTTGTTGGGACCTTGCTGGGTATGACGGGCGTTTTGTTGCTGCCCGAAGCCTCGGATGCCGGCGGCTTTCTGAGCGGGGTGGGCTTTCAGGGCACCGATTGGGTGCTGCCCATTCTCATCCCCATTCTTGGCGCGGCTGTCGCCTTTTTCGCCACCTGGGCTGCGGCCCGACGCAAGTTGAAGGAGCTTTCCTGATGTTCAAAGCCGTTCAGTGGGTGCGCTCTTTGGTCTTCATGATCGTGATCTACGCCTGGATGCTGATCCTTGGCATTGTATTTCTGCCTTACGCCCTGTTCTCGAAACGCGGGGCTCTGAGGGCGTGTAAAACGTACGCACACAGCACCATGTGGCTGGCCCGTTGGATGGTGGGTATTCGGTGTGAGGTTCGGGGCACCGCGCCAACCAATGAAGTGGTCGTGGGTGCCAAGCATCAGTCGTTCCTTGATATCATCATGATCTTCAGCGCTATTCCCCATGGGAAGTTCATCATGAAGCGTGAACTCCTGTTTACACCGGTCATCGGAATGTATGCCCGTCGGCTTGGCTGTATTCCGGTCAATCGCGGCAAGCGCGGCGCAGCGGTTGCGAAGATGGTAAAGGACGTGGCGAAAGAGTTTTCAGAACCTGGGCAACTGGTGATCTACCCTCAAGGCACGCGCGTCGCACCAGGGGTTAAGAAACCGTACAAGATCGGTACAGCCGTTCTTTATGAAGGTCTCGGAGTTCCCTGTGTGCCAGTGGCTACAAATGCCGGAGTGTTTTGGCCCCGGACCGGGGTCATGCGCAAACCCGGCCTCGCGATCGTGGATTTTCTTGAGCCAATTGAACCCGGGGTTGAGCGCGACGATTTTCTTGGTCGATTGGAAGATGTGATTGAAACACGCTCGAATGAACTGATGCGCGAAGTGGGGTTTGATCCTGATGGACACCATTGACGACATTGCAACGCTGGAAACCCACTATGGGAAACCCGGCGCACCATCTTTGCGTAAGGTCGTTCGTCATCTGACACCATTTTATCGCAAATGGATTATGGCATCGCGCCTTTGTGTGCTCAGTACCGTCGGTCCAGAAGGCGTGGACGGCAGCCCGCGTGGCGATAATGGCCCGGTTGTGCTGGAATTGGACCCGCGAACACTGGCCATGCCAGATTGGCGTGGCAACAACCGTTTGGATTCCCTGCGGAACATCGTGCGCGACCCACGTGTTTCATTGATGTTTTTCGTACCCGGATCGAACACAGTCATTCGATTGAACGGAACCGCAAAACTCACGGCTGACGAAGAGCTACGCGCCCGGTTTGAAAAACATGGCAAGCGCCCGGCGACCGTTATTCTGATTGAGATCAGCGAAATTTACAGCCAATGCGCGCGCGCTTTGATGCGGGCTCGAACCTGGACCAGCGAGGATGAAAGCGCGCAGCTTCCAACCGTGGGCGAGCTGCTTGCCGAGGCATCCGGCGGCGACGAAGGTGGCGCAAATTATGATGCGGAATGGCATGGGCGCGCCCGGAAAACCATGTGGTAACAGCGGTTCTGCCCCGCCACACCTGCCCTGGAAAACTATGAGCCAGACAAAGTCGGGATCCCCCGCTTCATCTGGCTCAAAATACCTCGGAGCGCGAGGCAGAGCCTCGCAAAACTCCGGTTTCACAAGTATCGGATCAGGAGTGGATTGGTCCGTCACCGCAGGCCAGTGCGGCTTCGCGCACGGCCTCTGAATAGGTTGGGTGCGCGTGACAGGTCAGGGCCAAATCTTCTGCCGAAGCGCCGAACTCCATCGCAACGCAGACCTCATGAATCAGATCACCCGCAGCCGGGCCAATGATGTGAGCGCCAAGAATGCGGTCTGTTTCCTTGTCGGCGAGGATCTTCACAAACCCGTCCGAGGCAAAGTTCGCCTTGGCGCGCCCATTGCCCATGAACATGAACTTGCCGACTTTATAGGCGCGTCCTTGTTCCTTCAGGGTTGCTTCAGTCTCACCCACATTTGCGACTTCGGGCCAGGTGTAGATTACGCCTGGAATAACGCCATAGTTCACATGACCATGTTTGCCTGCAACCTGCTCGGCTGCGGCCATGCCCTCGTCTTCAGCTTTGTGCGCCAACATCGGGCCTTCGGTGACGTCGCCAATGGCATAGATGCCCGGCACGTTGGTTTGCCAGTCGGAACCCACCTTGATCTGGCCGCGTTGGGTCATCTCAACACCCAAGGCGTCCAGCCCCAGACCGTCGGAATAAGGCTTGCGCCCAGTGGCGACCAGAACGGTATCGGCATCGATCACGTGCTCGCTGTCATCCTTGAGCAGCTTGTACGTCACCTTGGCCTTGGTCTTGGTCGCTTCGGTCTTTTGCACCGCAGCACCCATCACAAAGTTCAGGCCCTGCTTCTTCAAGATGCGCTGGAACGTCTTTTGCACTTCGGGGTCCATGCCTGGTGTGATTTCCTTGAGGAACTCGATCACCGTAACCTCGACCCCCAGACGGCTGTAGACCGAACCCAGTTCCAGTCCGATCACGCCTGCGCCGATGACGACCATTTTCTTCGGGATCTTGCCTAGCGATAGTGCGCCGGTTGAGGTCACGACAACCTTCTCGTCCACTTCTACACCCGGCAGCGAGGAAGGTTCGGACCCAGACGCAATGATGATGTTCTTTGTTTCATGCACCTCATCGCCAACCTTGACCTGACCAGCGGCAGGGATCGATCCCCAGCCTTTCAGCCAGTCGATCTTGTTCTTCTTGAACAGGAATTCGATGCCCTTGGTGTTGCCCTCGATCACCTCGTCCTTGTAGGCCTGCATCTGCTTCCAGTCGACCGAAGGTGCTTTGCCCTTAAGACCCATCTTGGCAAAGTTATGCTCGGCCTCGTGCAGCTGGTGCGAGGCGTGCAGCAACGCCTTAGACGGGATACAGCCCACGTTCAGACAGGTGCCGCCCAGCGTATCGCGCCCTTCGACCACGGCGGTTTTCAGACCAAGCTGAGCGCAGCGGATGGCGCAGACATAGCCGCCGGGACCGGCGCCGATTACGATAACGTCATAGTTTGCCATGGAAGATCTCCTTGAGAATTCGGGCTGTTGCAGGGCAGGAACCTCTGAACAGGATATGGGTTGGCGGTCTCATAGCAAAACCACCAAAAGCATGAGGGTTGTGGCCAGAAACCCGAAGAACCAAATGACGCTGCGCCACGGTTTCCAACCGAAATAATATGCCGGAACATACAGCACGCGCGCGGCCAGATAGGTCCAGGCGCAGGTGGCCGTCAGTGCGTTTTCCTTGCCTGAAACGGTTACGACAACACAGGCAATGGCAAACAGGATCAAGCCTTCGAAATGGTTGTTGAGGGCACGATAAAGCCGCGCTGTCCCATCCGAGAACTGATCTTCTAGCGTCCCGCCCAATCTGGCCCTGTCACGGGGTGACATGGTTTTGCCCGGACCCAATTCCAGATTTGCAGGGACTGCCATAAGAACAAACTGCAGAACCTGTAGAAGGGCGGCCATGGTCAGTGCTGTCAGTTCTGCGTTCATTGCAAGACGCCGTGTTGAGTACGTATGAGTTCTGTGGCGGAGCGTATGCAAAAGGTGTGTCACCCCTGATGCTCCGCCATCGTGTTCAGACGGGTGTCAGAACTTTTGTGTGAATATGGGCCACGCCGCCACGTTCATGGTGCATGGCGAGCTCTTCTGACTCGATAAAATTCTGCGCGCGCTCCAAATCGGTGATTTCGAACAATGCCACCGCATGATCTTTCTGCTCAGGGTCGCGCCAGATGTGGAGGTCTCGGATACCCGCAGCCTCCCTCATCGGTTTGTCTTCCTGGAATACCTTCAGCCAGACATCAAAATCGGCCACATCGGCCTGCCAGAGTACATGTGTCGCCATGATTACAGATCCATCAGCAGGCGGCGTGGGTCTTCCAGCGCCTCTTTCACGCGAACAAGGAAGGTCACCGCGCCTTTACCATCGACGATCCGGTGGTCATAGGACAGCGCCAGATACATCATCGGGCGGATCTTGATCTCACCGTTGATGACCATCGGACGATCCTGAATCTTGTGCATCCCCAGAATACCCGACTGCGGGGGGTTCAGGATCGGCGACGACATCAGCGAGCCATAGACACCACCGTTCGAAATGGTGAACGTGCCGCCCTGCATTTCAGCCATGGACAGTTTACCGTCGCGGGCGCGCTTGCCCTTTTCGGCAATGGCTTTTTCGATCGCGGCAAAGGACATGCTGTCCGCATCACGGATGACCGGAACCACCAGACCTTGCGGTGTGCCAGCGGCGACGCCCATGTGGACGAAGTTCTTGTAGACGATGTCATTGCCGTCAATCTCGGCATTCACCTCGGGCACTTCTTTCAACGCATGGCAACAGGCCTTGGTGAAGAACGACATGAAACCAAGACGCACGCCATGTTTCTTCTCGAACTGGTCCTTGTACTGGTTCCGAAGGGCCATCACCTCGGTCATGTCCACCTCGTTATAGGTGGTCAGGATCGCGGCCGTGTTTTGCGCATCCTTAAGACGCTTGGCGATGGTCTGACGCAGACGGGTCATGCGAACGCGTTCTTCGCGGGCCTCGTCTTCAGCCGCAACCGGTGCTCGTGGAGCCTGAGCGGCCGGGGCCGGTGCCGTCGGTGCTGGCGCCGGAGCCGCGGCCGTAGCGACTGCTTTTGCCACGTCTTCCTTCATGATGCGACCATCGCGACCGGTACCAGTGATCTGATCTGCTGACAATCCGGCTTCGGCCATCGCTTTTTCAGCAGAGGGTGCATTCGCCACGTCCTTGCCGGTGCTTGCGGCTGCCGGGGCCGCTGCTGCCGCCTGAGCAGGCGCAGGTGCCGCGCCCGCGGCAGCGCCAGAGATTACGGCCAGTTTGGCGGTTGCATCCACAGTTGCACCCTCCGGCGCAACGATTTCAGCAAGAACACCCGCAGCCGGAGCCGGAACCTCGACCGAGACTTTATCGGTTTCTAATTCACACAACATTTCGTCCTGCGCGACGCTGTCGCCAACCTGTTTGAACCAGGTTGAAACGGTGGCTTCCGTGACGGATTCTCCAAGTGTAGGAACCATCACATCAACAGACCCACCCGCAGCAGCTGGCGCGGCAGCAGGGGCCGCTGCTGCAGCCGGGGCAGCAGCCGCGCCTTCGCCAGCCGTGATGGTGGCAAGCAGAGCATCAACGCCAACGGTGTCGCCTTCGGCGGCTACAATCTCTGCCATCACACCCGCAGAGGGAGAAGGCACTTCCACTGTGACCTTGTCAGTTTCCAACTCACACAGCATCTCATCCACGGCGACCGCATCGCCGGGCTTCTTGAACCATGTGGCAACAGTGGCTTCGGTGACCGACTCGCCAAGCGTGGGAACACGAACTTCAATCGTCATCGCTTACTTTCCTTTAATGCTCAGCGCTTCGTTCACCAGCGCTTCTTGTTGGGCTTTGTGTTGGCTGGCCAAACCCGTCGCGGGCGAGGCCGATGTTGCGCGACCGGCATAGACCGGACGTTTGTGTTTTGCGCCGATCCGGGTCAGAACCCATTCGATATTAGGTTCAATGAACGACCAGGCACCCTGGTTCTTGGGTTCTTCCTGACACCAGACCATCTCGGCCCCTTTGAAGCGCTCAAGCTCGTTGATCAACGAATGTGCAGGGAAGGGGTAATACTGTTCGATCCGCATCAGGTAGATGTCGTCGATGCCGCGCGCGTCACGTTCTTCCAGCAGATCGAAATAGACCTTGCCCGAGCACATGACGACCCGCTTGATCTTGTCATCCGCTACCAGCTTGGTGTCCGAATTCCCTTTTTGCGCGTCATCCCACAGCACCCGGTGGAAGCTGGAACCGGTTGTGAAATCCTCGGCGGTGCTGACGGCCAGTTTGTGGCGCAGCAGCGATTTGGGTGTCACAAGGATCAGCGGCTTGCGGAAGGTGCGATGCAGCTGACGCCTCAGGATGTGGAAATAGTTTGCGGGCGTCGTACAGTTCGCCACGATCCAGTTGTCCTGACCGCACATTTGCAGGAACCGTTCCAGACGCGCGGATGAGTGTTCGGGGCCTTGCCCTTCGAACCCGTGCGGCAGCAGTGTGACCAGACCGGACATCCGCAGCCATTTCGATTCACCTGAACTGATGAACTGGTCAAACATGATCTGCGCGCCGTTGGCGAAGTCACCAAACTGCGCTTCCCACAGGGTCAGGGCATTGGGTTCAGCAAGCGAATAACCGTATTCAAACCCAAGCACCGCATATTCGGACAGCATCGAGTCAATCACTTCGTAATGCGACTGACCTGCGCGAATGTTGTTCAGCGGGTAATACCGTTCTTCGGTTTCCTGATGGATGAATCCCGAATGGCGTTGGCTGAACGTGCCGCGCGTGGCGTCCTGGCCTGACAGACGCACCGGGTAGCCTTCGGTCAACAGCGATCCGAAGGCCAGTGCCTCACCGGTGGCCCAATCAAAGCCCGTGCCGGATTCAAACATCTGCTTCTTGTGGTCCAGCAGACGACCGACGGTTTTGTGCAGGGCAAACCCGGCCGGGGCACGGGTTAGCGCGCCGCCGACCTCGGCCAGAGTCTCGGGCGTGATCGCTGTCTCACCGCGCATGTACTCGTCTTTGTTCTTGTCCAGATGTGACCAGCGCCCATCCAGCCAGTCGGCCTTGTTGGGTTTATAGTCTTTTCCGGCTTCGAACTCGTCGTTCAGGTGTGCCTGGAAGGCGGCCTTCATGTCCTCGATCTCACCCTCGGGGATCAGGCCGTCTTTGACCAAACGCTCAGTGTACAGGGACAGCGTGGTTTTGTGCGTTTTGATCTTTTTGTACATGATCGGGTTGGTGAACATGGGCTCATCGCCCTCGTTGTGACCAAACCGGCGATAGCAGAAGATATCCAGAACTACATCTTTGTGGAACTTTTGACGGAACTCGGTCGCCACCTTGGCGGCATGTACCACCGCCTCGGGGTCATCCCCGTTCACGTGGAAAATCGGCGCTTCAACCATCAACGCGATATCCGTCGGATAAGGGCTCGAGCGCGAGAAGTGCGGCGCAGTGGTAAAGCCGATCTGGTTGTTTACCACGATATGCATAGTGCCGCCGGTCTTATGACCGCGCAGACCAGACAGACCAAACCCTTCGGCCACGACACCCTGACCGGCAAAGGCCGCGTCGCCATGCAGCAGGATGGCCATGACCTTGGTGCGATCCGTGTCACCAAGCTGATCCTGTTTGGCGCGAACCTTGCCCAGAACCACCGGGTTCACCGCCTCAAGGTGCGAGGGGTTGGCGGTCAGTGACAGGTGCACAGAATTGCCGTCAAACTCACGGTCGCTGGATGCGCCGAGGTGGTATTTCACGTCGCCTGAACCATCCACATCCTCGGGCTTGAAGCTGCCACCCTGGAATTCGTTGAAGATGGCGCGGTATGGTTTGCCCATCACGTTGGCCAGAATGTTCAGACGCCCCCGGTGCGGCATCCCGATGACGATGTCGCTGAGGCCAAGCGCACCACCGCGCTTGATGATCTGCTCCATTGCAGGGATCAGCGCTTCACCGCCGTCCAGACCAAAGCGTTTGGTGCCCATGTATTTGACGTGCAGGAATTTCTCAAAACCCTCGGCCTCAACCATCTTGTTCAGGATCGCCTTGCGGCCTTCCTTGGTGAACGCGATTTCCTTGCCGTAACCTTCGATCCGCTCTTTCAGCCAAGCGGCTTCTTCGGGGTTCGAGATATGCATGTATTGCAGCGCAAAGGTGCCGCAATAGGTCCGCTTCACAATCTCGACGATCTGCCGCATCGAGGCCACCTGAAGCCCCAGAACGTTGTCGATAAAGATCGGCCGGTCCATGTCGGCGTCGGTAAAGCCGTAGGTCTTTGGATCCAGCTCTGGGTGATTGGATGCCGCGCGCATCCCCAGCGGGTCCAGATCTGCGGCCAGATGGCCCCGGATCCGATAGGCCCGGATCAGCATCAGGGCGCGCAGGCTGTCCAGCACGGCGCGTTTGATCTGGTCATCGCTGACCTCAACACCCTTGTCAGCCGCCTTGTCCTTGATCTTCTTGCCCGCCGCTTTGGCGTCAATCTCGGCCCATTCCCCGGTCAGCGCGCCTGTCAGATCATCGGCAGGCATGGGCGGCCAGTCGGTCCGCGCCCAAGAAGGCCCTTCGGCCTCGCGCTGCACATCCGGCGCGGCGTCACCCATAGCCTTGAAAAACTCAACCCAGGCCGCGTCTACGGCACCAGGGTTCTTGGTGTATTGGGCGTAAAGCTGCTCCAGATATTCGGCATTGTGCCCCTGCATGAAGCTTGAGGCATGAAAGGCAGAGTTGGGCGAGTGTTCGGTCATTGGGCTACCTCATATGGGTTGGGACCGTATTGGTTGGTGCCTGGTTGGCTGGGGCGGGTCAGCCACCACAGAACCAGGAGGGGCGACACAAAAAGAACGATAAGTGTCGGAATGACGATCAGCAATGTTGCGCGGGTAAACAATATGTCGAGCGTTCCGCCATGGAACTGGCTGGCAATACCAATGCCAAAGATCAGAACCGCAAAGGCGCCAAGGATCAAAAGGACCGGCAGTAAGGCGTAAAGCCCGCTGCGCCCGGTGTCATGCATCCGCCGCCATGCGACGGCCAGATGGGGGAAAAAGACGATCAGGCCGACAATGCTCTGGACCGGTTGGCTGGACGTGGCGGTGACGGATTTCACCTCATCGCTTTCGGTGACCGAGACCTGCGTGAAGAACTGCCAGTCGATGATCCCGGCGATGAAGCCCCAGATCACGACGAACAGGAAAAAGAACCAGTATTCGGGCCGCGATGCACGGCCCGAAAAAGTGAAGAATTTGGAGAAACACGTTCTGACAGCCTCACTAAAGGTCATGTGTTCCGTTCCTCCCCGATTAGACAGCCGAAGCTGCTATATCAGCCAATCGCTTCCAGCACAGCTTCACCCAGCTGCGCCGGGCTTTCGGCTACGACAATACCGGCCGAGCGCATGGCTTCGATCTTGTCCTCGGCACCGCCTTTGCCACCGGCGACAATCGCGCCGGCGTGACCCATGCGGCGGCCCGGAGGAGCCGTGCGGCCTGCGATGAAACCGGCGGTCGGCTTTTTGCGGCCCTTCTTGGCCTCATCCGCCAGGAACTGCGCCGCTTCTTCTTCGGCCGAGCCACCGATCTCACCGATCATGATGATCGATGTGGTTTCGTCATCGGCCAGGAACCATTCCAGCACGTCGATATGCTCGGTGCCTTTGATCGGGTCGCCGCCGATGCCCACGCAGGTGGACTGGCCCAGACCGACATCGGTGGTCTGTTTGACGGCCTCATAGGTCAGGGTGCCCGAACGCGACACAACGCCGACCGAGCCACGCTTGTGGATGTGGCCGGGCATGATACCGATCTTGCAGGCGTCGGGCGTGATGACACCGGGGCAGTTCGGGCCGATCAGGCGCGACTTGCTGCCTTCCAGCGCGCGCTTCACCTTCATCATGTCCAGAACCGGGATACCTTCGGTGATGCAAACGATCACCTCCATCTCGGCATCAATCGCTTCGAGGATCGAGTCAGCCGCGAAGGGCGGGGGCACGTAGATTACCGAGGCGTTGGCTTCGGTCACATGCTTGGCCTCGTGGACCGAGTTGAACACGGGCAGGCCCAGATGCTCCAACCCGCCTTTGCCGGGGGTCACGCCGCCGACCATCTTGGTGCCATAGGCAATGGCCTGTTCGCTGTGGAATGTGCCCTGCGAGCCGGTAAAGCCCTGACAGATCACTTTGGTGTTTTCGTCGATGAGGACTGCCATTTTGTCCCTTTCTCTAGGCGGTGTTGGATTGATTGGGTTCAGTCGCCGGCAGAACCTGCGGCGCATAGGTAATTTTTTCGAGCGTGGCACGACCCAAGGCCAGATTGGCCGTTGTGCGTAGACCGCTGCTGATTTCAGCAATGCCGCGTCGGATCTTTTGACGAACCAATGGCCAGCCTTTCGGTCGGCTGCGCGGCGCGCCCATGTTGTATTCACCGGGCGCTTCGTTGCCCTGTTCGACCATGGCCGGGATCACCTGATAGATGTTGATCTGACGGGCCGCTGGTGAGGCTGACGGGTTGAACAACAGCCCGTCCAACGTGATGTCATAGGGTTTCTGCGCCAGAAAATGCTGTGCCGCCTGTCGTGTCAGCGCGTATGCCGCGCCTCCGGGATGGCGTGACCGCATCAGGCGCAGCTCGCGCCCCAGATGGATCAACCGCTTGCGCCCAAGAGCGACATAGAGCTTGGTGCTACGCCAGCGTTCGAACCGCACAATATCGGCATCTGCGGGCCACCAGGAGGGGTCATTCAACCAATCGGCCAGTTCCGGGCTCAGGAACACGTCATCCTCAAGGATCAACGCCTGTTCCGCGCCCGAGGCGATCAATGCTTCCCACGCTTTGGCATGGCTGAGGGTGCAGGCCATATCCTTGGTATGGAAATAGCCCCACGGCCCCTCGGCCTTGCACTCGCGCAGGAAATCATCACGGGTGGCGGCGTCGCAATCAACAGCATTAACGCGCGTCGCCGACAGGCCTGCCTTTTGCAGTTCCTGCTCCATCAAACGCGCCCGCCCTGTGGCGCGTTCTAGACCTATGAGGAAGATGGGGATGGTCATCAGATCGATTGCTTCTTTCGATTCCTCTCAACAAAAAACACTTGCTGAGTTGTTCGCGCCGTGGAGCGGGCTTTAAGCCAACCCCACCGCAAGCAGCTTAACCCTTAACAGCCTTCACGATCTTCTCGGCACCGTCTTTCAGGTTGTCTGCCGCGATCACGTCCAGGCCAGAGGTGTTGATGATCTCTTTGCCTTTCTCGACATTCGTGCCTTCCAGACGCACGACCAGCGGAACCTGCAGGCCGACCTCTTTCACCGCGGCGACAACGCCCTCGGCGATGACGTCACAGCGCATGATGCCGCCGAAGATGTTAACCAGAATGCCTTTGACCTGCGGGTCCGAGGTGATGATCTTGAACGCCTCGGTCACTTTCTCTTTGGTGGCACCGCCACCCACGTCGAGGAAGTTGGCAGGCTCGGCCCCGTACAGCTTGATGATGTCCATGGTGGCCATCGCCAGACCGGCGCCGTTCACCATGCAGCCGATCTCGCCATCCAGCGCGATGTAGTTCAGATCGTACTTGGAGGCTTCCAGTTCTTTGGGGTCTTCCTCGGTCGTGTCGCGCAGCTCGGCGATGTCGGGGTGGCGGTAAACGGCGTTGCCGTCAAACCCGACCTTGGCATCCAACACTTTCAGGTCGCCGCTGTCCGAGACGATCAGCGGGTTGATCTCCAGCATCTCCATGTCCTTCTCGACGAAGGCGTTGTAGAGCTGGTTCATCAGTTTGACGCATTGCTTGACCTGAGCGCCTTGCAGGCCCAGCGAGAACGCGATGCGGCGACCGTGATAGGGCTGATACCCCGTCGCAGGGTCAACCGAGAAGGACAGGATTTTCTCGGGCGTCGCGGCAGCCACTTCTTCGATGTCCATGCCGCCTTCGGTCGAGCAGACAAACGAAATGCGGCTGGTCTGCCGGTCTACCAAAAGGGCCAGGTACAGTTCACGTTCGATGCCCGAACCGGCTTCGATATAGATGCGGTTGACCTGCTTGCCTGCGGGGCCGGTCTGATGCGTGACCAGTGTGCGGCCCAGCATCTTCTTGGCTTCCTCGGCGGCTTCTTCGACCGATTTGGTCAGACGCACGCCGCCTTTTTCACCGGCGTCGGCTTCTTTGAAGGAACCCTTGCCGCGTCCGCCTGCGTGGATTTGCGCTTTGACCACCCAAAGCGGGCCGTCCAGTTCGCCGGCTGCGGTTTTGGCTTCCTCGGCGCGCAGCACGGCGCGACCATCGGAGACCGGAGCGCCATAGCTGCGAAGAAGAGCTTTGGCCTGATATTCGTGAATGTTCATCGAAATTGTCCCGTCTGACTGCGTTTAACCGTTATAGGGGTGTCTAGCGGTCAAGTTTAAAGGGTTTTTTGATGTCCAATGGATTTTTAGCGAAGATTTTCGCTATTTGTGATCACGGGTTTTTAGGGTGTGATCACAAAAATAACCAGCGAATGAATTGATTCGAAAAATCTGAACTAGGACCGAAAATCACATTCAAAAAAAGGGATTTGCGACGTTTGCGCCAACATGAGCGACCCGGGTCAACGCAGTTCAAAAGAAAACCGGCCCAAAAACGGGCCGGTCTTAAGTTCCAATCTGAACGCAGTTTTACGCCAGTGAGCTGTCGATGCCTTTGCAGGCGTCGATCAGGCCCTTCACAGCGTTGACCGAGTTGTCGAAACCGGCCTGCTCGTCTTCGTTCAGCTTGATGTCGACGATACGTTCAACACCACCTGCACCGATCACAGTTGGGACGCCAACGTACAGACCATCAACACCCAGCTCACCACTGCAGTAGGCAGCGCAAGGCAGAACGCGTTTCTGGTCTTTCAGAAAAGCTTCGGCCATTTCGATTGCCGAAGTAGCAGGCGCGTAATAAGCGGAACCTGTTTTCAGCAGGCCAACGATTTCCGCGCCACCGTCACGGGTGCGCTGAACGATGGCGTCCAGTTTTTCCTGCGTGGTCCAGCCCATTTCAACCAGATCGGGCAGCGGGATGCCGGCAACTGTCGAATAGCGCACCGAAGGCACCATGGTGTCGCCGTGGCCACCCAACACAAATGCGGTGACGTCACGCATCGAGACGTTGAATTCTTCCGACAGGAAGTGTGCGAAGCGCGCCGAGTCCAGAACACCAGCCATGCCGCAAACCTTGTTGTGCGGCAAACCCGAGAATTCGCGCAGAGCCCACACCATCGCGTCCAGCGGGTTGGTGATACAGATCACGAACGCGTCGGGTGCGTGCGCGGCGATGCCTTCACCCACCGACTTCATGACTTTCAGGTTGATGCCCAGCAGGTCATCGCGGCTCATGCCTGGCTTGCGGGCCACGCCAGCGGTCACGATGCATACATCCGCTCCGGCGATATCGGCATAATCGCTGGTGCCCTTCATCGAGGCGTCAAAGCCTTCGGATGGGCCGGACTCGGCAATGTCGAGCGCCTTGCCCTGCGGCAGTCCGTCAGCGATGTCAAACAGGACTACGTCACCCAGTTCTTTGACAGCTGCAAGATGCGCAAGCGTGCCGCCGATGTTCCCCGCGCCGATCAGCGCAATCTTGGGTCTGGCCATTTGGAATATCTCCGGTCGGTTTTGAAATCGCGGTCGTGCTAGTCGCTAAAACGGCAATAGGCAAGGGTTCTGCGACGTGGCATACAACCGCATACCGTTTGCGGATCCATGTGTGATTGCGCTAAAGGGCCTTTGAGACAAGCCAAAACCGGGATCGGTGCATGTTCGAATTGAACCTGATGTTTTTTGCTGTGGCGATCCCTGCGGTGATATTTGCAGGTATCTCAAAGGGCGGTTTCGGCTCGGGCGTGGCCTTTGCGTCTTCGTCGATTCTGGCGCTGATCCTGGAACCCGGACAGGCTCTGGCGTTGATGCTGCCGATCCTGATGGTCATCGATGTGGCCACGTTGGGGCCCTATTGGAAGCGGTGGAATTGGCCGGATTCCCGTCTGCTGATCTTGGGCGCAGTACCAGGCGTCGCACTGGGCGCTTGGCTGTATAGGGCAACGGATGACGACCTGTTGCGACTGCTGATCGGTGGCATTTCGGTTGGGTTTGTAATCTGGCACATTGCACAGACCAGAGGCTGGGTGCGTGGATTTGCCAATCGCCTGCCACCGTCGGCCGGGCTTTTTGCCGGGCTGGTCGCAGGCTTCACCAGTTTTGTCAGTCATGCAGGAGGTCCGCCCGCGGCGGTATACCTGTTGTCACAAAAACTGTCGAAGACCGAGTTTCAGGCCAGCACTGTGCTGGTCTTTTGGATCATCAACATCGCGAAATTTGTGCCCTACGCCTTTTTGGGCCTGTTCACGTGGCACACGGCATTGGCCGACCTGTTATTGACACCCTTTGCCATTCTTGGGGCCTGGCTTGGCGTTCGGGCGCATTTTATGATGTCCGAACGCGTGTTCTTTGGAATTGCCTACGTTTTGTTGACCTTAACGGGCAGCAAACTTATCTGGGCCGCGCTTACGTAATCAGGCATTCGGTGGCAAGGCGTCCGCGACTTCCTCATAAGCCTGACCGGAGGTCACCAAGCACGTGACCCCGTTTGGCAAGGTCACCGTGATCGTCCAACTGCCGCTTTCGCTCGAAGCGAACAGCTCCATAACCGCGCCTTGCCGGGCCAGCCCAAGGCCCCGGCGCGTTTCGCCATAAGTTTCATGAAGCCGTGTCAACACGTCCTCTCGCGGCGCGCAGTTCTGGCCCGCAGCCTGTACCTGTTGTGCCGCCAGAACCATGATCCCCAGACCCATTGTCAACTTGAACAGTGTCTTGTCCATCCCTTACCCCTTCGATTCCATCTGTTGCTCAGGGTGGGGCCGAGGTGGCGAAATTCGGTTAAGGCAAAGCACGTTGCGTCGCTTTTGCTGCGCTGCGGCAAATTTCTTCTTGAACTTTCCGGCAAAAAATGCCCCATTCCGCGCAACTTTATTTCAATGGGAGTGGTCCATGGATCCTCGTCAGCGCCCCTATCGTTCGGTTCTTTACATCCCAGGTTCCAGAGACCGGGCTCTGGACAAGGCACGGACCCTTCCTGTGGATGCGATCATCTTTGATCTGGAGGATGCCGTCGCAGCAGATGAGAAGGACAACGCGCGCGAGACGCTCAAGGCAGCCTTGGCCACTGGTGGTTACGGGGCGCGGGTCAAGATCGTGCGGATCAACGGATTGGACACCAAATGGGGTCGTGCCGACGCCGAGGCTGTGCGTGACATGGATGCTGACGTTGTTCTGTTGCCCAAGGTAAACTCGGCGGCCGACGTGGATGCACTTGCAGCGATCACCGGAGATCTGCCGATTTGGGCCATGATGGAAACACCGCGCGGGATGCTCAACGCGGCAGAGATTGCCGCTCATCCTCTGATGGCTGGCTTTGTCATGGGCACCAATGATCTGGCGAAAGAGCTGCAAACCCGTTTCCGCCCCGACCGCCTACCACTTATGACGTCATTGGGTCTGTGCCTGCTTGCTGCCAAGGCCGAAGGTCTGATCATCGTTGATGGCGTGTACAACGCGTTCAAAGACGGTGACGGTCTGGCCGCTGAATGTGCGCAAGGCCGCGATATGGGCTTCGATGGCAAGACACTGATTCATCCTGCGCAGGTGGAAATCACAAATGCCGCCTACGCGCCGTCTGACGACGAGATCGATTTGGCCCGCCGTCAGATTACGGCTTTTGAAGAAGTCGAAGCACAGGGTCAGGGTGTTGCTGTTGTGGATGGGAAGATTGTTGAAAATCTGCACGTTGCAACGGCCCGCGAAATTCTGGCAAAAGCAGAGGCGATTTCAGCTTTGCAAGCGGGGTAAGCCAGCATGGGCTTTGTTCTTTTAATTCTCGGCGTGGCGCTGTGGTGGGCGGCGCATCTATTCAAGCGCGTGGCGCCTGAACGCCGGGCCGCGATGGGCGACGGGGGTAAGGGTGCCGTTGCTTTGGCCCTGGTCGCGTCGATTCTGTTGATGATCTTCGGCTACCGAATGACAGATTTCATCTTTGTCTGGGCGCCGCCGACCTTTCTGATCCACGTCAACAACCTGTTGGTGCTGATCGCGATCTACATGATGAGCCCTGCTGGAACAAAAGGCCGTTTGCTGAACAAGCTGCG
The DNA here is from genome assembly GCF_013110855.1 of Ruegeria sp. HKCCD4884. Lineage (NCBI taxonomy): Bacteria > Pseudomonadati > Pseudomonadota > Alphaproteobacteria > Rhodobacterales > Roseobacteraceae > Ruegeria > Ruegeria sp. HKCCD4884. Next base: position 219,164 of record NZ_WVRJ01000004.1, read on the forward strand.
CCATCCGATGCTGGGCGGCTTCAAGCTGTGGGCCTTTGCGCATTTGCTGGTGAACGGCGATCTGGCTTCGATCATCCTGTTTGGCGGGCTTTTGGCATGGGCCGTGGTCGAGGTGATCGTGATCAACAAGTCCGAACCCGAATGGAGCCCGGCTGAACCCGGAACTTACGGTAAGGACGCGATGTTCTTTGTGGCCTCGATCGTCCTGTTGGGGATTATCGGCTATATCCATGGGCTGGTCGGCCCGTCTCCGTTCGGCTCATAAGGACCTCAGGCAATGGCAAAACTCTATCGTTTGTTGACCGAAGAAGACACGTCTGCCTTCTGTCACAAAGTGTCGGACGCGCTGGCCAAAGGGTGGGAACTGTATGGCGACCCGTCCTATGCCTTCGACACAGCAAACAACGTGATGCGTTGTGCGCAGGCTGTGACCAAAGAGGTCGAGGCCGACTATTCCCCCGAAATGAAACTGGGACAGCAGTGATGGCAAAGACAAATCCGGGACGTTTTTTCGAGGACTACGCCGTCGGACAGGTGCTGCAACATGCCGTACCGCGCACGGTGACCGAAGGAGAGCGTGGTTTGTATCACGCGCTCTATCCCGCGCGTCATGCGCTGTATTCCTCGGATGAATTTGCTCGGGATTGTGGTTTGCCGGAAAGCCCGATCGATGATCTGGCGGCCTTCCATTTGGTGTTTGGCAAAACGGTGCCCGATGTTTCGTTGAATGCAGTTGCCAATCTTGGTTATGCCGAAGGGCGTTGGCTAAAGCCCGTCTATGCAGGCGACACGTTGCGTTCGGTGTCCGAGGTGATCGGGGTCAAGCAGAACTCGAACGGGAAAACCGGTGTTGTCTGGGTACGTACCCGCGGGCTGAACCAGTTGGACGAGTTGGTCATCGAATACGTTCGTTGGGTTATGGTGCGCAAAGCAAATGTCGATGCACCTGCGCCTGAGACAGTTGTTCCCGAGTTGAAGAAGGCTCTTGATCCTCAGGACCTTATCGTGCCCGAGGGCCTTGATTTCTCGAACTACGATTTTGCGTTGGCTGGTGAGCCGCATCGCTGGGGCGATTATGACATCGGCGAGACCATCGACCACGTGGACGGTGTGACCGTTGAAGAGGCCGAGCATATGTTGGCCACGCGCTTGTGGCAGAATACCGCCAAAGTGCATTTCGACCTGACGTTTCGACCTGAAGGCCGCCTGATCTATGGGGGTCATGTCATTTCGATGGCGCGCACCCTGTCCTTTAACGGTTTGGCAAATGCGCAGATGATCGTTGGCCTGAATGGTGGCGCGCATGCCAACCCTTGTTTTGCAGGTGATACCATCAAAGCGTGGTCCGAGGTTCTGGACAAGGCCGAGACTGGCGTACCCGGCGTGGGGGCGATCCGGTTGCGTCTGGTCGCCACCAAAGGAGGCGCACCATTCGCGTTAAAAAATGACGAGGGTCGGTACGTGTCGGACGTACTTCTGGACCTCGATTATTGGGCACTGATGCCGCAATAGGCGAACTGACAGTTATGTGAATGCAATGCGTGCAAGCCGTGCTAGGTTTGCACCATGCAAACCCTTGGCGCGATAGTGGCCAGTCTGTTTCTGGCAGCCGCAGCCCAAGCCTGTGATCTGGCTTTGGCCTTGGCCGTAGATGTGTCTGGCTCGGTCGACGGCAGCGAGTACCGCATCCAGATGGACGGTCTGGCCGCTGGACTGCGCGACCCGATCGTATCCGAGGCATTGGTCCGCGGTCAGGCGCAGTTGATGCTGGTGCAATGGACCGGGTCGTCGCGTCAGCGGATCACGATCCCCTGGACTCGTATCGACAGTTTCGCAGCTTTGGATCGGTTTGCGGAACAGGTTTCTGAGGATCCGCGCATCTGGCGGAACTTTTCAACCGCGATTGGGGAAGCGCTTCAGACAACGCTCGACTCCTTCGAGCCTGTGTCCCACTGCACCCGACATCTGATCGATTTGTCCGGCGACGGGGTATCCAATGAAGGCGTCGAGCCGACGCAAGTTCACGCCGCCCTGCGGGACAGAGGCGTTGTCGTCAACGCCCTGGCCATTGAGGAGAGTGAGCCGGACCTGACAGCATATTTCTTTGAGAATGTCATTGTGGGTGAAGGTGCATTTGTAGTTTCAGCAGCCGGATTTGCCGATTACCCGGAACGAATTCGCAGAAAACTGTTGCGCGAAGTGACGCAGCAAACCGCAGGGCTTAAGTGACGCGTCAAAAGATTCGTGATCACATCCTTTTGCCTTTGAAATCGCTAACATTGATGAAGGGGAATGTCATATGTGATCACGACATTATTTTGTGTGATCACATATTGGGAATATCCGCCGGTTTGAGCCGAATTTGCTGTATTTTGCAGCCGCAGCACGTGACAGTGTCGCAAAAAACAGTAAAACGTTCGGTAGCCAACCGAAAAGGAGCCGCCATGGCCGATGTAAATCGGGGCAATCGCCCACTTTCGCCGCATCTGTCGATCTATCGTCCACAGCTGACGTCGGTCACATCTATCCTGACCCGTATCACAGGAAACGCCTTACTAGTCGCGGGCCTGCTGATCGTTTGGTGGTTCCTGGCCGCTGCCACATCGCCCGAAGCGTTTGCCATAGCGAACGGGGTAATCACCTCGATGATCGGGGATCTGGTGATGGCTCTTTCCGTTTGGGGCCTGTGGTATCACGCGCTGGCCGGTGTGCGGCACCTGATCTGGGACAATGCGCTTGGCTTGGACCTTCCAACAGCGACCAAACTGGGTTGGGCCGTTGTCATCGGGTCGGTTGTGTTGACCCTTCTGACCCTTGTCATCGTCGCGTGATTGGAGGACTGAGATGCGTTATCTGACCGACCGCAAACGCGCCGCTGGCCTTGGCTCGGCGAAATCCGGCACCGCCCATTTCTGGGCCATGAAAGTCAGCTCGGTGGCGCTGCTGATCCTCGTGCCTTTGTTTGTCTTCACGTTTGGCCCGGTTCTGGGTCAGCCGTTTGATGTGGTTCTGGACTACTATTCACGGCCCTTCCCTGCGATTGTTGCAGCGCTGACGCTGGCGGTTGGCTTCAAACACTTCGCAGATGGCGCGCAGGTGATGTTGGAAGACTATGTTCACGGCACGCTTGAAAAGGTCCTGATCATTCTGGTGACCTGCCTGTCATACGGCGCAGCAGCGGCTGGCATCTTCGCCATCGCACGTATTGCCCTTTAATTCCCGGAGCTGAAAGAAATGGCTGCATACGAATACGAAACGCATGATTATGACGTGGTCGTTGTCGGCGCCGGTGGGGCCGGTCTGCGGGCAACGTTGGGTATGGCAGAACAGGGGTTGCGCACCGCGTGCGTGACCAAGGTTTTCCCAACCCGATCGCACACAGTGGCGGCTCAGGGTGGTATCGCGGCGTCCTTGTCGAACATGGGTCCCGACCACTGGCAGTGGCACATGTACGATACTGTCAAAGGGTCTGATTGGCTGGGTGACACAGACGCGATGGAGTACCTCGCGCGCGAAGCGCCCAAAGCCGTGTACGAGTTGGAGCATTATGGCGTGCCCTTCAGCCGCACTGAAGAAGGCAAGATCTATCAGCGCCCGTTCGGCGGTCACACAACCGAGTTTGGTGAAGGCCCCGCCGTGCAGCGGACCTGCGCTGCCGCCGACCGGACTGGCCACGCGATCCTGCATACGCTGTACGGTCAGTCGCTGAAGAACAACGCCGAGTTCTACATCGAATATTTCGCCATCGATTTGATCATGTCCGAGGATGGGCAATGTCAGGGCGTCGTCTGCTGGAAGCTGGACGACGGCACGATGCATGTCTTCAACGCCAAAATGGTTGTTCTGGCGACCGGCGGCTATGGCCGCGCCTATTTCAGCGCGACTTCGGCCCATACCTGTACCGGTGACGGTGGCGGTATGGTGGCCCGCGCAGGTCTGGCCCTGCAGGATATGGAGTTCGTGCAGTTCCACCCGACCGGCATCTACGGCTCGGGCTGTCTGATCACCGAAGGTGCTCGGGGCGAGGGTGGATACCTCACCAACTCGGAAGGCGAACGGTTCATGGAGCGTTATGCGCCTCAATACAAGGACCTCGCGCCTCGTGACTATGTCTCGCGCTCAATGACGATGGAGATCCGAGAAGGTCGCGGTGTCGGCGCGGAAGGGGATCACATCCACCTGAACCTGTCGCATTTGCCTGCTGAAGCTCTGGCAGAGCGTTTGCCGGGTATCTCGGAAAGTGCAAAGATTTTTGCGGGTGTCGACGTGACCAAGGAACCAATCCCGGTTCTACCGACCGTTCACTACAACATGGGTGGCATTCCGACCAACTATTGGGGTGAGGTTCTGAACCCCACCGCCGACGACCCAACGGCTGTTGTCCCCGGCTTGATGGCCGTGGGTGAAGCGGGTTGTGCCTCGGTCCACGGTGCGAACCGTCTGGGATCTAACTCGCTGATCGACCTCGTGGTGTTTGGCCGCGCCGCCGCGATCCGCGCTGGCAAAGTCGTGGATGCCGAAGCGCCGAACCCGGTTCTGAATCAGGCGTCGGTCGACAAAGCCTTTGATCGGTTCGATGCGGTCCGCAATGCCAGCGGCTCGGTCCCGACGGCAGAATTGCGGCTTGAGATGCAGAAAACCATGCAAGCCGATGCCGCTGTGTTCCGTACGGCCAAAACTATGGCCGAGGGCGTTGAAAAGATGACGGCGATTGCCGCTAAGATGGACGATCTGCAAGTCACTGACCGGTCTCTGGTATGGAACAGCGATCTGATGGAAACGTTGGAACTGGCCAACCTGATGCCCAACGCGTTGGCGACCATCGTCGGTGCTGAGGCCCGTAAGGAATCCCGTGGTGCCCACGCGCACGAGGACTTCAGCGAACGTGACGATGAAAACTGGCGCGTTCACACGGTCAGCCGGGTTGAGGGCAACGCAGTTGAGCTGAGCTATCGCCCGGTCATCGTTGATCCGCTGACGACCGAGGACCAAGGCGGTATTAGCCTGCAGAAAATCGCGCCCAAAGCGCGGACGTTCTAGGGGCAGGGAAAGCAGGCAATGACGCACAAGCGCCAAATACCCGTGATCCTGATGCAGGCAATCAGCCTGCGGATGGCGCGTGCGTGGTGCTTGTCATGACGGTCGAAGTTTTGAAGTCGGGGTCAAGCGATCCAAAGATAATCCTGATCGGGTTGAATCGCTGTGCGACGACCTCGTTTCATAAGCTGTTCCATAACAGCGGAATCCCATCCGTGCATTGGGAAGATGAGCAAGGCCAAAACCTTGCGCATCGCATGATGACCAATATTGCCATGGGGCGCAGGCCCTTGGATGGGTTCGGCGCGGTAAGGGCCTTCACCGACATTGCCTTTGTCAATTCGCGCTTCATGCTGGACGGTTCGCGTTTCTTTCGCGAGCTGCACGCGGCTTATCCAAGCGCATACTTTTTGCTGAATACGCGCAATCGCGAGGATTGGATCAACTCAAGGGCCAGCCATTCCAGTGGCGGCTATCTGGAGCGATGCTGCAAGGCCAACGGACAGACAGCTAATGAGGTGAAACAGGGTTGGGCGCATATGTACGATGTGCACCACACCGAGGTCGAAACCTATTTCGACGGAAATCCTCGCTTCCTGCGCTATGATATCGACAAAGATGACCCACAACGCGTTGCGGACTGGCTCTCGCCGGATTTCGACGTGAACATTGCCCACTGGGGGCATTATAATCGAGGGGCGTCTGATCGCGCCCGGACAGGCTGAAAGGCGGCCTTGTGCTGAATGGAGAATTGACATGGTTCAACTGACCCTGCCCAAGAATTCCCGGATTACCACCGGCAAGACCTGGCCCAAGCCGGACGGTGCCACCAATGTGCGCAAGTTCCAGATCTATCGCTGGAACCCCGATGACGGTCAGAACCCGCGTGTTGATACCTATTTCGTCGACATGGATACATGCGGCCCGATGGTTCTGGACGCGCTGATCAAGATCAAGAACGAGATCGACCCAACGTTGACCTTCCGCCGGTCTTGCCGCGAAGGCATCTGTGGCTCTTGTGCGATGAATATCGACGGGATCAACACGTTGGCCTGCATTTACGGCATGGACGAGATCAAGGGCGACGTGAAGATCTATCCGCTGCCGCATATGCCAGTGGTCAAGGACCTGATCCCTGATCTGACCCATTTCTATGCGCAGCATGCTTCGATCATGCCTTGGCTGGAAACCAAGACCAACCGTCCCGCGAAGGAATGGAAGCAGTCGATTGAGGACCGCAAGAAACTGGATGGTCTCTATGAATGCGTGATGTGCGCCAGCTGCTCAACCTCGTGCCCCAGCTATTGGTGGAACGGTGACCGGTATCTTGGCCCCGCCGCGTTGCTGCATGCGTATCGCTGGATTATCGACAGCCGCGATGAGGCCACAGGCGAACGTCTGGATGAGCTGGAAGATCCGTTCAAGCTGTATCGCTGTCACACCATCATGAATTGCGCCAAGACCTGCCCCAAAGGTTTGAACCCGGCCAAGGCGATTGCTGAAATCAAAAAGATGATGGTCGAACGCGCTGTTTAAGCGCCACTGCGTTTTGCGTTAAGCGCATGTCAAACTTGCAAATTTAGGCGATGCAGCCCCGGCTGCGTTGCCTTATTTTTTTGAGCAGGGAGGAGTGATGAGATTAAGTCAGGATCACTCCAATGAGCAAAGACACTTCCAAACAAAAAACCGACGCGAAAGAAGCGTTGGAACTGCTTGAGCAGGCATGGGCGTATTACGTGCCAGAACCCGTGAAAGCTGACAAAGAGCCTGAGTTGTTCGAATACGCAAACGCAGCCTGATACGGGCCGAAAGACTTGAATTACGACGGCTAATCGGCAAAGCAAGGCAATGCCTGTTCTTCTGCTTCTGCTGGCGGCCGGTGTATTCGGCTATTTTGTCTGGCGCGCACGTCATTCTACGCTGACGCGTAATTGTCGGTGGCGCCAGGACAAAAGCCATGGCGTCTGGCGGTGCAGCTTCTGCGGCGCTGAAATCACTTCTCAGGACCAGCCTTTGCAGTGTTCGAGGGCGCGCGACAATTAATTATCTGCTTTTCGCAGGCAGAGTTATGCGCCAGTCTGCATCGCATGACACGTTCTGAACGCCCTATCCCTGTTCCCGAAGATGCTGAGGCGCGTCGCGCGCTGGCCCCCGTAATCTGTTACCCGAACGACGCGTTACCGCGACCTGATGTGTCGTGGATGCGAACCCTGCGCCAAGGCGCAATCAAAACGGGCGAGGTTCTGGTTCCTCCGCGCGATGCGCGCTGTTTTGAGGTGCCGGCAGGGCACTTTTTTCGTATCACGTCCGTCGAAGGCCCTCAGGTCGGTGATTTGAACATATGGAATCGCAATGACCTGTCCGAGCGTTTCTATTCAGGTAAAACCCGCGCCCTGCATGGAACGCATCTGACCACCGGAGAACAGATGTGGTCCAGCTTTCCCCATCTGCGTCCTATGGCCACGATCGTTGAAGACACGCTGGAATGGTACGGGATCGACGCCTTTGGCGGGTCGGTCCATGACGTTATCGGTACGCGGTGCGATCCGTATACGGGCAACCTGTTGTCGGGTACGCAATACCACCACTGCTGCCATTCAAACCTGACCCGCGCGCTTGCGGACCATCTGGATCTTCCGCTGGCCGAGGCCGAACTTGCAGTGCATGACGTACTGAACGTCTTTATGTGCACCGGGTTTACGCGCGATACAGGTCAGTACTTTATGAAAGCCTCACCCGTGCGCCCGGGTGATTATCTTGAGTTCTTTGCCGAGATTGATCTGCTCGGCAATCTGAGTGCTTGCCCGGGCGGGGATTGTTCGTCCGAGCATTCCTCGGACACAGCTGCTTGTTTCCCGCTGCTGGTCGAAACATTCGCGCCGGCTGAAGGTGATTTGAAGGGATGGCAAAGCCCGGCGCGCAATGAATATGATGGCACGCACGGGCGATAAAACTGTCAGGCACCGAGTGGTGCCTGCCTATTGTCAGGTGTTCGGGAAAGCCGCCTGAAGGGCGATTTCCACCATGTCACCAAAGCTGCGCTCGCGTTCAGACGACGGCAGAGCTTCTCCGGTCAAAAGGTGATCGGAAACAGTGAGTACGGCCAATGCCCGGCATTTGTGGCGTGCCGCCAGAATGTACAGCTCTGCAGCTTCCATTTCGACGCCCAGAATGCCGTGACGCACCATCTGCTCGTTCAGATCCGGGCGCTCGTCATAAAAGACGTCGGAGGAGTATATCCCGCCAACATGCGTCGGTGTTCCTTTGGCCGCTGCCGCTGCTGCCGCCGCCTGCAACAAACCCCAGTCGGCGCAGGGCGCAAAGTTCAGCTCTTTCATGATGCCCCGCGAAGGGGTGCCGAGCGTAGTTGATGTCATTGCCAGAATGACATCACGCACTTTAACGCTGTCCTGCATGCCGCCACATGAGCCGATACGGATCAGAGTTTTAGCATCGTAATCGCGGATCAGTTCATTCACGTAAATGGAAAGAGAGGGCATCCCCATACCACTGCCCTGAATAGTAACAGGGTTTCCTTTCCATTTTCCGGTAAAGCCAAGCATTCCACGAACGTCATTGACCTGCTTTACATCTGTCAAAAACGTTTCAGCAGCCCATTTGGCCCGATAAGGATCTCCGGGCAAAAGAACCGTTTCTGCGATTTCGCCTTTTTCAGCGCCAATGTGAATGGTCATTTGTTCAATTTACCTTGATCAAATTTCCAGTTCGGAAATATCCGCACCAGCTTTTAAGGCGTCATGCACCCATTGAGGTTTGCGGCCGCGCCCCGTCCAGGTCTGTTCCGGGTTCGACGGGTTGCGATACTTTGCTTTGGTTTTAGGCGTTTTTCCGCCACGTGGCGCATCGCTGGACAATTCAGACAACGAAAAACCGAACTCTGCTGCGGCTTTTTCTGCCGCTTTCAAAGCCTCTTGCCGTTCGCGTTTTTCGGCGCTGACAAGCGCTTTTTCTATTTCATCACGTAAAGATAACAGTTCTTTTCGCGACATTTGTTCCAGATTGATCCCCATCAGTCCTCTCCGATTGAATTAAAATACGGTGCGTATTGGCGCGCACCGTATTTCCAAAAACAGGATTATTCCATCCCAAAGATTTAAAGGACAGAAACGGGGAAAAAAGAAGTAAACGCCTCAATTATTCAGCGGCAAGCGTCTTGGGGTCTGCCAAAACAACGATATCGCCCATAATTGCGTTCAATTCAAAGTTCTTAGGGGTGTAAACCTTGGCCACCCCCATGGCTTTCAATTTTTCGGCATCTTCATCGGGAATAATCCCACCGACAACAACCGGAATATGGGACAGCCCTTCTTTTTGCAGGCGTGACAATACCTCTTCGACCAGCGGCAGGTGGCTGCCGGACAGGATGGACAGGCCGATCACATGCGCGTCGTCTTCGCGCGCGGCGTCCACGATTTCCTCTGGGGTCAGGCGGATGCCCTCATAGCTGATGTCCATACCGCAATCTCGCGCACGGAAGGCGATCTGTTCGGCCCCGTTGGAATGGCCATCCAATCCGGGTTTGCCGACCAGGAACTTGAGACGACGACCCAGTTTGTCACTGACCGCGTCGACCGCAGCGCGCAGATCGTCCAACCCTTCGGTTTTGTTTGAAACCGAGCCTGAAACGCCCGTTGGACCGCGATAGGTGCCATAGACTTTGCGCATCTCTTCCGCCCATTCGCCTGTGGTGACGCCTGCCTTGGCCGCAACGATCGAGGGTTCCATCACGTTGGCTCCGGTCTGCGCTGCTTCGCGCAAGGCTGCCAAGGCTGCCGTGACTGCTGCGTCGTCGCGTTCTGCACGCCATTGGCTCAGGCGATCGATCTGTTCTTGTTCAACCGCAGGATCGACAACCATGATGCCGCCATCTTCGGTCTGCAAAGGTGAGGCCTCACCTTCAATCCATTTGTTCACACCAACAACAACGGTTTCGTTCCGTTCGATCCGGTTCAGTCGGTCTGCGTTCGAGTCTACGAGGCGGGATTTCATGTACTCGATGGAAGCTACCGCGCCACCCATCGAGTCCAGGTTTGCCAACTCGGCCCGCGCACCTGTTTTCAGGTCTTCAACTTTGGCATCGACGGCGGGGTTGCCATCGAACAAATCGTCGAATTCCAACAGGTCAGTCTCATAGGCCAGAATTTGCTGCATCCGCATCGACCATTGCTGATCCCAGGGGCGCGGCAGGCCAAGTGCCTCGTTCCACGCAGGCAACTGCACCGCACGGGCGCGCGCGTTTTTCGACAGCGTCACTGCCAGCATCTCGATCAGGATGCGATAGACGTTGTTTTCAGGCTGTTGTTCGGTCAGACCCAGCGAGTTCACCTGAACGCCATAGCGGAATCGGCGGAATTTGGGGTTCTCGACACCATAGCGTTGTTGCAGAATCTCGTCCCAAAGATCCACAAAGGCGCGCATCTTGCACATTTCGGTAACAAAACGGATACCCGCGTTTACGAAAAACGAAATCCGACCGCACAGCGCTGGAAAATCTTCTGCCGGTACGCGCGGGCGCAGTTCGTCCAACACGGCGATGGCAGTGGCCAACGCATAGGCCAGTTCCTGTTCCGGTGTCGCGCCAGCTTCCTGCAGGTGGTACGAGCACACGTTCATCGGGTTCCACTTGGGAACGTTGGTATAGCAATACTCGGCCACGTCCGCGATCATCTTGAGCGACGGTTTGGGCGGGCAAACATAGGTGCCGCGGCTCAGATATTCCTTGATCAGGTCATTCTGAACCGTGCCCTGCAATTTCGACACGTCTGCGCCTTGCTCTTCCGCGACAGCGATATAAAGCGCCAAAAGCCATGGGGCAGTGGCGTTGATCGTCATCGAGGTGTTCATCTGCTCAAGCGGGATTTGGTCGAACAGAACCCGCATGTCGCCCAGATGACAAACGGGAACACCTACTTTACCGACTTCACCGCGCGCCAAGGTGTGGTCGCTGTCATAGCCCGTTTGCGTCGGCAGATCGAAGGCCACGGACAGACCGGTTTGCCCTTTCGCCAGGTTCCCCCGGTAAAGCGCGTTCGAGGCTTTGGCCGTGGAATGACCGGCATAGGTTCGGATGAGCCAGGGGCGATCTTTCTGCGTCTGCGTCATAGCGGGGCCTCGCGTTTCGGTGGGCAATAAAATTACGTCTTGGGGTTCTAAAGCGCAATTTTTGGGACATGTCAATTCGCTGCGTTGCGGCATCCATTAATTGTTCAGATTGTGGGCAGTTGCGATTGGTGGCAATGTGCCGCCATGACGCAAACCGTGGAACTTCCGCTTTGGCTTTTCCTGCTGATCGTGGTCTTTGCCATGGTCACTTTTGCTTCGCATTTCCTGTTCCCTTCGGTGCGTTGGTTTTTTCGCCGCAGGTTGGAACGCGCCGTTTCGCGCCTGAATCAAAGGCTTCAACGTCCTATCCAGCCGTTTAAGCTGGCGCGGCGACACGACATGATTCAGCAGTTGATTTACGACCCTCAGGTCGGGCGTGCGGTTCAACAACATGCGCAGGACGAAGGCATTCCCGAGGCGGTCGCTTTTGAAAAAGCCCGTCGCTATGCGCGCGAGATTGTTCCGTCGTTTTCCGCTTTTGCGTATTTCAGCTTTGCCATCCGTCTCGCCCGTCTGTTGAGCAATACGTTTTACGAAGTCCGACTCAGCCATCAAGACGAGGCTGCGATAAAGAACATCGATCCGGACGCCACCGTGGTTTTTGTGATGAACCATCGCAGCAATATGGACTATGTGCTTGTGACCTATCTGGCAGCACAGCAATCAGCCTTGTCTTATGCTGTTGGCGAATGGGCGCGCGTTTGGCCGCTAAGCCGTTTGATTCGCGCGATGGGAGCTTACTTTATTCGGCGAAAATCAGGCAGCGAGCTCTATCGGCAAGTGCTGTCCTGCTATGTGCGCCATGCGACCGAAGCTGGTGTGACGCAAGCCATGTTCCCGGAAGGCGGCTTAAGCCTGACCGGCGCACTGGGTCGCCCAAAGTTGGGTTTGCTGAAATACATTATGGATGGAACCTCGCCCGACGGGCGTGATGTGGTTTTTGTCCCCGTCGCACTGAACTATGACCGGGTGCTTGAAGATACCATCCTGACCCGCGCTGCCTTGGGGTCAGAGCGCCGGTTTCGCGCTCGGATTGGCGTGATCTCGCGCTGGATCCTCAAGCAGCTCTGGCGACGTCTGATCGGGCGGTACAAGCGATTTGGCGTTGCCTCTGTACGATATGGAGTTCCGATTTCGCTGAAGGAATTCCGCGCTGTCAGCGATGACGATGTCATGACGGATTTGGCCCGAGAACTGATGCAACGCATCGGGCAGGCGATCCCGCTGGTTCCGGCCCCTGCGGCTTGCCGGTTGTTGCAACAGAACGGATCTTTGCCTGAAGAGGCCGTTCGATCCCAAATACTGTCCATGTTGGCCGAAGACGGCCACACGTCGGATCAGGACGAAACGGCAGTGGATAACGCCGTGAATCAGTTGGTCGAGCGCAGGATCTTAAGCCGCCAGGGGGACAATCTGACCCTTTCAGGTCAACGTGAGGATCTGTTGGGCTATTATGCAGCTTCTGTGCCAATCGACAGGAAATCCGATAATACTGCGGCTGCAAAATAACTTTCTGCATCCGCTGGGTCATAAAATTACAAATCAAGGCCGAAAACGGTTGCATTATTACTTGGCGGTCAATATTCCAGTCTGTGAAGCGCGCGATTCTGCGTTGCGGCAATGGTATTGAGAAAAAGGAGGCCAGCATGGCTTTGGACACCGAAAGCGGTATCGCGTCGTACGAGGCACCCGAAAAGGACCTCTATGAAATGGGTGAGATCCCTCCGATGGGATTTGTCCCCAAGCAGATGTATGCTTGGGCCATCCGCAAGGAGCGCCACGGCGAGCCGAATACTGCAATGCAGCAGGAAGTGGTCGAGGTGCCCGAACTGGACAGCAACGAGGTGCTGGTTCTGGTGATGGCGGCTGGCGTCAACTATAACGGTGTCTGGGCCGCTCTAGGTCAGCCAATCAGCCCGTTTGATGGTCACAAAGCCCCCTATCATATTGCCGGTTCGGATGCGTCAGGCATTGTCTGGGCCGTCGGCGACAAGGTGAAGCGGTGGAAAGTGGGTGATGAGGTCGTTATCCACTGCAACCAGGACGATGGCGACGACGAGGAATGCAACGGTGGTGATCCGATGTACTCTCCCAGCCAGCGAATCTGGGGCTATGAGACGCCGGACGGGTCGTTCAGCCAGTTCACTCGCGTTCAGGCACAGCAGTTGATGCCGCGCCCCAAGCATCTGACCTGGGAAGAAGCAGCATGCTACACCCTGACTCTGGCGACCGCTTACCGGATGCTTTTTGGCCATGAGCCGCATGATCTGAAACCGGGCCAGAACGTTCTGGTTTGGGGTGCGTCGGGTGGTCTGGGGTCCTATGCGATCCAGCTGATCAACACGGCCGGTGCAAATGCGATTGGCGTGATTTCGGACGAAAGCAAGCGCGACTTCGTCATGGGCTTGGGTGCCAAGGGTGTTCTGAACCGCAAGGACTTCAACTGCTGGGGTCAATTGCCCACGGTGAACACGCCGGAATATGCCGAATGGTTCAAAGAGGCCCGCAAGTTTGGCAAGGCGATCTGGGACATCACCGGCAAAGGCAACAATGTGGATATGGTGTTTGAACACCCCGGTGAAAGCACGTTCCCGGTTTCGACCTTTGTTGTCAAAAAGGGCGGTATGGTCGTGATCTGCGCCGGCACTACCGGCTTCAACTGTACCTTCGATGTGCGCTACATGTGGATGCATCAAAAGCGCCTGCAAGGGTCGCACTTTGCGCATCTCAAACAGGCGGCTGCCGCAAACAAGCTGATGGTCGAACGTCGCCTGGATCCCTGCATGTCAGAAGTGTTCACCTGGAACGATCTGCCCGAGGCGCACATGAAGATGCTGCGGAACGAACATAAGCCGGGCAACATGTCTGTCCTTGTACAGGCACCCCGCACTGGCTTGCGCACCCTTGAAGAGGTTCTTGACGCAGGTTGATCCCTCTTTGGGAAAGTAGACAAAAAAAAACACCCGCGAATCGCCTGGCCGGTTCGCGGGTGTTTTGCGTTTTGACAGAGCCTTTCGGACTTTCAAACACTTACATTTTCTTCCCCCGCTATTTTTGGGGAGTAGAAACCGGTGAATAGGTCGAAAAAGATCATACATGTTATGGTTGTGTTAACGCTTCGTTAACTGTTTCAGAGAGACCCTAATGGCGCAGAATGAGTGGATATTGGACGTATTGTCGGACCTCAATGCTTTCGCCGTTGCGAACGGGTTGAGCGCGCTTGCCGAGCAGCTGGATGACACAAGGCTGATCGCTGCGGCCGAGATTGCGTCCCTGAAGAACGAGGCACGAGCGCCCGCGGATGGGAACGGAAGTCGAATTGGGTCAAATCCTACTGGATTTGGAAAACACCAACACGCTTGAAGAGCTCAGCAACGTTGCAGAGCGATTGCGTAGTATTCTTCAGGTCGAACATCTGACCTATCACTGGGTTGATGGCGCGGGCGATCAGTACGGTTACACCACGTATTCAGATACCTGGGACGAACGCTATCGGGACAAGAACTACCATCGGATTGATCCGGTTATTCTTGGATGTTTCCAAAGATTTCATCCGGTCGACTGGAAATCTCTGGACTGGTCAAGCAGGATCGCAAAATCCTTTCTTCAAGACGCCCGTAACCACGGTGTTGGCAATCAAGGCTATTCCATTCCGATCCGAGGTCCGAACGGACAGTTTGCCCTATTCACCGTAAACCACAGTTGCGATGATCAGACCTGGCAACGTTTTATTTCGACCTACGGGCGGGATTTGATTTTGGTTGCGCATTTCATCAACCGCAAAGCGCTTGAGTTCGAAAAAGACAGGCAACCGGATTCCACGCGTAATCTGTCACCACGGGAAATAGACGCTATTACCCTTTTGGCTTTGGGCTACAGCCGTGCCCAAGTGGCGCATTCGCTGTCGATTTCAGAGCATACGCTGCGGGTCTATATCGAAAGCGCCCGATCGAAATTGGGCGCTCATAACACCACGCATGCAATCGCAACCGCGCTCAGCCGAGGATTAATAGTGGTTTAAGACCAGCGCGCACCCCACACGCAATATTAACCACGACTCTGTACCCCCTTCGTTCCTGCACAGGACGACAAGGGGAATAAGTCATGTTGCGTTATTTATATGCCGATGAGTTGCACAGATTTCCAACTCTGGCAGAGGGGATGTTCAAGGATCGAGCGGATCAGTTCAAAACCCGGCTGGGGTGGGATGTCCATGTCAATGAACAGGGGAAGAGCGGGATGAGTATGACGCACTCAACCCGCTTTATGTCATCTGGGAAGAGCCAGACGGCAGTCATGGCGGGTCGATGCGGGTGTTGCCCACAACGGGTCGGGTGATGATCAACGAGGTTTTCGGGCATCTCAACGGCGGCAAACCCATTTGCAGCCCGTTGATCTGGGAAGTGACACGGTTCTGCCTGTCACGCAACGCAGGCCCTCATACGGCCGGGGCTATTATGCTGAGCGGCGGTGAGATGATGGAAGGGTTTGGCTTGACACACATCGCCGGTGTGTTTGATGCGCGTATGATCCGTATCTATCGTCTGATCGGCTCATCGCCCGAGGTTTTGGGCACTCAGGGCAGTGGGCGGGATCAGATCTCGGTCGGGTTGTGGCCTTATTCTGCGGATGATTGCAACCGCGTCGCGAAACGTGCTGGCATCCCGCGCGAACTGTCGCGCCTGTGGTTCAACACAGCGTTTGGGCCCAAAAAACAGCACCGGTTTGCCTTGTCCGCATAAGCGGTTGAAAACGCCATTCCGCATCTGGTGATGGTCGGCGCGGCCCTGTAGGGTCGCGCCATGTCTTTGCAAAATGTAACCTTCTCGGATGATCAGGCCGCCGCATTTGACAGCATCGCCGAGATGCTGAGATCAGCAGGTGTCGATCTGGAAGATGACGCCCTTCTCAAACTGCCGGGGGCGGGGAAATCGGGCGTAATGGCCGTGATCGGCAAGGCTGGTTCTGGTAAAACCCTGCTGCTGGCTGAACTGTATAAGGCGCTGGCAGAGACCGGGGTACAGGTCGTGTCCGGCGACTATGAAAGTCGCAAGTCCAGGGACAAGCGTAGCCTTGCTATCCTGGCCCCCACCAACAAGGCCGCAAGTGTTCTGCGTCTGCGCGGCGTGCCCGCCACCACAATTCACCGCATTCTCTACACGCCTGTGTACGACCCGGAATACGAGCGCATCGCTGAATGGCTGGCGGGCAATGACGAACGACCCGAGATTGAAGGACTGACCGATGAAGCCCTGGATCGGGCTGCGGCGTTTTACGAAAACAACAAGTCCATGCCTGGGGCACTGGCTGCTGCCGGATTGCGGGGATCGGATTTCATCACGGGGTGGAAACGGCGCGACGAACCTTTGGACATCGGGTTTGTCGATGAAGCGTCGATGCTGGACGACCGTCAATTCGAGGATCTGAAAGAGATTTTTCCAACCCTTTTGTTATTCGGTGATCCGGCACAGCTGGCACCGGTAAATCAATCGGGCAGCATGGTTTTTGAGTCCTTGCCCGAACCCAGAAAACTGACGCTTCAACGCGTTCACAGACAGGATGCAGACAACCCAATCCTTGATCTGGCCCATGCTCTGGCTGACTCGGCGATGGGGTTTGAAGACTTCGAGCGTTTGGTCGAAGAGACGGCGCGCCGTGACGACAGGGTGGTCTGGGGGCAGCGGGTCGAAGTCGACCTGATGGCGCGCAGCCCGGTTTTGGTTTGGCGCAACGCAACACGCATTCGACTTATTCAGGCGTTCAGGAACGTCCATGGCGCACCAGAGACCGAGTTATTGGAAGGGGAACCGCTGATTTGCGACGGGATCGAACTGCCTTTGAAACATCGCAAGAAACGGCTGGATCTTGAGGCGCGTGGGCTGATCAAGGGGGCTCAGGTGGTGTACCTGGGGCCGGGGCGAAAGCCGGGATTCTCGCGGCTGCATGTGATGGGTGCCGAAGACCCTCAGGTCAGCGCGGCGTCGATTGTCCAGATCGAGAAGCCGGATGAGGAAGAACCGTTCATTCCCTTTGCGGCGCGTATGGGCGCAACGTTCCTGCACGGTGCGGCAGTGACGATACATAAGGCGCAAGGTTCTCAGTGGGACACGGTTCAGGTTTTTGCACCGGACATCTACGCCGCAGCCCGAATGGGCCGGACCGAGGCAGGACAACCCTTGTGGAAACGTTTGGCTTATGTGGCGATCACGCGCGCGCAGGAACGTCTGATCTGGGTCGTCCGCAACCGATTGTCGAAGCCAACTTATCCGCTGCGAGTGGACGACCTGCGGGCTGTCCCGGCGGCGTCACTGACATTGGAGGCGGAAGAGACATGACATCCATTATCGTTACCGGCGCAAGCTCTGGTATAGGACTGGCCACGGCGGAACTGTTCCTGGCCCAGGGGTGGACCGTCGGCGTGTTGGCACGCAGTGCGGATAAGCTGAATGCCCTGGCACAAAAGCACGGCAACGCCGTTGCGCTGCCTGCGGACGTAACAGAGCCTGAGGCAGTGAAGACTGCGTTCCGAAAGTTTACGGACGAGGTTGGTCGTCTGGATGTCTTGTTCAACAACGCAGGCATCTTTGCACCGGGCGGTACTATCGACGAAATTGCGCTGGAGGATTGGTATCAAAGCGTCAACGTCAACCTGAACGGCATGTTCCTGTGCGCACGCGAAGCCTTTGGGATCATGCGGCATCAGGACCCTCAGGGCGGACGCATTATCAATAACGGCTCGATTGCCGCCCATGTTCCGCGTCCGAACTCTGTGCATTATTCGGCGACTAAACATGCAATTACCGGGCTGACCCGCAGCCTGTCTCTGGATGGGCGGTGCTTTGGAATAGCCTGCGGGCAGATCGACATCGGGAACGCCCGGACACAGATGGTTCAGGGGCTGGTGGACGCGGCGCAGGCGGCGGGGGAAACGCCTGACCCGACCATGGCCGTCGAAGACGCGGCGCGATCTGTTCTGCATATGGCAACCCTGCCGCCCGAGGCGAATGTTCAGTTCATGACCGTCATGGCGACGACCATGCCCTATATCGGCAGGGGATAACCGTCACTTGTCGCGCAACAGACGGAATGCCGTCGAAGCACCCCAGCCAGCAGCAATTGCGATGACCAGAGACATCAGACCGTACCAAACAGGTTGCTGACGCGACATGTTGTACAGGAACCGTTCCAGGCCAACTTTGCGGACATCGATGGTTGTTTCGTACTGCGAAACCACCTCGCCACCGCGCGTCAGGAAGATACGGGCGGCATAATCCCCCTCTGTCAGGTCGGCAGGCATGTCGATTGAGGTGCGGAACAGTGTTTGTTCGTCCACGGCGACCGTGTCTTCGCGGATGGAATACAAGTCTTCTTCCTCGCGAATGCGAACTACCGCGTCTGCGAAATCCTGCGCGCCGCGGATATGCATCGCGGCACCAACGGACCGGATCGCACGTTCTATCGAAATGCGATAACGAAGATCTTCGGTGTCAGTCAGAATGTCATCTAACGGCCCGCTGGTTGCGACCGCGTAAAAGCTGGGCGCAAGATCGACGAGAACACTGTCGGTGTTGACCCAGATCCCCAGCTTCCGTTCTTTGCGGCGTACCGTGACAGGCTCGGACGGACCAGCGACCGCAACGATGACCTCGACCGGTGGGCCGGACGGAATCGGGGTTTCCCGTTTGATGGCCCCAAAAATGAGAAGCTCTGAGCCGTCAAAGGTCGCTGTAATCGCAACGCGATCCTGGCTAAGACCAAGGACAACCTGTTCTTCCGCAGCAAACGCGGGCAGGCACATAAGACAAACGGCGGCAATGAGTGAACGCAGCATTCTCAGTGCCCTCCGCCGGTTCCAAGCGAATAAAGCTCGGCAGGTTCAAGAAGCAGATCAAGCGCAAGCTTGCCGCACACCGCCAGAACCAAAGCAGCCAGCAAGACGCGCAGTTGTTCTGCCGGCATACGCGCGCCAATCACAGTACCGATCTGCGCGCCAATCACACCGCCAACCAGCAGCAGAACCGCCAGAACAATGTCAACCGTATAGTTCGTGGTGGCGTGCAGCATCGTGGTGAAGGCCGTCACAAAGATGATTTGAAACAGCGAAGTGCCGACAACAACCTTTGTGGGCATGCCCAACAGGTAAATCATGGCGGGAACCATGATAAAGCCGCCGCCGACACCCATGATTGCAGACAAAACCCCGACGCAAAGCCCAACCATAACAGGTGGAATGACCGAGATGTAAAGACCAGATGTGCGGAATCGCATTTTGAAGGGCAGGGCATGAATCCAGCCCCGTTGACGGCGTTTCGCGGCAACAGCTCCGCCTCGTTTTGCCTTTCGTAGCGCCCTGAGGCTTTCGACGAACATCAGGCTGCCGATGACGCCAAGGAAAACGACGTAACACAGTTTGACCAGCAGATCGACCTGACCCAGGCTTTTGAGATAGTTGAAGACAACCACACCCAAAGCGGCCCCGATCAGGCCCCCGACAAGCAACACAGTCCCCATCTTTAGGTCTACGGTTTTTCGTCGGAAATGGGCCAACACGCCGGAAAAGGACGAAGCAACAATCTGATTGGCCTCGGTCGCAACCGCCACCGCTGGTGGAATGCCGATGAAGAACAGCAGCGGCGTCATAAGAAAACCGCCGCCGACCCCGAACATTCCGGACAAGACGCCAACCATTCCACCCAAACCAAGCAGGAGGAATGCATTCACCGATACTTCGGCTATGGGCAGGTAAATGTACATGATACCGTCACTTTGTGTTTTGCGTCGCCGCGCTGCCGCATGCAGTCCATTGGTAAGCCATTGATGCAGTTTTTTGCATGTATATCATTGTCACATGCCTCCCGGCTCGATGAGCCCAAAGATGTCTTCTGATTGCAAAACGAGATCAGCTTTGATTTTGAAAGCACCGCCCAACGTTAGGGAAGCGCTGACAGAAACTTTGGCTATGGGCAGATAGACTTGCATACCCCCTTAGAGCGGGTGCGGCATGCAAAATCAACTCTGCATGCCGCTCTGCAGCGAACAGGACCCAGAATTGATCCTGAACTGGACTTATCAGCGTTCCTTTACGTACGGTTCGCCACCGGCACGTGGGGGAACGGCTTTGCCGACAAACCCGGCCAGAATCACAACTGTCAGGATGTAGGGCAGGGCGTCCATCACCTGTACCGGGATCACAATTCCGCCCAGGTCGATATTCTGGAAACGCAGGGCAACGGCTTGCAACAGGCCAAACAGCAGACAGGCCCACATGGCATGCCAGGGGCGCCATTTCGCAAAGATGAGCGCCGCCAGTGCGATGAACCCGCGCCCGGCTGTCATTTCCTTGACGAACCCGGCCTGCAATGCGGTGGCCAGATAGGCACCTGCAATGCCGCACAAAACGCCACAGATCGCGACTGCTGCGAAGCGCAGGCCAACAACGGATACGCCTGCTGTATCAACCGCCGCCGGGTTTTCACCCACCGCCCGCAATCGCAGGCCAAAGCGGGTGCGATAAAGAACCCACCATGTCGCCGGAACCATCAGAAACGCCACATAGACCAGGATTGAGTGACCCGAGAGCAATTCTGAATAAATCGGGCCGATAATCGGCACACCGCTGATTGCTTCCGCAAATGGGAAATTGATGGGCTCAAATCGCCCACCTCCAAACAGGGACGGTGTCCGCCCGCCTTGCTGGAACCAGCTTTGGGCGACCAGTACGGTCAAACCCGAAGCGAGAAAGTTGATCGCCACGCCCGAGATCAGCTGATTGCCCCGGAATGTAATTGACGCCAGCCCGTGGAGCCCCGATAGCAATAATGAAGCTGCAATGCCCGCCAGCAAGCCCAACCAAACTGAACCGGTAACAGCCGCAATGGCTGCGGAAAAGAACGCCGCTATCAGCATTTTGCCTTCGAGGCCAATGTCAAAGATACCAGCACGTTCCGAATAAAGCCCGGCCAGACAGGCCAGCAGCAGCGGGGTGGACAGGCGGATGGTCGAATCCAGGACCTGGATGAGGGTAACGAAGAATTCCATCACTCAGCCCTCTTCCGCATACCAAGGAACAGTTTTTCAAGCGGCATTCGCACCATGTTGTCCAACGCCCCGGTGAACAGAATGACCAACGCCTGAATAACAACGATCAGCTCACGTGGGATCGAGGCCCACAAAGCCAGTTCTGCCCCGCCCTGATAGAGGAAGCCAAACAGTAAGGCGGCTAGAAAAACGCCAAACGGGTGGGATCGGCCCATCAGCGCGACGGCGATTCCGATAAAGCCCGCGCCCTCGGTCGAGTTCAGAACCAGCCGCTCGGCCTCGCCCATCACGTTGTTGATGGCCATCAAACCTGCCAGCGCGCCCGAAATGAGCATGGCTATGATGGTGATCCGCACAGGCGAAATACCAGCGTAAACCGCCCCGGTTTCCGAGTGGCCATAGGCGCGGATTTCGTACCCCAGCCGGGTCCGCCAGATCAGTGCCCAGACAACGACACAGGCCAGCAGCGCGATGAAGAACGTGATGTTCGCCGGAGCCCCGCGGAACACCACATTCTCAGCGGTTGAGAATATCGACTGGAAGGTCGGCAGGTGAACGGTTTCGGGGAATCGTGCGGTGGCCGGGTCCTGCGATCCTTGCGGGCGCATGACATTGACCAGCATGTAGTTCAGGAACGCGGCTGCGATAAAGTTGAACATGATCGTGGTGATCACGATGTGGCTGCCGCGTTTGGCTTGCAAATAGGCCGGAATGGCAGCCCAAAATGCGCCGAACAGCATTGATGCGGCGCAGGCCGCAAGCAAGGCAACGCTCCAATGGGGCCAGTCGACATAAAGGCAGACCATGGCGACGCCAAGCCCGCCCAGCATCGCCTGACCTTCGCCGCCGATGTTAAAGAGGCGCGCATGAAACGCCACGGCAACCGCAAGTCCGGTGAACATGAAATTTGTCGCGTAGTAAAGCGTGTAGCCCCAGCCATAGGTCGACCCCAGCGCGCCGGTCACCATAAGCTGAACCGCTTCGATTGGGTTTTCTCCGATGGCGAGGATGACCAGCGCCGACAGGATTGCGGCCAGTATCAGACTGATCAGCGGGATCAGGATGACATCGGCCCATTTGGGCATTTTTTCCATGTTACGCGGCCTCTCCCGCAACACCGGCCATCAACAGGCCCAGTTCTTTTTCATCCGTCTCATGGGGCAGTCGTTCACCCATGATGTGTCCGTCAAACATCACCGCAATCCGGTCGGAAAGCGAAAAGATCTCTTCCAGCTCGACCGAGACCAACAGAATGGCTTTGCCCTGATCACGCAGAGCGACGATCTGCTTGTGAATGAACTCGATCGCACCGATGTCTACGCCGCGTGTGGGTTGTCCGACCAGCAGCAGATCCGGGTTGCGCTCGATCTCGCGTGCGACAACGATCTTTTGCTGGTTGCCGCCAGAAAAGCTCTTGGCCGCCAACCATGGATCGGGCGGGCGAACGTCGAATTTTTCGATCTTGGCTTCGGTATCGGCGCGCAAGGCGGCATTGTCCATGAAGATGCCGCGTTTGTATGCCGGGTCACGATGATAGCCGAAGGCGACGTTTTCCCACGCGTGGAAATCCATAATCAAACCTTCGCGCTGCCGGTCTTCCGGCACATGTGCGATATGCTGGGCGCGGCGGGCCTGACCGTCCGATCCTGCGCCACTCAGTGCCAAAGGCTGACCATTCAATTTGATCGAACCCTGGCCCGGGCGCATACCGCCCAGAACCTCAAGCAGCTCGGATTGTCCGTTGCCAGCCACCCCGGCGATGCCGACGATTTCACCTGCGCGGACGGTCAGATCAATGCCTTTGACCCGTTCCACTCCGGTCGAATCGAAAACGCTCAGCTTTTCAATCTCAAGAATGGGTTTACCGGGTTTGGCAGGAACTTTGTCGACCTGAAGCAGAACCTTGCGGCCTACCATCAGTTCGGCCAACTCTTCGGGGCTGGTTTCGGACGTTTTGACAGTTGCCGTCATCTGCCCCCGTCGCATGACCGAGACGGTGTCGGTATTCTCCATGATCTCACGCAGTTTGTGCGTAATCACGATGATCGTTTTCCCCTCGGCCCGCAGGCGGTCGAGAATGCGAAACAACTGATCTGCTTCAGCCGGGGTCAGTACGCCGGTTGGTTCGTCCAGAATCAGAATCTCAGCCTTGCGATACAACGCCTTCAGAATTTCGACGCGCTGTTGCATACCGACACCGATCTCGTCGATGCGTTTGTCTGGGTCGACGAACAGTTCGTACTCTTCTTCCAGGTCTTTCAACTCTTTACGCGCCTTGGACAAAGACGGGGCGAGCAGCCCGCCATCTTCGGCACCCAGCACGATATTTTCCAGAACGGTAAAGTTTTCAACCAGCTTGAAATGCTGGAATACCATCCCGATGCCAGCAGCGATTGCGGCCTGGCTGTCAGGGATATCTGTCTTGGATCCGTTGATCCAGATTTCGCCTTTGTCGGCTTTGTAGAAGCCGTAGAGGATGCTCATCAGCGTGGATTTGCCCGCGCCGTTTTCACCGATGATCCCGTGTATTGTACCGGGGGCGACACTGATGGAGATGTCTTTGTTGGCCTGAACCGGCCCAAAGGCTTTGGAAATCCCTTTGAGCTCAATGGCGGGGACGGTCATGTCTTGTCCTCAATTGCCGAAAGGGCCGCACGGACGGCGCGGCAGAGTGGAAAACGGGGCGGAGGAAACCCCCACCCCGTATGTATTTTTAGAACTGCAGTGCCGGGCAGCTGTCGTTCTCGTAATAGCTGACAACGTTGATGTCGCCGTTGATGATGGCGCTACGCGCATCGTCCACAGCGTCTGCCATGCGGACGGACACGAGGGCTTCGTTGTTTTCATCCATCGCAACGCCAACACCGTCTTCGGCCAGACCCATGGTGAAGATACCGGTTTCTACGTCGTCGCCTGCTTTCATCGCTTCATAAACGGCAACATCCACGCGCTTGAGCATCGAGGTCAGAACTTTGCCCGGGTGCAGGTGGTTCTGGTTGCTGTCCACGCCGATTGACAGGATGCCTTCGTCGGCAGCGGTTTGCAGAACGCCAACGCCGGTGCCACCGGCGGCTGCGTAGATCACGTCTGCGCCTTGGCTGATCTGTGCCTTGGTCAGTTCAGATCCTTTCACAGGATCGTTCCATGCTGCCGGAGTGGTGCCGGTCATGTTGGCCACGACGTTGATGTCAGGGTTCACAGCCTTGGCACCCTGCGCGTATCCACAGCCAAAGTGACGGATCAGCGGAATGTCCATACCGCCGATGAAACCAACAGTGCCCGATTCCGACGCCATCGCGGCCATCATGCCAACCAGGTACGAACCTTCATGCTCGGCAAAGCCAATCTGACGGATGTTTGGAATGTCCAACCAGTTCACGTCAACGGCGACGAACTTGGTATCCGGATAGTCGCCCGCGACTGCTGACAGCGGATCAGCCATGCCAAAGCCCATGGTGATGATCGGGTTTGCACCGGATTCGGCAAAGCGGCGCAGGGCCTGCTCACGCTGTGCTTCCGACTGGATTTCGATCTCACGGTACTTTCCACCGGTCTCATTTGCCCAACGCTGCGCGCCGTTATAGGCGGCCTCGTTGAACGACTTGTCAAATTTGCCGCCCAGATCAAAGATCAGCGCCGGTTCAGCCAGAGCGGCACCTGCAGTCAGAGCGACGGCAGCGGCAGCGCTCATCAAGGATTTCATCAGGGTCATTTCGGTCTCCCAGTTTTATGTTGGCACGGGATCAGATTAGTCCCGTTTACCCACGTTTAGCGAGCATAACTGTTGTGATGGCGGGTATTAAGGGGGTTTGCAACCGTCATGGTCAATTGATTCCTGACCAAATGGTCCAAAAAATGTTCACTTGCCCTTAGGGCAGGCGGCATTCCATCACCAGAGCGTCGGTTTTTGTACCCGTTTCGCGCGAATAATACGCACGCCGCACGCCGCAGCGATGATACCCGCAGCGTTCATATAGGGCGATTGCCGCCACATTGTCAGCTGCGACGTCCAGAAAGGCCCGGTTTGCCTCCATGGCCGCGGCCTGACGGTGCCATTCACGCATCGTTTCCAGGGCCAGCCCCTGACGTTGTACCGAAGGGTGAGTCGCAATTGTCAGCAGCTCGGCCTCGCCCGCGATCACCTGAAACAACGCAAAGCAGCGCGGATCACCAACGTAATGCGTAATCGGGTTGTCCAGAAGGCTTTCAAATTCGCTGGCGGACCAGGGGCGCGACTGCGTAAACGCAGCGGCATGAGTCGTTGCCATGTCGTGCGGCGTCATTCGTCTAACATGACCGGAGGCACATCACGCGACGGGGCCGCGTCTGCGGGCCGGACATACAGAGGTGCCGGCGGTGCGCTGACATCGCGCCAACGTTCAGCCGTCAGACGTGCAATGGCTTGGGCGTGTTGGTCCGGGTCATTGCAGGAAAACAGCGATCCAAGTGCCTCGGCCTCTACCCTGGGCATCAGGCGTGGATCATCGCCGACGGCCTGAACATAAACCTGATCGCGCGGGGCTGGTATACATGGAATCTGGTCCGCGCCGCCGAGCTCCATCAAGGCATCGAAGCCTGAAACACCAACGGCAGGGACGCCGAGGCCCAAGGCAAGTCCGCGTGCGGCAGAGACCGAGATTCGAATGCCAGTGAAATTACCCGGGCCGACACCCACGCCTATGGCGTCAAGATCGGACCAAGCGCAACCACCCTGAGCAATTATGTCTTCGAGCATCGGCATCAGGCGTTCGGCCTGCCCGCGCGACATTGCTTCGGCCCGAGAAGTTATGATTTCACGACCGCGCAACAAAGCGGCCGCGCAATGCGCGGCCGATGTATCAAATGCCAGAATCGTCGGGTCAGACGGCAACAGGGCGAACCTCGGTCACTTCGGGGATGTAGTGACGCAGCAGGTTCTCGATACCCATTTTCAGTGTCAGCGTCGAAGACGGGCAGCCTGCGCAGGCCCCCTGCATGTGCAGGTAAACAATGCCGCGATCAAAACCGTGGAAGGTGATGTCACCACCGTCCTGAGCCACCGCCGGACGCACGCGGCTGTCCAGCAGATCTTTGATCTGATTGACGATTTCAGCGTCTTCCCCAGTGTGTTCTGCATGGCCAGATGCGGCAGTTGCATCTGCACCCATCACGGGTTGACCCGATTGGTAGTGCTCCATCACTGCACCCAGGATCGCCGGTTTGATGTGATCCCACTGAACCTCATCGGATTTGGTGACAGTGACAAAATCGTTGCCAAAGAACACGCCGGTCACACCGTTAACAGCAAAGATTCGTTTGGCCAGAGGAGATTTCTCGCCCGCTTCCAGCGTTGGGAAATCTGCAGTTCCAGCCTCAAGCACCGTTTGGCCGGGCAGGAACTTCAACGTGGCCGGGTTTGGGGTGGATTCGGTCTGGATGAACATGAGGCAGCTCCGTCTGATGTGCCTCTGATATGCGCGCAGGGGCGCGGGAAGTCAAGATTTGGAACGGTTCTAAATTGAAGCCGCGTGTTCCAGCGCCTCATCCAGACGGTCGTCGCCCCAATACAATTCGTCATCGACCAGAAAACTGGGCGCTCCGAACAGATCAAGGTCTTTGGCGCGGTTGGATTGCGCAAACAGCGCAGCCTTGATGTCCGGGTCCTGCACGCGGCCCAAGGTGTCAGTTGGCAAGCCTGCCGTTTCCAGGCAATCCATCAGCACGTTCTGATCCGAGATATCGCGCCCCATCCCAAACTCTGCGCTGTAGACCGCCCTGACAAAAGCGGCCCGCCCATTTTGACCTTCAATAGCCAGCGAGAGACGTGCTGCCGAAAGAGAATTCTGCGGAAAGGGATCAGGTCGTACTAATGGCAACCCCCGCGCCGCACACAGGCGTTCCATGTCACGCCACATGTACCGCCCCTTGGCAGGGTAGAGATTAAACGGAGACGTTTGCCATCCCTGAGCTGCAAAAATGGGACCAAGCAGAAAAGGGTGCCATTCGACCGAAACACCCTTGGCTTGCGCCGCGGCTTCGATTCGCATTGCGCTGAGATAGGAATAAGTCGAGGCGAATTCGAACCAGAACTGTATCGTCTTCGCCATCGTCGGTCCTCAGGTGATTTCTTCCAGCTTTTCTTTGCTCAGATCGCCGGGAACAATGGTGATCGGGATCGGAAGGCTGCCCGAGTTTTTCGTCAACTGAGTCACCAGCGGGCCTGGGCCCTTTTTGTCGGTGCCCGCCCCAAGTACAAGAACTCCGATTTCGGGATCAGACTGAACATGTTCTATGATCTGTGGCACCGGATCGCCTTCGCGGATGGCCAGTTCGGGTTCCACATTCTGTTTGTCGCGCATCCATTTTGCAAAAACCTCGTAATGCGCATGGATACGTTCACGCGCTTCTTCGCGCATGGTTTCGGCGACACCGATCCAGTGGTTGAACTCGTCTGGCGGGATCACCGACAGTATCGTCACTCCGCCACCGGTATGTGCGGCACGCATCGCGGCAAAGCGCATGGCGTTCAAGCATTCGCGGCTGTCATCCAGAACAACTAGAAACTTACGCATGGGTGTCCTCTTCAAGTTTCACAGATCATGCCCCAGCGGTTGCGTTGTGGCAACTCGGACACGTTCAAAGTGACATGCTAGCGTTCGCTTGCAGCCCAATCCCAGTAAAGTCCACGGGCGCGGCGGGCAATAGGGCCAACTTGAAATTGCGTATCGTCCAGAGCTGTAACAGGTGTCACCTTGTTCATGTTGCCTGACATGAACACTTCGTCTGCCCCGTGAAAATCCTCGAAACTCAAAACCGTTTCGTGGACCGCAACACCGTCGTCGCGCAAGTTCTTGATATGTCGCGCGCGCGTGATCCCCGCCAGAAACGTGCCGTTGGGGGCCGGGGTGAAGACCTCGCCGTCTTTGACCATAAAGATGTTTGCCGTTGCGGTTTCAGCCACGTTCCCCATCGCGTCTGCGACCAGAGCGTTCGAGAACCCCTTTGACCGAGCTTCTTGCAACATGCGTGCATTGTTGGGGTACAGGCACCCGGCCTTGGCGTTTACAACTGCACTTTCCAAAACAGGGCGGCGAAACCTTGTGGTTGTCAAAGTGACCGAGGCTGTGTCCGGTGCCATCGGGATCTGTTCCAGACAAATGGCAAAGCCCGTGCTGTTTTCCTGTGGGACAATGGCGGTCTGGTCGCCGTCGATCCCCCAATACATCGGCCGAATATAGACAGCGGTATCTGCGTCGTAGGATTGCAATCCTTCGCGCACCAGCTCCACCATATGTTCAGCTGTTACAGTCGGGGTCAGCATCAAAGCTTCTGCAGATCGGTTTACCCGCGCACAATGCGCATGCAAGTCGGGTGCAAGGCCCTCGAAATATCGAGCGCCATCAAAGACAGAAGACCCCAACCAGGCCCCGTGATCGGCGGCGCGCATGATGGGTGCATCCCCTTCATGCCACTGGCCTTCGAAATATGTGCGGATATTCTTGCCTGTTGCCATGATGCCCTCCCAAGCTTTGGGCAAACCTAGGAGGGCGTCAGAAAAAGGTCCAGTGCAATCAGCGTGATGCTGACCCAACCATGCCTACGATTTCGTAGGTCTTGTGCAGGATCGGAGCAGCAATCTCACGCGCACGCTCGGCTCCGCGTGCCAGGATGCGATCAATTTCAGCCTGATCTGCCATCAAACGAGACATTTCGGTCGAGATCGGCGCCAGTTTCGCCACCGCCAGATCGGCAAGCATCGGTTTAAAGTCACCAAACTGCTTGCCGCCGACCTCGGCCAGAACCTGTTCGACACTTTGATCGTTCAGCGCCGCGTAGATATTGACCAGATTGCGCGCCTCGGGGCGATCCTCGAGCCCATCAACATCCGACGGCAGCGCGTCCGGGTCGGTCTTGGCCTTGCGGATTTTCTTGGCAATCGCGTCGGCATCATCGGTCAGGTTGATCCGGCTCATGTCTGAAGGATCTGACTTCGACATCTTTTTGGACCCGTCCCGCAAGCTCATGACGCGGGTGGCCGCGCCTTCGATCACCGGCTCGGTAACGGGAAAGAAATCAACGCCAAAGTCGTTGTTGAACTTGATGGCGATATCACGGGTCAACTCCAGATGCTGTTTCTGATCCTCACCGACCGGCACATGGGTCGCGTGATAGATCAGAATGTCAGCCGCCATCAGCGACGGGTAGGCAAACAACCCCAGCGAAGCGTTCTGCTGGTTCTTGCCTGCCTTGTCCTTCCACTGGGTCATGCGTTGCATCCAGCCCATCCGGGCGACGCAGTTAAAGATCCAGCCCAGTTGTGCATGTTCGGGCACCTGGCTTTGGTTGAACAAAATCGACTGTTCGGGGTCGATGCCCGCTGCGATGAAGCCTGCGCATAATTCGCGAGTGTTGTGGGACAGCGCGGCGGGGTCCTGCCAAGTGGTGATCGCGTGCAGATCGACCATGCAATAGATGGTTTCGAAATCTGCACCCTGCATATCCACAAAGCGCTTCATTGCGCCCAGATAGTTGCCCAGGGTCAGCCCGCCCGAAGGCTGGATGCCGGAAAACACGCGCGGCGTGAACTGGGTCTCGGTCATCGAAGGGAACTCCCGTCTGGAAAAATCAGCCCCCGTCGCTTACCCATGAGGCACAGGGACGTCAACAGCCGCGAAAGGCCCGCCCAATGAGCAGTGAGCATTACACACCCGCCGTGAACCCTTTGCCGCCCGTTGTCGTGGCGCTGGTTCTGTTCATCATCGGCATTGAACTCGCCTTTACGCTGGGATCGCGCGGTTTGGTCGGAGGGCCAACAGCGGTCGGCTGGCGGCTGGACGCAATACAACATTATGCGTTTTCGGCGGATATCTTCGACTGGATGGTGCTGAACGGGCGCTGGCCGTTTGAACATGTGATCCGGTTCGTGACCTATCCGTTTGTCTCGGCCAATTTCACGCAGGCGGTGTTTGTTTGCGTCTTCGTTCTGGCCATGGGCAAGATGGTCGGTGAAGTGTTTGGCGGCTTCCCCATGCTGTTGATCTTTGTCGTCTCAGGGATCGGGGGCGCGTTGGCTTATGCCGTTCTGTTGGATCCCCGCTATCCCCTGATCGGAGGGTTTCCTCCGGTTTACGGCCTGATCGGCGCATTTACTTGGTTGTTGTGGCGAAAGCTGTCTTTGGTTGGCGCAAATCAGGCACGGGCATTTCAGCTCATTGCCGTTCTTATGGGCATTCAATTTCTGTTTGGTCTGATCTTCGGCGGCAATTGGGAGTGGGTCGCCGATCTGGGCGGGTTTGCCACCGGTTTTGGCGTATCTTTCCTTGTCGCACCCGGCGCCTGGGATCGCATCGTTGGGCGCATACGCCGCGACTGATCAGGAGCGGCGCAGGGCGCGTTTGAACTCGGAAAGTTTGAATGCGCCCAAGAGGTGGCCCAGGCCGAAGTAAGAAGTCGCAGCGACCATAATCAGGACAAGCAGCGCCAGATATCTCCAACCGGGAACATTCAACGTCCAACCAAACGCCAGAAGCGCCGCATACAAGACCACGCCCATGCCAATTGAGGCCAGCACGATCCGACCCGCGCGCTGTTTGAACCGGTCATCGAACCGGGCTTCGTCTCCCATGTTGCGCGCGCCTATGGCCAACAGAACGACCATGGCCCAACCCGCTGTCGATGCAGCAATGGCGGGTGCGATCCAGCCCACAAGCGGGAAGAGGCCAAACGCCAAAGCCGCATTCACGATCATCGCCACGACAGCATAGTAAAACGGAGAGCGCGTGTTCTCGCGTGCGAAATACAGAGGCTGCAGCAGTTTTTGCAGCATGAAGGCCGGTAGTCCGATGCCATAGATGGCAACGGCCAGCGCTGTGGCTGTGGTATCTTCAGAGGTGAATTGCCCCCGTTCGAACAGAACCGAGACCAGCGGGTTCGGGATGACCAGAAACGCCACGGTCGAAGGCAGGGTCAGCAGCAACATGAACTCTCCGGCACGGGAAAACGCGTTGCGCGCGCCTTCTTTGTCTTCGGCGCGCAGACGGCGTGACAGGTCGGGCAGTAGAACAATACCGATGGCGATACCAACCACGCCAAGCGGCAGTTGGTACAGCCGATCTGCCGCAAACAGCCAGCTCACGGCCTTTTCGGTTTTCGACGCCACCAATTGACCGACCACCAGATTAACCTGCGTGACCCCCATCGCCAGAGCGGCAGGGACCGCGATGCGGACCATCCTGCGCATCTCGGGCGTGAGTTTAGGCAGGCCGGGTCGAATGCGGATACCAGCCCGTTCTGTTGCAACCCAGACCAGCGCCAATTGGGCGATACCTGCAGCCGGAATAACAGAGATCAGCCACCGAATGACCTCGCCGCCTGAAAGGGCTCCGGCGATCAGCGCCGTACAGGCAAAGATGTTCAACAAAACCGGTGCGGCAGCTGCAGCCGCGAACCGCCCCTTCGCGTTCAAAACACCGGAGAATAGCGCGGCCAGAGACATGAACAGGATGTAAGGAAAGACGACATAGCCATAGTCCACCGCCAAATCGAAACGCTCATCACCATAGAAACCTTCGGCTGTCAGCCAAACCAGACCGGGCATGAACACCAGCGCCAGCCCAACCAGTGCCAAAACGGCCAGCGCCAACAGGTTAAACGCATCCTGCGCAAAGCCCTGCGGATTCTCATCCGCTTCCAACCGCTTTGAGAACATGGGCACGAAGGCCGCGTTAAAGGCACCCTCGGCAAAAAAGCGGCGGAACATGTTCGGCAGGCGGAAGGCGGCAACAAACGCGTCCATCACCGGCCCGGGGCCGATCAGCGCGGTCAGCAGAATTTCCCGCAGAAATCCCAGAATGCGGCTGGCGAGTGTCCAAAAGCCAACCGTGAAAAAGCCCGAAATCAACCGGATTTGCTTCATGAGGCTGCACGCTCGGCACCCTCGGTGATCGCCTTGCGCAGCTTCGCCTCAAGCCCGCGCTGCTTGCTTTCCGAGTGGTATTTCAGCCCGAACATGTCCTTGACGTAAAAGGCGTCCACGACCTGTTCGCCGTAGGTCGCAATCACGGCATTGGCAATGTACACATTCGCGGCCGCCAACGTCCGGGTCAGGTCATAGAGCAGACCAGGGCGGTCGCGCGTATCAACTTCGATGATCGTGTAGATTTCGGATCCATCATTGTCGAAAGTGATATGGGTCGGCACGTTGAAGGCCCGTTCGCGTTTCTTGATCTTGTCGCGTGATTTCAGGGCTTCCTTGGCAACCACTTCGCCGCGCAGTGTCTTGTGGATCATCTGCGTCAGGCGGGGCAGGCGCGCGGCTTCGAAGGGGCGTCCTTCGGTGTCCTGAATCCAGAACGCATCCGTGACGTAACCGTCTTTGGTTGTGTAACTGCGGGCATCCACGACGTTTGCGCCGACAAGGGCCAATGCCCCAGCGATACGGGCAAAAATCCCTGGATGGTCGCCCATTGCAAAGCAAGCCCGCGTTGCGTCGCGATCTTCGTCAGGTTCAAGCCTGATCTCCATCGCGCCCGGATCACCACTTTGGTCCAGTGCGTGCAGCATCTCTGCAAACTCGACATGCGTCGCCAGATTGAGACCCTGCCAATACGGATCGTAGTGACGCGCTGTTTCAGTTTTGAGGTCTGACTTGGACCAGCCCGCCAATTTCGTGCGAAGTGCTTTCTTAGCCTCAGCCCCGCGATTGGCGCGGTTGAGGTCTTCCATACCAGTTTCCAGCGCACGCTTGGTTTCTGCGTGCAAGGCGCGCAGCAAGGTGGCTTTCCAATTGTTCCAGGTGTTGGGGCCGACGCCGCGAATGTCACAGACGGTGAGAACGGTCAGCAGATCCAGCCGTTTGACCGTTTGAACGGCCTTGGCAAAATCACGAACAGTTCGCGGGTCCGAAATATCGCGTTTTTGCGCCATGTCTGACATCAGCAGGTGATACCGGACCAGCCATTCAACCGTTTCCGACTCTGATTTGCTCAGCCCCAATCGCGGGGCCACTTTGCGCGCGATCTGTGCACCCAGGATCGAATGATCCTCGGGCCGACCTTTGGCAATGTCGTGCAGCAGTAGCGCGACATACAGCACTTTTCGATTTACGCCGCGCTCAAGGATCGAAGAGGCAAGCGGCAAGGATTCCACCAGTTCTCCGCGTTCGATCTGGGCCAGGTTGATGATGCACTGGATGGTATGCTCGTCCACCGTGTAGCTGTGATACATGTTGAACTGCATCATCGCCACGATGTGTTCGAACTCGGGCAAAAAGGCCGACAGGACGCCCAATTCGTTCATCCTTCGCAAAGCACGTTCCGGGTTGCCGTGTTTCAGCAAAAGATCCAGAAAAATGCGCTTGGCTTCTTTGTCGTTGCGCATCTCGTCATCGATCAGATGTAGATTGGCGCTGACAAGGCGCATTGCATCCGGATGGATCAGCATGCCGGTCCGCAGCCCTTCTTCGAACAAACGCAGAAGGTTTAGTTTGTCCAACAGGAACGTGTCGGGGTCGGCCACGTCGAGACGCCCGTGAACCACTCTATAGCCATCCTTGACCCTTGGGCTTCTGCGGAAAATACGCTCCAGCAACGGCGCGCTTTTCATATGCAGCGCTTCGAGCTTGGTCAGGAAAATCCGTGTCAGTTCACCGACCCGAGTTGCCTCGCGGAAGTAGCGCTGCAT
Source organism: Ruegeria sp. HKCCD4884 (assembly GCF_013110855.1). Taxonomy (NCBI): domain Bacteria; kingdom Pseudomonadati; phylum Pseudomonadota; class Alphaproteobacteria; order Rhodobacterales; family Roseobacteraceae; genus Ruegeria; species Ruegeria sp. HKCCD4884. The sequence goes on from NZ_WVRJ01000004.1 coordinate 253,022, forward strand.
GAAGACCTCGACCGCCCGCCGCCCGGCGCGGTCTTCATAGCCCATGCGCGCGGCCACTTCGACCTGCATGTCAAACGTCAGTTGCTCGGTGGCGCGGCCCGTCACCAGATGCAGATGCGATCGCACGGCCCACAGGAACTCTTCGGCCTGAACAAAGGTCTCGAACTCTTCTGGCGTGAACAGACCCAGAGGAACGAGTTCGGCCACGTCCTGCACGCCATAGACATATTTTGCGATCCAATAGAGCGATTGAAGGTCACGCAGACCGCCTTTTCCTTCTTTCACATTGGGTTCGACCATATAGCGCTCACCTTGTTTGAGGTGGCGTTCGTCCCGTTCTTTCAGCTTAGCTTCGATGAATTCGCGTTCGGTTCCTTTGAACAAATCGCTTTTCAGACGTTGATCCAGCTCGTCCGCCAGGGCCTTGTCACCGGCCAGATAGCGTTGTTCCAACATGGCGGTGCGGATCGTGAAATCCTCGGCGCCCAGCCGCAAGCAGTCTTTTATCGTACGAGAGGAATGGCCGACTTTCAGCCGCAAGTCCCACAGAATGTAGAGCATCGATTCGATGACGCTCTCGGCCCAGGCTGTGATTTTGTAGGGGGTTAGGAACAGCAGGTCGACGTCCGAAGATGGCGCCATTTCCCCGCGCCCGTATCCGCCAACGGCCAAAACCGCAATCTTCTCGCCTTGGGTGGGCGTCGCAAGCGGATGTAGGCGTGTGCTGGACACCAGCATCGCCGTACCGACCAGCTGATCTGTCAGATAGGTGTAGGACCGCGTCAGTGCGCGCGCCGCAAAGGGTTGTTCGCCAAAGGCTTCGGCGATAGCGGCGCGTCCGGCCTTTTGCGCGTCGCGCAGAATACGCACCGTTTCAGCCCGCATATTGCTGTTGTCTGTGCAGGACTCAAAAGCCAGCGCCAGCGCGTCACGGACGCTGGCACTGTCGAAGATGTCTTCAGCGGGGCAGATTAATGAGGTTTCAGGCACAGGGCTGGCGCCCGGCAGATCAGAAGCCGGCGCCAGAGAAGCTTTGTGGGGCAGGGTCAATCACAACCACCTGTTTGTTCTGGATCGTGGCCACGGCCAGACCGCGTTCGTTGGTGCCGTTCGGACGCAGGCGGAATATGCCGCCAACGCCCTGGAAACCGGCGTTCTGAGTCAGGGCTGCAGAGGTCAGCGCGTCGGATTTTCCCTGGCTGACCAACGCGCCGATGGCTGCGATACCGTCATAGGCCAACCCGCTGATCGGATGGGGCGCTTCGCCGTATGTCGCGTTGTAACGTTGGCGGTAAGCTTGTGCCTTGGACGGATCAGGCAGGGCAAACCATCCACCCTGAACACCCGGCAGTTCCAATGTTTGCGGGGGAATATCCCAGCGAGTCAGACCGATGAATTGCGTCGTGGCCTGTGACACTCCAGCCTCGGGCAGCAATTGCGAGAACAATGGCAGCGCACCAGCCGTTGTTGCCGTCAGGAAAATCGAATCGGCCCCTGTCGAATCAACTGTGGCTTTGATGGAGGGCACCGAGTTGATAACGCCTTGCTGCGAGCGGTCGTATCCAACAGTGCCGGCGTTGTTGACCCGGCTGCTGGCCAGCGCGCTGGCAATGGCGGCTTGTCCCAGCTGACCTGCGGCGTCGTTGCTGTGCACGATCACCGTATTAGCCTTGCCCTGGCTGCCCGCATAGCTCACCAACCGGTTGGCCGTATTGTCAAACGTAGGGCCAAGGACAAAGACGTTCCCACCCGCTATGCTGGTGTTGTTCGAAAACGAAAGAACGTTGATATTGTTGTTCAATACCGCCAACCCGGCGGCATTTGCAGCCTGCGCGTAGACCGGTCCGATGATGATCTTGGCGCCGTCCGCAACGGCTTGCTGGGCCACCGCTGTCGCCGTGTTCGGGTTTCCGGCAGTGTCGTAAACGCGCAGGTCAATTGTCACATTGGGCAGATCAGACATTGCCAGACGCGCGGCATTTTCCAGACTTTGCGCCAATGCCGCATCGCCTGACTGGCCAGATCCGCTGGGAACAAGCAAGGCAACCGGGACCGGAGCAGAGGTATTGATCGAAGGTCCACCCCCAAGGCCGCCCGGTTCACAGGCGGCCAGAAACGCCGCGGTTGTCAGGGCAGCAGCAGCTTTCGCCAACTTGCTAACGGGCTTGCAAACGGTGAACATCTAAATGAAAACTCCCTGATCCGACGGCTATGAATGCTTCTGTTCTGTCGAGCCGCGATAATAAACGTCACGCTGTGAGGGTCCAGCTTTGAATTTCCAAAAGATCAGATTGGCTGCGGGCCTGTATTTTGTTGCCACTCCGATTGGAACCGCGCGCGATATTACGCTCAGGGCGTTGGATGTTCTTGCTTCAGCCGACGTGATCGCAGCGGAAGACACCCGCAGTTTGCGCCGTTTGATGGAGATTCACGGCATCCCACTCGAGGGGCGCCGGATCCAAGCCTATCATGACCACAGCGGCGCAGGTGCGCGCGATAAACTCATGCAGGCATTGGCGCAGGGGCAATCGGTTGCCTATGCGTCCGAAGCGGGAATGCCGCTGATTGCGGATCCGGGCTATGATCTGGGCAAGCAGGCGGCTGAGGCCGGACACATGGTGACCTGCGCCCCCGGTGCGTCGGCTGCCTTGACAGCGCTGACCTTGGCAGGTCTTCCGACAGACGCGTTCTTTTTTGCAGGATTTCTGCCCAATGCATCCGGCGCACGCCGCGCCCGGATTGAGGCATTGAAGGACATTCCCGGCACGCTTGTGTTCTACGAATCCCCAAAACGTGTCTCCACCAGCTTGTCAGATCTGGCCATGGTTCTGGGGGCGGATCGACAGGCAGCGCTATGTCGCGAATTGACCAAGAAGTTCGAAGAGATCCGCCGAGGCACCCTCGCGGAATTGGCCGAAGATTATCAAGGCAAGTCAGTCAAAGGTGAAATCGTTGTCCTGGTCGATCGCGGCCATTCGCAAAGCGTTAACGAATCCGACGTAGAAGAAGCACTTAAGCGAGCGTTGGAAAGCCACTCGGTTCGGGATGCGGCGGATCTTGTTTCAAAAATGTATGACCTGCCGCGCCGACCGATTTACCAGAAAGCTCTGAAGCTGGGAAAATGATGACATGGGTCGGCGGACAAATCAGGGCTCTGTTTCCTACCACGCCGGGCAGGCGGCAGAGCTTCGGGTTGCTGAGGATTATGAGCGCCGTGGCATGGCCATTCTGCATAGACGCTGGCGCGGCGCGGGTGGTGAAATCGATCTGATCGCGCGCAACGGGGCTGGGCTTGTGTTCATCGAAGTCAAGAAAAGCAGTAGTTTTGAAAAGGCGGCGGCTCGGATCAGCGCCAAGCAGATTGATCGAATCTACGCCTCAGCTGCTCAGTTTCTAGAGAAAGAGCCAAACGGGCAACTCACCGAAGTGCGCTTTGACGCAGCTCTGGTGGATGGGTCTGGCGCAGTTCAAATCATCGAAAACGCCTTTGGTCACAACTAAGCCCCATTGAACCCCAGGGCCTGCTGGGCCATGTATCTGGCGTGAAGCTGAGGGACACGCCATGAAAATCGCCTTTCAAATGGACCCGATCGGGGCCGTGGACATCAACGCCGACAGTTCATTTCGTCTGGCTGAGGAAGCGCAGGCGCGCGGGCATTCGCTGTTTTTCTATGGGCCTGATCAACTGGCCTATCAGGAAGGCCGCATCACGGCGCGTGGCCACGACATGACAGTGAAGCGGGTCGCAGGTGATCCGGCCGACTTGGGACCCGAACGCGAGGTTGATCTGGCTGATTTCGATGTGGTCTGGTTGCGACAGGACCCTCCGTTTGACATGCATTATATCACGTCCACGCATTTGCTGGATCGTCTCAAGGGTCAGACTCTGGTGGTCAACGACCCGTTCTGGGTGCGCAATTATCCGGAAAAGCTGTTGGTGCTGGATTTCCCTGACCTGACACCGCCGACAACGATTGCGCGCGACTTAAAGACGATCAAAGCGTTCAAGGAGAAGCACGGCGATATCATCCTCAAACCACTTTATGGCAACGGCGGTGCAGGTGTGTTCCGACTGGACGCCAATGATCGTAACCTAACATCTCTGCACGAGCTGTTCACCGGCTTCTCGCGTGAGCCTCTGATTGTGCAGAAATTCCTGCCTGACGTTAGCAATGGCGACAAGCGGGTGATTTTGGTCGATGGTGAGCCCGTTGGCGCGATCAACAGGGTTCCTGCTGCGGGCGAGACACGATCGAACATGCATGTGGGCGGGCGTCCGGAAAAGATCGGTCTGTCAGAGCGTGATCATGAGATTTGCGCAGCAATTGGCCCCCTGCTTAAAGAAAAAGGTCAGATCTTTGTCGGGATCGACGTCATTGGAGACTATCTGACCGAGATCAACGTGACCTCCCCCACCGGCATTCAAGAGCTTGAGCGCTTTGATGGCGTCAACATCGCCGAAAAAATCTGGCAGGCCATCGAAGCCAAGATTTAAGCCATGACCCGGGCGCTGATGCGAAAGCTTAGCGCCTCGGCTACGTGCGATCTGTGGACGTTTGCGGATCTTTCCAAATCGGCGATTGTGCGCGCTACGCGCAGAATGCGATGAAACGCGCGGGCGGACAGGCCAAACCGGTCCGCCGCTTTCAGCAAAAGCTCTTTGCCTTCCGCATCGGGTGTTGCGATCTCCTCCAGAACCTTCCCTTCTGCATCCGCGTTTTGGCGCAGGTGTGGCGTTTCTTGAAATCGGTTCGCCTGAATGGCGCGGGCGTTTTGGACCCGTTCAGCAACTGTAGCGGAGCTGTCGCCGGATGGCGGCAAATCAAGATCAGTGAATTCCACCGGCGGTACTTCAATCCTCAGGTCGAACCTGTCCATCAACGGCCCTGATATGCGGTTCAGATAGTCCTCGCCACAGCCCGGCGCGCGTGAGCAGGCACGAGAGGGGTCTGTCAGATAACCGCATTTGCAAGGGTTGGCTGCGGCCACCAGCATGAACCGGCAGGGATACTTCACATGCGCATTTGCGCGCGCCACCATGACTTCGCCGGTTTCGATGGGTTGGCGCAAGGTTTCCAGAACAGTGCGTGGAAATTCAGGAAATTCATCCATGAACAGCACGCCGTTATGAGCCAGCGAAATCTCACCGGGTTTTGCGCCTTTGCCGCCCCCGACGATTGCGGCCATGGATGCCGTATGATGGGGCTCGCGAAAAGGGCGCGTGCGATTGATGCCGCCTTCGTCCAGCAAACCGCACAAGGACTGGATCATCGAGGTCTCTAAAGCCTCAACTGCGGTCAGGGGGGGCAAGATTCCGGGCAGCCGCGCGGCCAGCATGGATTTACCCGATCCCGGCGTTCCGATCATGATCAGGTGATGACGTCCTGCGGCAGCGATCTCCAGGGCGCGTTTGGCGCGTTCCTGCCCTTTTACATCGCGCAGATCCCGCGCGCTGGGCGTCAGGTTCACCTCGCCGGGCTGGGCGGCTGGTAGGGGGGATTGGCCCGAGAAATGGCGCACAACATCGCCCAGAGACCCCGCGCCGATCACCTGCGTTGCGTCGACCCAGGCCGCCTCGGCGCTGGAGGCGCGAGGGCAGAGCAACATACGATCATCAGATGCCGCCGTCATCGCCGCGGGCAGGGCACCAACCACCGGGACCAGAGAACCGTCGAGTGAAAGCTCTCCCAAAGCTACGGTGCTTTCAGCGGCGTCGGCTGGAATGATCTCTAGGGCCGATAGCAGCGCGACGGCTATGGGTAGGTCGAAATGGCTACCTTCTTTGGGTAGGTCGGCGGGGGACAGGTTGATGGTGATCCGCTTTGAGGGCAAGGCGATTGCCATCGCGCTCAACGCGCTGCGCACGCGGTCGCGGGCTTCGGATACCGCCTTGTCTGGCAGGCCCACGATGGAAAAGGCGGGCAGGCCGGGGGATACGGCGCACTGCACTTCGACCGGGCGGGCATCGACCCCTTGGAAGGCAACGGTATGTGCACGGGCGACCATGGCAGTCCTGTTCTTGGTTAACAGGACGTTGCTGCCATGGTTGTGGTTTAAGAGTCGTTAACGGATGCGCGCAGGGCAGTGAATTTGGGCCACGCGCCGGGGTCAGCCACAGTTTTGTCGCGGCAGAATGGATTGCAGAACCCCCAGTATTGGCCATCCAATTCCAGAAAATCCGCAACCGGTTTATCGGAATACGGACAAGCCTCGTTGAGGGAAGGGCCGCCTGATACCGGTTTGGCGTTCGAGTCCCCTCCGACCGGCCAGGGCATCGATGCCAACTCCTGCGGATAGGGGAATGGGTCATACTGAACTGTCATACCCATTGCGCGCCATTGTCTGACGGCTGGGTCCGACAGGAGGTCTAAACAATAGGCCCGGTTCGCCTCGGACACGGGCAGCCCATAGCCGATGATCCGTGCTGCGACGGGCGTGTAGAACACATCTGCCAGCGAATAGGTGCCGAACAACGGACCGTCTTGCGCACCCGAGATACGCCGCGCGTGTGCCCAGAGTGTCTCAATCCGTTCAAGATCTGCCAGCGTTCCAGAAGTCGGAACAAATCCTTTCCAAACGTGCCGCAACTGCATTGCGCATTGGCCGCGCAGGGCGCTGAACCCTGCAACCATCTCAGCGCAAAGCCAGCGGGCGGTTGCCCGTGCGGCGGGATCTTCAGGCCACAACTGTGCGTCTGGGTGACGCTCGGCCAACGTTTCGGCCATGGCCAGGCTTTCGCCCACAACCGTTCCCTCGGGCAGGCGTAGCGCGGGAACCAGACGGGCTGGCGCCAGCGGTTCCATGTCTTGTTTCATGCTGCCCGAGTACAGGCCGATCATGTGGCTGCGATAAGGCAGATTGAACTTCTCAAGCATCAACCAGCCGCGCATGGACCAACTGGAGAAGAGGCGGTCACCGATGTACAAATCATAAGTCATACATGAACGATGCCGCAGGCCGGCTGCCCAGTAAAACAGTGATTTGTGCGGCGTCAGTTCACGGAAGGTGATTGATCTTGCCGACCGACCATTTGTTGTCTTCCAAGGCGATATCCGTGACAGACAGATTATCGATCCGGTGCGAAAAGGTTTGCTGCCCATCTAGATTCAAAGCGCGTTGCACTTGCGTGAGGATCACGCCGAAATGCGCGACGATCACCAGATCGCGCCCCGTGTGCTGAGCCACAAGCGCGTCGATTGCGGTATCGACCCGATTGCGGACGTCGTTCCAGCTTTCGCCCTTCGGTGGGCGGACGTCGCCGGGGTTATCCCAATAGGCAAAGGCCAGTTCAGGGTCTTCTGCTTCGATATCGGCGAAGCCGCGCAATTCCCATCTTCCAAAGTGGATTTCCCGAAGGTCCGGATTGTGAGGCAAGCGAAGGCGTGGCCCCTGAATTGCTGACGCTGTGTCTACAGCGCGCGACAAGTCGGAAGAGATCACAATTGCCTCGGACGGCAGATGATCATGCAGGCGTCTCAAGGCTGCTGTATCGCTCAGGTCCGCAGGCAGATCCGACCAACCGACCATGGTTTTTGCATGTGTCGGCCCGTGACGGACAAGATGCAGGCGCGTCATGGCAATTGGCCTTTCAGAACAGATGGCAATCCGGCTGTCACCTGTACGACCAGATCCGCCTGCGCCGCCAAGGCTATGTTCAGTCGCCCCTGCGCCTCGCGGAATTGGCGAGCGAGGGCGTTGTCCGGGACGATCCCGTGACCTACCTCGTTCGAGACAATCACAACCTGGGCCGGGCAGTCGTTCAGGGCGTCCAGCAGGTTGGTCTGTGCCACTTCCAGATCGGATTCCGCCAGAAGATGGTTGCTTAACCACATGGTGGCACAGTCGATCAGACAAATCTGATCGTGCGGCAAGCGGGCCAGCACCGGTCCCAGATCAAGAGGTTCCTCAAACGTGGTCCAGCCGTCGCCACGCTGTGTCAGATGGCGTTTGACCTTTTGGCGCATCTCGTCATCAAACACTTGTGATGTCGCAAGATAATTCCTGCTTTTCCCTGTGGAAACAATAAGTTCTTCAGCAAAAGCCGACTTGCCCGAGGCAGCCCCCCCAAGAACCAAGGTTAAATCCGACGACACAATTCTTACCTTTGGATGATCCACTTAGTGTTGTTTTGCGTATCGGTCATAGGTCGGCAAAGCAAGCCCGGCCAGCGCCTGCAAAACAGGGGAGAGGTTGATGGCACTGGATAACGCGACAGACTTTTCGATGTCCCGGCAAGCGATGAAGGCTGAGTTGCTGGATGCGGAAACCGAACTAAAGCTGGCTTACGCGTGGCGCGATGAGCGTGATGAACAAGCTCTGCATCGGTTGATCACTGCGTATATGCGGCTGGCGATTTCGATGGCTGCCAAGTTTAAACGCTATGGCGCGCCTATGAATGACCTTATTCAAGAGGCTGGGCTGGGTCTGATGAAGGCGGCAGACAAGTTCGACCCTGATCGCGGTGTGCGATTCTCGACCTATGCCGTTTGGTGGATCAAAGCGAGCATTCAGGACTATGTGATGCGCAATTGGTCCATGGTTCGGACCGGGTCCACATCTGCACAAAAGTCGTTGTTTTTTAATATGCGGCGGGTTCAGGCCCGTTTGGAACGCGAGGCAGCCACCGAAGGTTTGGAGTTGGATCGTCACCAGCTGCATCAGATGATTGCCACCGAAATTGGTGTTCCCCTGCGTGATGTCGAAATGATGGAAGGGCGTCTTTCCGGTTCAGACTTTTCGCTGAATGCGGTGCAGTCTGCGGACGAAGACGGGCGCGAGTGGATCGATGCGTTAGAGGACGATCGCGAACAGGCTGCGGAATCTGTTGAACACAGCCATGACACAGCGCAACTGCGCGAGTGGTTGCTGATCGCGATGAACGCGCTGAATGACCGCGAACGTTTCATTGTACGTGAGCGCAAGCTGCGAGAGCCTGCAAGGACGTTGGAAAGCCTTGGAGATGAGCTGGGTCTGTCAAAAGAACGTGTGCGCCAGCTAGAGGCCGCGGCTTTTTCAAAAATGCGTAAGAACCTTGAAGGTCAGTCGCGCGAGGTGCAACACTTCATTGCATGAAACATCTTGCGATTCTTGTGTGTGTTCTGGGTCTTATGGTCGCCGCAGTGCGACCTGGCGGAGCAGAGGCTTTAATACCTGACACAGCTCTGACTGCGATGCATGGCGCCGATGTCTTGATACTTGGTGAGGTACACGACAACCCCACCCATCACCACATTCAGGCTGCAGCACTGACCGCTTTTTCCCCTTCGGCAGTTGTGTGGGAAATGGTCACTGAAGAAGGCGCGCAGCGGTTGGCGCAAAAGGCAGTGTCGGACCCGGAAGAGTTGGGCCGTATCCTGAAATGGGCTGAAAGCGGATGGCCTCCGCTCAGCATGTATTATCCTGTTTTCCAAGCCTCAACTGCGCCCGTGTATGGGGCCATGGTGCCAAGGACTGCCGCACGCGCTGCGATGGAACGCGGGGCGGCCACCGCTTTGGGCGCGGATGCGGCGCGATTTGGTTTGACGGTTCCTTTACCACCCGATGAACAGGCAGCGCGAGAGGCGGATCAACTGGCCGCTCATTGCGACGCGTTGCCTGCTGAAATGCTGCCTCAGATGGTTGCAATTCAACGCTTGCGTGACGCGGTGCTTGCCCGTGCAGTGGTGCGTGCGATGGAAGAAACCGGCGGACCGGTTGCAGTGATCACCGGCAATGGTCATGCGCGCAAGGACCGTGGGATCCCGACCTATCTTGCGCGTCTTCAACCGGGTTGGAAGGTTGTTGCAGTAGGACAATCCGAGGACGGGATTATCGATGGTGATTTTGACGTGGTAATCGACAGCCCATCGATAGAGCGCGAAGACCCCTGCGCGGCGTTCCAGGTGCAAAATTAATCTCTGGAACTACCTGCTGGCCTTGCCTAATGTCGGGGCCGACCGGGACGGGAAGGGCTGAACATGCTGTCATCCAAACGCATTTTGCTGATCATTGGCGGGGGGATTGCGGCCTATAAGTCGCTGGATCTGATCCGCAGGCTGCGCGAGCGTGGAGCGGCTGTGACACCCGTTCTGACCCGCGCAGCGGAAGAGTTTGTAACCCCCTTGTCCGTGTCCGCACTTGCAGGCGAAAAAGTCTATCGCGATCTGTTCGATCTGACTGATGAGGCTGAGATGGGGCATATTCAGCTCTCACGCTCGGCCGATTTGATCGTCGTGGCCCCTGCAACGGCGGATCTGATGGGCAAGATGGCCTCTGGGCTGGCAAACGATCTGGCATCGACCCTTCTGATGGCGACAGACACGCCTGTTCTTTGCGCGCCCGCGATGAATGTACGGATGTGGGACCACCCGGCAACGCAACGCAACCTAAAGCAGCTGCAGGCGGATGGGGTGCGTTTTGTTGGGCCAAATGAAGGCGACATGGCCTGCGGCGAATACGGTCCGGGCCGCATGTCCGAACCGTTGGAAATCGTTGCGGCGATTGAGGCTCAACTGACAGCGGGAGCTTTGGCTGGCAAACGTGTGCTCGTGACCTCGGGCCCCACGCACGAACCGATTGATCCTGTGCGCTATATCGCGAACCGGTCGTCCGGTGCGCAAGGCTCCGCTGTGGCACAAGCGCTGGTGGATTTGGGGGCCGAGGTGATCTTTATTACCGGTCCCGCAGATGTGCCCCCTCCGGCAGGTGTACAGGTCGTACCGGTAGAGACGGCGCAACAGATGTCTGACGCGGTCGATGCCGCTCTGCCCGTCGATGCGGGCGTGTTCGCGGCGGCGGTCGCCGATTGGCGTGTGGCCAGTGCATCGGACAAGAAACTGAAGAAAAGCCGGGATGGCCTGCCGGTTCTGGAATTTGCCGAAAACCCGGACATTCTGAAACGTGTATCCCAGATGGATATGGGCCGCCCGCCGCTGGTGGTTGGCTTTGCGGCTGAAACGGACGATGTGGTTGAACACGCCACCGCCAAACGTCTTCGCAAAGGCTGTGATTGGATAGTTGCGAACGATGTTAGCCCGGCAACCGGCATCATGGGTGGATCCGAGAATGCGGTCATTCTGATCTCGGACAGTGGGGCCGAGGAATGGCCGCGCTTGGGCAAGGACGAAGTTGCCCGGCGTCTGGCGGCAAAGATCGCGGACGCATTGACAGACTGAAGGAAAGGCAAGGGCATGGTTGCAATTCGAGTGATCCGCGAAGACGGTGCAGACCCTGCTGTCGCGCTTCCGTCTTATGAAACAGCTGGTGCCGCCGGGGCGGATGTGCGCGCCAACTTGCCAGGTGGCACCCCTATCGTGTTGGAACCCGGCCAGCGCTCTCTCGTGCCAACCGGCCTGCGCATCGAAATACCTCAGGGGTACGAGGTTCAGGTCCGTCCCCGCTCGGGACTTGCGCTGAAACACGGGATTACACTGCCCAACACACCTGGCACCATCGACAGCGACTATCGCGGACCCTTGGGGGTGATCGTGATGAACGCGGGCCAGGACCGTTTCGAAATTGCCCATGGTGAGCGCATCGCGCAACTGGTGGTCGCCCCTGTCGTGCAGGCCACATTCGAACTGGCTGAAGAATTGGGTGAAACCGGTCGCGGGTCTGGCGGCTTTGGCTCAACCGGGCGCGGCTGATGCTGCTGGTTTTTGTTCTGGCTGCGGGACTTTGGGGCGTTGGCTATATTGCCGGCACGTCAAAAACAGCGCGTGTGGTTTCGGTCAGTGTGTTGTTGGCCGGAGTGATCCTGTCTCATCTGATCTTGCCAGACGGGCATCCGCTGCGTCAGGCGACAGGCGGCTCGGCGGCAATGTGGTTGATCCTTGTAGGTTTCGGCGCGATTGTTTTGGTGTATGGCAGGGGGCTGAAAGCCCTGCGCAATCGCGCAGAGTCCGTTTCAGATCAGGAACCTGCCATGCCCACCGACCGATTTACCGAGACCGAGCTGGACCGCTATGCCCGTCACATCGTTTTGCGCGAATTGGGCGGTCCGGGGCAGAAAAAGCTGAAAAAAGCACGGGTTCTTGTGATTGGCGCGGGTGGTTTGGGTGCCCCGGCTTTGCAATATCTGGCTGCAGCGGGTGTGGGCACAATCGGTGTCATAGATGATGACGTTGTCGAGAACGCCAACCTGCAGCGGCAGGTCATTCACCGGGACACAGATATCGGCATGCCCAAGGTTTTCTCGGCACAGCAGGCGATGGAGGCACAGAACCCGAACGTGGTGGTTCTGCCCTATCATCGCCGGTTGAGTGATGAGATCGCGGCCGATCTGTTTGCCGATTTCGACCTGATCCTTGACGGGACCGATAATTTTGACACGCGCTATCTGGCCAACCGCACGGCCGTCGCGCTGGGCAAACCGCTGATCTCGGGGGCCTTGTCGCAGTGGGAAGGGCAGCTGAGCGTGTTTGACCCGGCCAATGGCAGCCCGTGCTACCAGTGCATTTTCCCCGAAGCGCCAGCCCCCGGTCTGGCCCCGTCCTGTTCCGAGGCCGGAGTAATCGGCCCCTTGCCCGGCGTTGTTGGGTCGATGATGGGGGTTGAGGCGATCAAGGTGATCACCGGCGCAGGTATGGCGTTGCGTGGCGAGATGTTGATCTATGATGCTCTGTACGGCGAAAGCCGCAAGATAACGCTGACCCGTCGCGCCGATTGCCCAGTCTGCGGCACCGCGAACGATTAACCTTTCTTTACGCAGGCTTTGGGTTCTGGAACACCCGGCCTTGGCGACTTAGCTATAGGGTCAAAGGAGATCCGAATGACCAACCCGATCCTGTCCAGCTGGACCACCCCGTTTGAAATTGCCCCCTTTGCCGAAATCTCGGACGATGATTTCGCCCCGGCGCTGGATCAGGCAATGACGGCGCATAACGATCAGATCGCGGCGATTGCTGAGAATTCTGACGCTCCGACCTTTGCCAATACGATTGAGGCTTTGGAGGCTGCGGGCGAGCAGTTGGACAAGGTTCTGTCGGTCTTTTTCACGGTTGCAGGGGCAGACAGCAATCCCAGACGGGAAGAGTTGCAGCGAGAGTTCTCCCCCAAGCTGTCGGCGCATTTTTCCGGCATTTCTTCGAACAAGGCGCTGTTCAAACGCGTGGCCGACCTGTGGGCGCGGCGCGATGATCTGAACCTGACAGAAGAACAGGCGCGTGTGCTGATGTTGACCCATCGCGGTTTCGTGCGTGCTGGCGCAGCACTGGCAGGGGAAGACGACACCCGGATGCAAGAGATCAAGTCGCGCCTCGCCTCTTTGGGGACGTCCTTTACTCAAAACCTGTTGGCAGATGAGCGGGACTGGTTCATGGACCTGACCGAAGAGGATCTGCAGGGCCTGCCGGATTTCGTCGTGGATGCAGCCCGCGCTGCGGGGCAAGAGAAAGAGGCGCAAGGACCAGTGGTGACCCTGTCGCGGTCGCTGATTGTACCGTTCCTGCAATTCTCACCTCGTCGGGACCTGCGCGAAAAGGCATATCGCGCCTGGGCCGCGCGCGGGGCCAATTGGGGCGACACCGACAACCGCGACATCGCTGCCGAGATTTTGACGCTGCGTGAGGAACGCGCCAAGCTGCTGGGCTATGACAGTTTCGCCGACTACAAGCTGGAAACCGAAATGGCCCGCACACCGGATCGCGTGCGTGAACTGTTGATGCAGGTGTGGGAACCGGCAAAATCCCGTGCCGATGCTGACGCCGAGATCCTGACACAGATGATGCAGGAAGACGGCATCAACGGCCCGCTGGAAGCCTGGGATTGGCGCTACTACGCCGAAAAGCGGCGCAAGGCGGAGCACGATCTGGATGAGGCGGCCCTGAAACCCTATTTGCAACTGGACCGTATGATCGAGGCATCCTTCGCCTGCGCAAATCGCCTGTTCGGGCTGGAATTCGCGCCGCTGGACGTTCCGCTCTATCACCCGGATTGCCGGGCTTGGGAAGTCACACGTGACGGGCAGCACATCGCCGTTTTCATCGGTGATTACTTTGCGCGGGGATCGAAGCGATCTGGTGCGTGGTGCAGCGCGATGCGGGCGCAGGCAAAGTTCCCGCAGGTTCAGGCACCTGTTGTGATCAATGTCTGCAATTTTGCCAAGGGTGATCCGGCGCTGCTGTCTTATGACGACGCGCGGACATTGTTCCACGAATTCGGCCATGCCCTGCACCAGATGCTGTCGAATGTGACCTATGAAAGCATTTCTGGCACCTCGGTCGCGCGCGATTTCGTAGAACTGCCCAGCCAGCTTTACGAACACTGGTTGGAAGTGCCCGAAGTTCTGGCCGAGTTTGCGACCCATGCCGAAACGGGCGAGCCAATGACGCAAGAGATGCTGCAGAAAGTGTTAAACGCCGCCAACTTCGATCAAGGGTTCCAGACGGTGGAATATGTCGCCTCGGCGCTCGTTGATCTGGCCTTCCATGACGGCGACGCCCCGGCAGATCCGATGGCAAAACAGGCCGAAGTTCTGGCGGAATTGGGGATGCCACATGCTATCGGAATGCGCCACGCCACGCCCCATTTTGCCCATGTCTTTGCCGGTGATGGCTATAGCTCGGGCTATTACAGTTACATGTGGTCCGAGGTGATGGATGCCGACGCCTTCGCCGCCTTTGAAGAGGCAGGCGGTGCCTTTGATCCCGAGCGCGCCAAGGCGCTGGAAGACAACATCCTGTCCACCGGCGGGTCGCGAGAGGCGGAAGACCTGTATCTGGCGTTCCGGGGTCGATTGCCGGGTGTGAACGCCCTGTTGAAAGGCCGCGGTTTGATCGCGGCCTGATTTCAGTAGCCCAGAGTGCGGTCTACGAGGTGCACAAAGGGCTCTCCGGCTTCACCGCGCCGGATATTCTCGCAAATGACCTGCGCGGCTGTGATCGGGCGGGTTTCAGACGCGATATGCGGAGTAACGGTGACATTCGGGTGCGCCCAATAGGGGTGCTCGGCAGGCAAGGGCTCGACACGAAACACGTCCAGTGTTGCGTGACCGACGTGACCTGTGTTGAGGGCATCCAATAGCGCATCGTCATCGATCAGCGGGCCACGACCCGGATTGATGATCCGTGCGCCCTTAGGCAGCAAGGCCAGCGTTTCGGCGTTCAGCGCGTTTTCTGTGGCAGGTGTATCAGGAAGCAACAGCACCACGATCTCTGCCTGAGAAAGCGCTTGCCGCAATCCTTCTGGACCATGCAGACAAACAATGCCGGGAATGTCTTTGGCGGTACGGCTCCAACCGGAGACTTGAAAGTTCAGCGCTGTCAGGGCTCGGGCTGCGGCCTCACCCAACGTGCCCAATCCCAAAATACAGACGTTACGCTCTTGGGCCAAGGGCGGGGCAACAGGGGTCCAGACGCCATCCTGAACGGTAATGTGCTGGTCCATGCCCAGATGGTAGCGCAGGACGTGGCCCACAACCCATTCGGTCATGCCCTGCGTCAGCCCGTGATCCACCATCCGCGCCAATGGGACAGTCAGCGTTTCATTATCCGCGATCTTCTCGACACCTGCCCAAAGGCTCAACACCGCTTTCAGTCGCGTATAGGGGGTGAAGTCTTGCAAACCGCCATTCGGAGCATAGACGACATAGTCCACTTGATCCGGCTCAAACTCGGTGCTCAGCCGTGCGTCGACATTGGCCTCTGCCAGGAAATTGGTCAGCAGCGGCTCAAACACGGGCCAAAGCGCAGGGCGCGCGGAAAACAGGACGTTTGCGGGCATCGGGGGCCTTTCAGATCAACGGGGGCGGTGGATATGTGCGCTTTGGACGATGCCAAATGCGGCCATCAGCACCAACATGGCCGAGCCGCCATAGCTGACCATTGGCAGCGGCACACCAACGACCGGCGCCATGCCCATCACCATCGACATATTGACGGCGAAGAACAGGAAAAAGTTCAGCGCAATGCCCAGAGTGACCAGCGAAGAAAACCGATCCTTGGTCGCAAGCGCTGTAACCATGCAGAACACAAGGATCAGCGCGTACAGGATTAACAGGGTGATGCCGCCGACAAAGCCGAACTCTTCCGCCAGCGTCGTGAAAATGAAGTCGGTGTGCTTTTCAGGCAGGAAGTTCAACCGGGACTGTGTCCCTTGCATGAACCCACGTCCATTCCAGCCCCCGGACCCAAGGGCGATCTTGGACTGGGTGATGTGATACCCGGCCCCAAGTGGGTCGGTCGAAGGGTCCAGAAAGGTGTCAATCCGGCGGAACTGATAGTCCTTGAGCAATTGCCATTCGGTCCCGCGGCTGTTGAACACAGCGGCGATCAAACCTACCACCGCAGCGATAACAGCCGCAAAATACGCCCAGTGGACGCCTGCGAGGAACATCAAGCCGCCGCCTGCCGCCAACAACAGGATCGACGTGCCCAGATCGGGTTGTTTCAGAACCAGCAGGGTAGGCAATATGATCAGGGCCACCGGAATAAAGACCCATAGCGGTCGGGACGTCTTGTGGGATGGCAGCCAGTCGTAATAGGCCGCCAGGACCATGACCAGCGCGACCTTCATCACCTCTGAGGGTTGCAGGCGCATGAAGCCAAGGTCTATCCAGCGCTGCGCGCCCATGCCGATAGTGCCGAACAGCTCGACAAACACCAGCAACGCGACCGAGCCCAGATAGGCCAGAACGGACATGTTGCGCCAGAACCAGATTGGCACCAGTGCAATGATGAACATTGCAGTCAGGCCAAGACCGAACCGTTCCATCTGCGGCTCGGCCCAGGGCGTCCACGAACCACCCGCAACCGAATACAACATCAGGAATCCAGCGCTGGCCGTGCTGATCAGCAGCAGGGTCAGCGGCCAGTTCATGTACAGGAATTTGCGAAATCCCGACGGTGTCGATTTGACCGCGTACTCAAGATAGCTCATGCGCGGTCCTTTCCGTCAGGACGCGCTTTGGGGCGACGGTCGCCCTCAAGCCGTTTTTGCTGTTCCTTGATACGGTCACGGTCGCCGACCGGATACGCGTCGAGCGGTGGTGTGCCGTTATAAAGGGCCTGAAGCATGATGTCCCGCGCCACCGGGGCTGCGGCCTTGGACCCCCCGCCACCATGCTCGACCACGACGGCAATCGCGTATTTGGGTTTGTCGTACGGGGCAAAACTGACGAACAACGCGTGGTCGCGGCGTTCCCAGGGTAAGTCTTCGTTCCGGATCACGCCTGCTGCACGTTCGGCCTTGGTAATGTTTCGTACCTGGCTGGTGCCGGTTTTACCCGCCATGCGGAAATCTTCCGCAATAATACGGCTGCGATAGGCCGTGCCACGACGGTCGTTTGAAACAGACCACATCGCTTCGCGGATATGTTTGAGATTGGCGGGGCTGATCTCAAGCGGTTCCCCCGCGCCGCTGGGCTGTTCAACCCCGTTGATCGACCGCACCAGACGAGGCGAAACCGCACGACCAGTGGCGATCCGCGCGGTCATGACAGCCAATTGCATGGGCGAGGCCAACATAAAGCCTTGTCCGATGGATGCGTTTGCGGTGTCGCCGATGAGCCATTCTTCGCCGTGGATCCTTTGTTTCCATTCCTGATTGGGCGCCAGTCCAGCGCGTACAGCGGACATGGGAATGTCATGCTTGATGCCCAGCCCAAGCGTGTTGGCCATTTCAGAGATTCGGTCGATGCCGACCTTTATCGCCACGTCGTAGTAGTACACGTCGCAACTGCGTTTCAGTGAAGTGTTGAGGTCCACCATGCCATGGCCGCCACGCTTCCAGCAGTGGAAGCGACGGCTGCCGACTTTCAGATGGCCGGGGCAGTAAACGGTGTTTCCGGGGCCGACGACTCCGGCCTCAAGCGCTGCCAACGCCGTAACCATTTTAAAGGTCGAACCCGGAGGGTAAGTACCCTGAACTGTCTTATTTGCCAGCGGGCGGTACTTATCTTGCGTCAGCATCCGGTAATCTGCGACCGAGATTCCACGCACAAACAGGTTGGGATCGAAACTGGGGGCCGAGGCCATCGCGCGCAGGTCACCGGTTTCACAATCGATGACGACGGCAGCGGCGCTTTCGCCAGCCAACCGGGCCTGTGCGTATTGTTGCAGGTCCGCGTCAACAGACAGTTGCAAATCGGCTCCGGGCTGGCCTTCCTGTCGGTCCAGCTCGCGCATGACGCGACCGGTTGCGTTGACTTCGACGCGCTTGGCACCGGCCTTGCCGCGCAATGAGATTTCCTGTTTTGCCTCAAGACCCACTTTGCCGATCTGAAACCGGGGGATTCGCAGAACGGGTTCAGGGTCTTCGATCTGGCTGAGGTCGTAGTCACTGACCGGTCCGACGTAGCCCACGATATGAGCAAAATCTTCATAGCGTGGATATTGCCGTGTCAGACCCACTTCGGGTGTGACACCCGGCAAGGCGGGGGCGTTGACGGCAACTTTCGATATGTCCTCCCACGTGACCTGATCGGCCAGCGTGACCGGCAGGAACGGGGCCGAGCGGCGCATCTCGGTCCGGGCGCGTTCGATTTCATCATCGTTCAGAGGGATCAGTTCTGACAGTTTTCCGATCACTTGATCCACATCGCCGGCGTCTTCGCGCACAATGACGATACGGTAGGATGGAGAGTTTTGGCCAATGATCTGCCCGTTGCGGTCATAGATCCGTCCGCGATTTGGGGGGATCAGGCGGATGTTGATGCGGTTTTCTTCCGCCAACAGGCGATACTCATCGGCCTGATCCACCTGCATGAACCGCATACGTGCCGCCAGCCCGCCAATGAAGGCCGCCTGCAGGCCGGCCAACAACAGCGCACGCCGTGGCAAGCGTTTATAGGCCAGGCCCTGTGATTTGGGCTTGCGCGGCTTCATGCCCGACCTCCTTCCGCGCCGGTATCAGAAACGGTCATGCGACGGACACCGAACACGCTTTGGCTCAGTGCAACGATGACCGGATAACAGGCAATTGTCAGCACGAGCTGGATCATGACAGGCAACAAAGCGGCCTGTTGCACGGACAAGATTGAAAGAACGATCCTGTTCGCGAAAAACACACCCGCGATGACCACGCTAACCGACATCCATTCTCCGACGAAACCGGCATCTTTCATACCCGGTGCCGCCGAACGCAGATAGGCTGATCCAAAGACAACCAGTGCCGCCAAAAGGCCCGGTGGGCGTTGCAGAAGAAGGTCGGCCATCAGCATCACGACAGCCACAAGCAAGGTCGGAACATAGTCGGGGCGGCGCAGCACCCAGGCGAAAGTCAGGGCAATCAGAACGTCGGGATAAGGCCAGCGATCTGGTTGCGCATCCAGCGGCAACAAATGCAGGAACAGCACACCAAATGCCAGCGCTGTGTAGAGACCGCGCATCGCCCAGTTATGCGAGGCAGACTTATCCATCACTAAGCTCTTCAGGCGACAGGGCGGCTTCGGGCCGGGTTGGGCCGACTATACCGCCGGGGTCCCGAATGATCGGGGCCGAGTTGAAGCGTAGAACGCGCAGAAACTCCAGCCGTTCGAAATCAGCGGACAGACGCACCCGCAACCGGCCGCCCGGATCCGTTGCGATCTGGCCGATCAGCAAACCAGCCGGGAAAACGCCACCGTCACCTGATGTAATAACCCGGTCGCCGGGGCGGACCAGTTCACGGCTTTCAAGGAATTCAACAACCGGTGCCGACGTGTTGTCCCCTTTGATCAACGCGGTCTGGCCCGAGGGCTGGATGGTGGCAGGGATGGCGCTGGTGGCATCTGTCACCAGAATAACGCGGGCTGTATCGGAACCGACGCCCGAGATCCGGCCGACAAGGCCGATGCCGTCCATCGTGGCCCATCCATCGACGATGCCGTCGCGTTCGCCCACATTCAGCAGAACGGATTGCCGGAAAGGTGAGCCGCTGTCGGCCATCACAACACCGGTGATATAAGTCAGGCGCGGATCAAGACGTACGTTGTTGAGATCCAACAAACGCGCGTTTTCCTGCTCCAGTTGCAGTGCCGCTTCTTTCCAGGCGCGCATCAGGCGAAGTTCGCTGCGCAGTTCGCGGTTTTGCTCGCTCAGGCGCTGGTAGCTTTGGAAGTCACGAACAAGATTGACTGTCGCAGTCACAGGCACCATGGCCCATTCCATCGAGGGTACAACTGCATCCACCACTTGCGCGCGAAACCGTTCAACGCGCGGGCTGTCGATGCGCCAGATCAGGAAGATTCCCAACAGACAAAGGATCACGATCCCCAGCAACAAACGACGCAAGGGGGTTGTGTAGTCATCGCGCTGTGATCGGTCTTTTGCCACAGGTTACCTTCCCGTGCTGCTCGTGCCGAATTCAGACTGCCCCTAAAAGGTGCGCGCCTCAGCTCTCGTAGTCAATCGCGTGGCGCAGCTGTTTTTCATATTCTAGCGCCTTGCCGGTGCCCAAAGCCACACAATTCAGGCTTTCGTCGGCAATCGACACGGCCAGACCGGTCTGTTCGCGCAGGGCCAGATCCAGATCACCGAGAAGCGCACCTCCGCCAGTCAGCATCACGCCTCGGTCCACAATATCCGCAGCCAGATCGGGCGGAGTGGTTTCCAGAGCGGTCATAACCGCCTCACAAATCTGCTGCACGGGTTCCGAGAGCGCTTCGGCCACCTGGGCCTGGCTGATCTCGATTTCCTTGGGTACACCATTCAGCAGGTCGCGCCCTCGGATGTGCATCGACTGGCCACGGCCATCGTCGGGCATACGAGCGGTGCCGATGGTGGTCTTGATCCGTTCAGCCGTGGATTCGCCGACCAACAGGTTCTGTTGACGACGCAGATACGAAATGATGGCTTCGTCCATCCGGTCGCCACCGACGCGGACCGAGCGGGCGTAAACAATGTCACCCAGCGACAGAACTGCAACCTCGGTTGTGCCGCCGCCGATGTCGACGACCATGTTGCCGGTCGGGTCGGTGATCGGCATCCCGGCGCCAATCGCGGCTGCAATTGGTTCTGCGATCAGGCCTGCACGGCGCGCGCCTGCGGACAGAACCGACTGACGGATCGCGCGTTTTTCGACCGGGGTCGCACCATGGGGCACACAGACGATGATCTTGGGTTTTGAGAAGGTCGAGCGTTTGTGCACCTTGCGGATGAAATGCTTGATCATTTCCTCGGCGGTGTCGAAATCCGCGATCACACCTTCGCGCATTGGGCGGATGGCTTCGATTGAACCGGGGGTCCGGCCCAGCATCAGCTTGGCGTCTTCGCCGACAGCCAGAACTTTCTTCACTCCGTCCTTGACGTGATAGGCAACCACCGAGGGTTCAGACAGGATGACACCGCGCCCCTTGACGTAAACCAGCGTGTTTGCTGTTCCAAGGTCGATAGCCATGTCCGCTGTGAACAGGCCGCCCAGATTGCCAAAGATCCCCATGTTTCCCCTGATCCTGTATGTCGGTTTTTCTACTGCCCGCGACTCGACGGTTCCGGGACGGATGACTTATAGGGTGCCATCACGCCCGGTAAAAGGGCTGATTCCGCGACAATCAGCACCTTTCCGCCTTATTGATTGGGACTTTAGAAGGCAAAATGCTCTCTTATCAACACATTTACCACGCCGGTAATCTGGCTGATGTCCAAAAGCACGCATTGTTGGCCTGGGTGCTGAATTATCTGACACGCAAGGACAAGCCGCTCAGCTATGTCGAAATGCATTCCGGTCGAGGGTTGTACAAGCTGGATGCCGAGGAGGCCGTGCGTACCGGAGAGGCCGCAGCGGGGATTAAGCGAGCGCAGCAAGAAGGGTGGTTCGGACCTGATCATCCGATGACGCAAGTTTTGGAAAGTGTTCAAAATCGTCACGGCAATGCCGCCTACCCGGGTTCACCCTTGGTTGCGGCCAATCTGCTGCGGGATCAGGACAGCTTGCATTTTGCGGAACTTCACCCACAAGAACATGCCGCTCTGGCCTTGGCCATGTCGCCCTACGGGGCCAAGGTTTACCAGCAAGACGGTTTTGCGCTGGCGCAATCCTTGCTTCCGCCCACACCACGCAGGGGGATGCTGCTGATCGACCCGAGCTATGAGGTGAAAACCGATTATGATCGTCTACCCGGGATCATCACCAAGCTGCACCGAAAATGGAATGTCGGGGTCATAGCGTTGTGGTATCCCATCCTGTCGGACAAGCGCCACCAGGCCATGATACGTGCTTTGAAGTCGCAGAACTTGCCCAAAGCTGTCTGTCACGAGGTAAAGTTCCCCCCAGTTCGTAAAGGACATCGAATGGTCGGTTCCGGTATGTTCATCATCAATGCCCCGTTTGGCATCGAAGACGAAATGAAGCGTCTGTCCGCTTTGTTTGACCAGCTTTGAGCAGAGTTGGGTGAAACCTACCAATGCTCCCGCCTCGTTTGCCCGCATTAACGATGCCGTCAAACAAGTTGGGCCCGGCAGCGCCCTAAGCGCGCTGCCGGGCCCAAAACCCAAGAAGGGACGGCGAAGCCGGGCTGCCGCGGGTGCGGGAGCCCTTGGGCCGTTCAGGTCAGGTCTTTATAGCTGATCTCACGCGTATCAGCACCGGGACCCGCTTTCTCACGCCGTACGATCAGGCGGTTCAGCGCGTGGATATAGGCTTTGGCAGAGGCCACAACCGTATCCGTGTTCGCAGATTGACCGGTTGCAATCATACCGTCCTCGCTCAGGCGAACTGAAACGGTGGCCTGTGCATCGGTGCCTTCGGTGACAGCGTGAACCTGATACAATTGAAGGCGGGCTGTGTTGGGATAGATTGCCCGGATCGCTTTAAAGGTCGCGTCCACCGGTCCGTCACCATGTTCAGTGGCGATAACGTCTTTGCCGTCCATTTCCAACTCGACCGTGGATTCTGCCTGACCACCCGTGCCGCAGGTCACTTTCATCGAGACAAGCTGCAGGTAGTCATCGTGCTCATCCATGGTCATCAAGGCGATGAGGTCGTCGTCGAAAACCTCTTTCTTGCGGTCGGCCAGATCCTTGAACCGCACGAAAATGTCACGCAGCTGGTTGTCACCGACCTCAAAACCCAAAGTCTCAAGCTTGTCGCGCAAAGCCGCTCGGCCCGAGTGTTTGCCCAACGGCAGAGAAGTACCGGACAGGCCAATGTCCTCTGGGCGCATGATTTCGAAGTTTTCGCGGTTCTTGAGCATCCCGTCCTGATGGATGCCGCTTTCATGC
Organism: Ruegeria sp. HKCCD4884; assembly: GCF_013110855.1. Taxonomy (NCBI): domain Bacteria; kingdom Pseudomonadati; phylum Pseudomonadota; class Alphaproteobacteria; order Rhodobacterales; family Roseobacteraceae; genus Ruegeria; species Ruegeria sp. HKCCD4884. The sequence continues at coordinate 276,136 of NZ_WVRJ01000004.1, forward strand.
GCAAAGGCGTTCTTGCCAACAATGGCCTTGTTGAACTGCACGTTGAACCCCGACACTGTCGCCACCCTGCGTGAGATGTGCATGATCTTGGTGGTGTCGATGCCGGTGCGCCAAGGCATGATGTCATTGCGGGTGCGCAGCGCCATGACAACTTCTTCCAGCGCTGTGTTGCCTGCACGTTCGCCCAACCCGTTGATTGTGCATTCAATCTGGCGCGCACCACCCGCAACGGCCGCCAGCGAGTTCGCGGTCGCCATGCCAAGGTCGTTGTGGCAGTGGGTGGCAAAGATCACCTCATCCGCGCCCGGAACCGTTTCGATCAGGCGTTTGATCAGGTCAGCGCTTTCGACCGGTGCGGTGTATCCCACGGTGTCCGGGATATTGATCGTTGTGGCCCCGGCTTTGATCGCAATCTCGATTACGCGGCACAGGTAGTCCCACTCGGTCCGCGTCGCATCCATAGGCGACCACTGAACGTTCTCGCACAGATTACGCGCATGGCTAACCGTTTCGTGGATCTTGTCGGCCATCTCATCCATGGTCAGGTTCGGAATGGCGCGATGCAGCGGAGAGGTGCCGATAAACGTGTGGATCCGGTTTTGTTCGGCGTGTTTCACGGCCTCCCAGCAGCGGTCAATGTCGGCAAAGTTTGCACGGGCCAGACCGCAGATGCGGCTGTTTTTAGAACGTTGCGCGATTTCGGAAACGGCCTTGAAGTCGCCCTCGGATGCGATGGGGAAACCGGCTTCGATGATGTCGACGCCCATCTCGTCCAGCAGCTCGGCAATCTCCAGCTTTTCGTCATGGGTCATGGTCGCGCCGGGGCTCTGCTCGCCGTCGCGCAAAGTGGTATCGAAGATCAAGACGCGGTCTTGGTCGGTCACGTTGGTCATGGGAATCTCTTTCTTGTCTGTCCTAAAGCCTTTTTGGCGCGCTGGCGTCCTCCTCTGAGCGGGCGCGCCGGATGGCACGCTCAGAGGCGGATTAGGATCAGTAGGCCACGCAGAGACGCACCGCGCAGGGCGGTGTCGGCACAAAGGATATCTGCACGGTTGATCATGGGATTGAGGTTATACAGAGCCCGCCAGGAATGAAAAGACCAATTTGCGCCCAACAGGTCCTGCGCTGGCTTTCTAATTCCGGACCAACTTGATTGTGTCCTCTGCGCAGCTAGCTGGATGCAGATGAAAACAGCATTGATCATCGGAGCCTCGGGCGGAATTGGCGCAGCGGTTTGTAGAGCCTTAGAGGCGCAGGGCGTCTCGGTAACGGGCTTGTCGCGGTCATTGGATGGGTTCGATCTGACTGATCCTGACCGTGCGTTGCCGATCATTGATGGGCTGTCCGATCCCTTTGACTTGATACTGGTCGCGTCCGGGGCGTTAGAGATCGAAGGGGCTGCACCGGAAAAGACAATTCGTGCGGTTTCAGCCAAGGCGATGATGGATCAGTTTGCGCTCAACGCGGTAGGTCCGGCTTTGGTGCTGAGCCGAGCGCACAGGCTTTTGCCCCGCAAGGGGCGGTCGGTTTTTGCGGTTCTTTCAGCGCGTGTGGGATCCATCGGGGACAATCGGATGGGGGGCTGGATCAGCTACCGGGCCGCCAAGGCTGCGGTCAATCAAGTTGTCCATACCTCGGCCATCGAACTGTCGCGGACGCATAAACAGGCGATTTGTGTCGCCTTGCATCCGGGAACCGTGAAAACTGCGTTCACGCAGAAATACTTGAACCGTCATCCAGCCGTCGAGCCTGAGGATGCCGCCCAAAACCTTGTATCCGTGATCAATGGACTTACACCAGCGGATACCGGCGGTTTCTTTGATTGGGCCGGGCAACCCGTTCCGTGGTGAGGGTTTACCCGTCGGAGGCTTCTGGCGTTTCGGCCTGATCGTCTGGCGCAGGCTGTGGATCCGGGGTGTCTGACTCGCTTTGCTGGTCAGAGGCTCGACCCGGTAAAACTCCGTTTTCCCAAATACCGGTTTCTTCTTGCCCGTTGGCATAGCGCATCGTTCCGCTGCCCTGCCGCTTGTTGTCGACAAAATTGCCTTCGTACACATCGCCGTTCGAATAGGTAGCAACGCCCACGCCTTCGATCTTACCTTCGGACCAGTCGCCTACGTATTTGAAACCGGCAGGTGTTACGATTTCCCCAGCGCCATGCCGTTTTCCGTTCAGAAAATCACCAGTATAGATGGTGCCGTCGGAATAGGTCGCTTTGCCCTTGCCTTGGCGAACGCCATCGACCCAGTCGCCGTCATAGACCGAGCCGTCCGCGCGCGTCACGACGCCCTTGCCATGGCTTTGCGCGTTCTTGAACTGGCCTTTGTAGATCATTCCGTTGGCATACGTGGCTGTGCCCTGACCCTCGATCACGCCAGCGATCCAATCACCTTCATAGGTTGACCCATCAGGATAGGTGATGCGGCCCGTCCCCTCAGCCAAATCGGCAACAAAATCGCCGACATAAACCGAGCCATCGGGATAAGTCAGCTCTCCCAGACCTTCGATCTGTCCCTGGTTCCAGTCGCCGGTATACACAAAGCCGTCCGTGCCGGTGAACGTGCCCTTGCCCTGGCGGCGATCATCGACAAAATCGCCCTCGTACACGTCGCCTTGCGCGTGGGTCACTTTGCCTTTGCCCTGACGGCGCCCTTCTACCAGTTCGCCCTCATAGACATCGCCATTGGCATAGGTCAGACGACCGGTGCCGGTGATCTGATCCTGCGCCCATTCACCGGAATAGATCATGCCGTCGGGCATGGTTTGCTTGCCCGTGCCATCGCGCAATCCTGCGCTGACGTCCCCTTCATACACGCTGCCATCCGCATAGGTAATCCTGGCCTTACCTTGCCGCTGTCCATCAACCCAGTCGCCATCATAGATGTATCCGTCGGGAAAAGTCAGAACGCCTTTGCCGTGCCGCTGGGCATTCCTGAACTCGCCCTCATAGCGGGTGCCATTGGCGAATTCGGCAACACCTGTGCCGTTGATCGATCCGTTGGACCATTCACCGTCATAGCTGCTGCCATTGGCGTAAACGATCTTGCCGCGCCCTTCGGGCTGGCCCTTGGCAAAACTGCCTTCATAGATTGACCCGTCGGGATAGCGGGTCACGCCTTGGCCCTGAATCTCGCCTTCAACCCACTCGCCCGTGTATTCAAACCCGTTGGGCAGCCGGTAGGTTCCCGTCCCGTGGCGCAGCCCGTTTTCATAGGTGCCTTCATAGACGCCGCCAACCTCGTCATCTTTGATGATGACTGTTCCGTCCTGTGCAAACGCCGTCGCTGCGGACAGACTGAGCCCCGCTGCCAAAATCGAATATCGGATCACGTTCATTTTCGGTCCTGCCTGCCGGGTCATCGCTGGTTGCATCTTTGGAGGCAAAACTAGGATACCGTCGAGGGCAGGGCAACGGCTTTTGCCGCATTGGCCTTTTACTCGCGCGGTGATCTGCTAAATGGCAATAGGACTGACGAGGCAAGAGGGCAGCATGGCCGACCGTTTCTGTATCACTCTGGCGCAACTGAACCCCACTGTGGGCGACATTGAAGGCAATGCAGCCAAGGCGTTTACCGCTTGGGAGCAAGGCAAAGCAGCCGGTGCCGATCTGGTGGCCTTCCCCGAGATGTTCATCACCGGGTACAACACGCAGGATCTGATCCAGAAGCCAGTGTTCCACCGTGCGGCCATGGCGGCGGTTGAGGTGTTGGCCAAAACATGCGCAGACGGACCAGCGATTGCCATTGGCGCGCCTTGGGCGGAAGAGGACAAGTTGTTCAACGCCTACCTGATCCTCAAAAACGGGCGGATCACCAGCAAGGTCTTGAAACATCATTTGCCGAACGAAACCGTTTTTGACGAAGTGCGCCTGTACGATGCCGGTCCGCTGGGAGGGCCGTATTCGGTTGGGAACTTCCGAATTGGCAGCCCGATCTGCGAGGATGGATGGCACCCGGACGTAGCGGAAACCCTTGAAGAAACCGGGGCCGAGTTTCTACTGATCCCCAACGGATCGCCCTATTTCCGCGACAAGTATGACGTGCGCCTGAACCATATGGTGGCGCGTGTTGTCGAAACGGGTTTGCCACTGATTTACCTGAATATGGTGGGTGGGCAGGACGATCAGGTCTTTGACGGAGCCAGCTTTGGCCTGAATCCGGGTGGAGAGCTGGCCTTTCGGATGCCTGTTTTTGACGAAACTGTCTCACACGTGGATCTTGAGCGTGGTGACGATGGCTGGTTGATCGCGCCTGCCGAAATCGTTCCTCAGCCTGATGTGTGGGAGCAGGATTATCGCGCGATGGTGCAGTCGTTGCGCGACTATATGGGTAAGACGGGTTTCAAGAAGGCGCTTCTTGGTCTGTCCGGGGGCGTCGATTCCGCGTTGGTTGCAGCCATCGCGGTCGATGCCATCGGGGCCGAAAACGTGCGCTGCGTTATGTTGCCGTCGGAATATACCAGCCAGGCTTCGCTGGATGATGCCGAGGCCGTCGCCAAGGCATTGGGCGTGCACTATGATTTTGTGCCGATTTCCGAGGGCCGGGCCGCGGTAACGAATACTCTGGCGCCGTTGTTTGCGGGGCTGGACGAAGGATTGACCGAGGAAAACATTCAGTCCCGCCTGCGGGGGCTGCTGCTGATGGCGATCTCGAACAAGTTTGGTGAAATGCTGTTGACCACCGGCAACAAGTCCGAGGTCGCGGTGGGCTATGCCACGATCTATGGCGACATGAATGGCGGCTATAATCCGATCAAAGACCTTTACAAAACCCGCGTATTTGAAACCTGCCGTTGGCGCAACGCCAATCATCGTGACTGGATGATGGGTCCCGAGGGCGAGGTGATCCGCCCGTCGGTTATCGACAAACCGCCAAGTGCCGAGTTGCGGGAAGATCAGAAAGACAGCGACAGCTTGCCCGATTACCCGATTCTGGACGGTATCCTTGAGATTTTGGTCGATCAGGATGGCTCAATCGCCGACTGCGTCGCTGCCGGGTATTACGAAGCCGAGGCCCGGCGGGTCGAACATCTGATTTACATCAGTGAATACAAACGGTTCCAGTCCGCACCCGGTACGCGCCTCAGCAAGCGGGCGTTCTGGCTGGATCGGCGCTATCCAATTGTGAATCGTTGGCGCGATCGGACCTGAGTTTTACGGCAAGGTTAGATTACGCGGAAACAGTCGTGCACAAATGTGTCGATTGTTCTTAAATCGTGGGAAATCGGGTGCGATTTGAGGCACTTACAGCTGCCTCAGACTTGTTCCGGTGACATTTTTCTGCCACATTTTTGCTTAGAAGTTGCCCGATGTGGGGCGGGTGCGACGCAATTTAATCGGAACGCGTAAAATTGGTTCGCGGTACGAGCGACGCATCCCGGGTTGGATGTCTGAGTGAACGGTGTGGTGGTAAAATGTACAAGGAATATGACAATTCGCTTCATGCTCCTATGCGAATGCGGACGATGGAATCTCCGCCTCAGGAGCTGAATGAAGAAAAGTTGGATGCAGCAATAGCCGATATGCTGGACGAGCAGCGGGAATTGGACGAGCAAGCCGCCGCCCATTTCCGCACAGAGTTTCCAAGATTGCTGCCTCAGAAAGATGTGACTGCACAGGCCGCGCGTAAGCAAAGCGGGCTGTCTGCGATCCTGCGCCAGAAATGGGCAGAGTTGTCCGGCGCGGCTTAATACGCTTTTTGCTGACACTGATTTCGGCACCTGGGCCACAGGTGTCGAAAATACTGCAAGAGCGCTCGGAATTCACATTGCTTATCCACGGTAGGCAGGTCTCCATACTGGTCCAAGCGACTGATGTAAGACCTGTTGATGACCGCACCGAAACCAACCCCCGTCGAATCTGATCTGGCCCTGCCCAAACGTGTGGATGTTGTCGTCATTGGCGGAGGTATCATTGGCGTTTCAACAGCATTAGAGCTGGCTGAACGCGGCGCTTCTGTTCTTTTGTGTGAAAAGGGTCAGATTGCAGCAGAGCAGAGTTCGCGCAATTGGGGTTGGGTGCGTCTGGGTATGCGAGACCCAAGGGAAATTCCCCTGATGCAAGAGGCGTTGCGCATCTGGCAAACGCTGGACGAGCGTTTGGGGCGCGAAACAGGCTATACCCAATCCGGCATCCTTTTTGGGGCCTCTGGCGCAAGAGACGCAGCCAACCTGCAAAAGTGGATGCGCCATGTTGAGGGATTGCAGACCGGGGCCAGGATGGTGTCCGGCGGTGAGCTTTCCGATTTGCTGCAAGGGCACCAAACAGGTTTGACAACAGCGCTTCACATGCCGCAGGACGGTCGGGCCGAGCCGCAATGGGCTGCCCCGGCCATTGCCGAGGCTGCACGAAACCGGGGTGCAGTGATCATGACGCAATGCGCCGTACGTAGTTTGGATACTCGTGAGGGGCGTGTCGCGGGTGTCTTTACAGAACGTGGAAAAGTGGCCTGTGACCGGGTTGTCCTGGCTGGTGGGGCCTGGTCGCGGTTGTTTGCAGGCAACGCAGGTGTCGCAGTGCCGCAACTCAAGGTTTTGAACACGGTCCTTCGCACATCTCCCGTGCACGATGGGCCTGGACCCGCGTTGTGGTCCGACGATTTTGCCATCCGCAAGCGCGCTGACGGCGGCTATACCATCGCGTCTGGCCACGAAAACACAGTGGACATCGTGCCCGACAGTTTCCGGCTTGCGAGGCAGTTTCTTCCTGCCTTTGCGCAAGAGTGGAAGTCTCTGCGTTTTCGTTTGTCCAAACGCTGGACGATCGAAGCGCGACACGATCGGCGCTGGCTGCCCACCGATGTGACGCCGTTCGAGCAGTGCCGAATTTTGGACCCTGAGCCATCGCAGAAAACGTTGCGGCACGCTTGGGGCCGCGCCTGTAAGGGGTTCCCGGCGCTGGTTAACAGCGAAGTTGTGCAAAGTTGGGCCGGAATGATCGACGTTACGCCTGACGCCATTCCGGTGATCTCAGGTGTGGATGAGTTGCCGGGTCTTTTCATTGGCACAGGATTCTCAGGCCATGGATTTGGCATTGGTCCAGGTGCCGGGCGATTGATCGCCGATCTTGTCGCTGAAACGACGCCTTGCGTGGATCCGGCCACGTTTCGCCTGTCGCGGTTCACCGACGGTTCGAAAGTGCGACCGGATCCGGGGTATTAGTGGCTTAGCCCATCATCTGATAGCTGACCGGAACAAAGCGGAAGCCTTCGCCACGTGTCTCTACAAAGCCAGCAGCTGGAAACGGCATGTGATAGCCGATCATCGGCACCTTATCTGCGGCCAGCATGCCCAGAACGTTGCGCCGCGCTGCGGTCGCAGCCTCTTTGTCGGCGTCAAAGCTAAAGCTCCATTCTGGATGCGCAAACGACCAGACATAGTGGTTGGCCAGATCGGCCGTCAGAACCAGCCGCTGACCGTTGCTTTCGAGATGGAAAACCGTGTGACCGGGCGTATGTCCATAAGCAGCGATGGCTGTGATGCCAGACGACACTTCGCCCCCGTCCTCGATAAAGCTCATCTTTTCGGCCAATGGCGTGACCTTGGCCGCGACCATGTCGCCGACACGGTTTCCGGCTTCCATCCTGGACCAGAAATCGTATTCGGACGATGCCGTGACATAGCGTGCATTCGGGAAGGTAGGCGCGTCATTTGTGGTCATGCCGCCAATGTGGTCGGGGTGCATATGAGTGATAACAACCACGTCGATCTGATCGGGCGTGACGCCCGCATCGGCCAAAGCTGTCTGAATACCGCCTTGTCCCAAACCAGTGTCAAACAGAACAAGTTCGGATCCTGTATTGACCAGCGTCGGGGTGAAGAAGAACTGCGCCACGTCGGGTGAGATGAAGTTTTCGGCGGATACCTTTGCGAAATCTTCATCTGACACGTCCTGGCCAAACAGCGCTTTGGCGTCATCACGGGGGACGCTGCCGTCCAACAATGTGGTGACAGTGAAGTCACCCAGAGCAAACGATCTGGCGATGGTTGATTTCGCTTTGGTTTCAGTTCCCGCAGCCAGAATTGGCGTAGCGGCAGAGGCAAAAGGTAAAGCCGCTGCCGCACCAAGTGCAGCCCGGCGGGTCAGTTTGATAGTCATTTTGGGGTCTCCCTGTCTGTGCCAGCAATTCTTTAGATAGGTCCTATGCGTGAACTTGCCACCTGACGTTGCTGTGAACAGGTCTGCCGACTGGACAAATAGCCGATCCTGTGACAAGAGCCGCGCCAACAGGAGACATCCATGACAACCACCCGTTTCGCCCCGTCGCCCACCGGTTACATCCATGTGGGCAACCTGCGCACCGCCCTGATGAACTATCTGATCGCCCGCAAGGCTGGCGGTACATTCATCCTGCGTATTGACGACACCGATCCCGAGCGCTCGAAAGAGGAATATGTCGATGCCATCAAGCAGGATCTGGAGTGGCTGGGTCTGCATTGGGACAAGGTCGAGCGACAGTCGGACCGTCTGGACCGATATGCCGAAGCCGCCGATAAGCTGCGTGAAATGGGTCGGTTCTATGAGGCGTTTGAGACGCCGACCGAGCTGGACCTGAAACGCAAGAAGCAATTGAACATGGGCAAGCCACCGGTTTATGACCGGGCCGCGCTGAACCTGTCAGATGCCGAAAAAGACGCCCTACGCGCAGAACGTGGCAACGGTGTATGGCGCTTCAAGCTGGATCATGAGCGCATCGAATGGAATGACGGCATTTTGGGCGACATCTCGATTGATGCTGCTTCAGTTTCTGACCCTGTGCTGATCCGTGGTGACGGTCAGGTGCTTTATACAATTGCGTCCGTTGTGGACGATACCGAAATGGGTGTAACCGATGTGGTGCGGGGATCGGACCATGTGACCAACACTGCAACGCAGATCCAGATCATCGAAGCGCTGGGCGGACAGTGCCCCCGTTTTGCCCACCACTCGCTGCTGACCGGCCCGCAAGGTGAGGCTCTCTCGAAACGTTTGGGCACGCTGGCGTTGCGCGACCTGCGCGAACAGGGCGTGCAGCCGATGGCCTTGTTAAGCCTGATGGCGCGTTTGGGGTCGTCCGATCCGGTTGAGTTACGCTCGGACATGGCAGAATTGATCGAAGGGTTTGATGTGAACCGGTTTGGTGCGGCACCAACCAAGTTCGACGTACAGGACCTGTTCCCGCTGACCGCCAAGCACCTGCAATCGCTGCCGCTGTCAGATGTCGCTGATGCGGTAGAGGATGCTGGCGTTCCGGCTGATTTGGCGGAACCCTTCTGGGCCATGGCGCGCGAAAACATTACCACCTTGGCCGATCTGAAAGGCTGGTGGGAACTGTGCCGCGATGGGGCCGAGCCTCTGATTGCCGATGAAGATCGCGAATTTATTGCCGAGGCGATCGCTTTGTTGCCCGACGGCCCGTTTGATGGCGAGACCTGGGGTACTTGGACCAAAGCGGTGAAAGAGGCGACAGGCCGCAAGGGCAAAGGCCTGTTCATGCCGCTGCGCAAAGCCCTGACTGGGATGGAGCGGGGGCCGGAAATGGCGGCTCTGCTGCCCTTGCTGCAAGTGATCCGCGCACGGGGCTGATCGCCCCGTACCGAAACTATGTGAGCTTAGAATTTGAAATAGGCAGGCAAATCGTCTGCCTCTTTTTGTTGGTGTGGTTGGATAATCTTCACTGATGCGCGTTCCAGGCGGTTATCTACAAACGCTGTTTCGTCAGGTTTGAGCTGTTGGTGGCGGGGATATTTCGGCTCGGCCCGGTCATTCACGACAGGCGCGTCCCAGCCGTCGGTTGTGGCAAAGAACCGGTCCGCACCATCTTGTCCAAACGCCCTCAGGTATCCCTGCACAACGACATCAATATAACTGAGCAGCAAGGGATGGTGATTGCTGGGCGCGGTGTGCCGGTCATGGGGCACCGCATAAACCGCGATTTCGACATCATGCGTCAGGGTGTGTGAAATCGAATTTGTTGCCGGAACCCGGTCATAGGCCCATTCCCGCTGATCCAGTGCGGCCCAGTCGTTTTTAGGCACATGGGCGATCATGCCTTCGATCTCGGACTCGGGGTCGGGAATTGCGGTCAGGAACGCGACCGGACGCAGATCGGTATGGCGCCATGCCCGTTTCCAGCCTTTCAATTTCGCAGGGCGCGGGTCGGGAAAATCATGGGTGGCGAGGTTCACAAGGCTGCCATAGCCAAAGAAATAGGGGTCAGGCATGGATAAGGCGTCCTTTTGATCGATTGATGTATGTCAAACCGCTTTTTTCCCGGACATGCAATAAGGCTGCATCTAGAATTCAGGGAGGCCCTCATGCGGATTACCAAACGGACGAATATCGCTGTGCGCCTGTTGATGTACTGCGCAGCGCACCCGGACAGGTTGGTCACGAAGGCGGAGATTGCCGAAGTGTGCAACATCTCGGAAAACCATTTGGCACAAGTGATCAATCAACTGAGCCAGTTGAACTATCTGAGCACGCAACGGGGTCGCAATGGCGGCATGTCCCTGGCGCGCCCGGCGGAAGAAATTCGGATCGGTGCCGTTTTTAGGCATGTTGAAGGGGCCTTGCCCATTGCCGAGTGTTTTGCGGATGCGGACAATACCTGCCCCTTGACGGATGCCTGTCGGTTGCGGCTAGCGCTGCAAGACGCGGCCGAGGTATTTTACGCTTCACTTGATGATGTATCGCTGGATGCCTTGGTTTGTGACAACGATCCGTTGCTGAAGCTTCTGCAGCCCGTGGCCTGTGTGCGCTGAACTCAGTCGCTGGCGCGTAAAATGCGGGCCGGTCGGGCCGAAAGCGGGCGCAGCGCGAAGGCAAGACCTGCGCAGAGTGTGACACCGATCCCGGCCAGAACAATGCCGAAGGCCGAAGACCAGATGACCGCAAAATCCGTCTCGAATATATAGGTGGCAACGGCCCAGCCGCCCAGAATGCCGACCAGCAAGGCAACACAGCCCGCGGCGGCCCCCAGTAAGACAGAGCGCAGGCCAAAACTGCGCAGGATGCGGCCCCGATTGGCCCCGAGGGTTTTCAGGATTGCCGCTTCGTATCTGCGGGCAGGTTCGCCCGCTGCTGCGGCTCCGATCAAGACCAGAAATCCGGTCAGCAAAGACACGCCTGCGCCGTAAGATGTGGCGGCGGCTATCCCTGCCAACAGCCCTGAAACGCGGTCGATGGCATCGCGTACGCGAATGGCCGTGATGTTGGGGAACTGGCCTACGAGATCCCGGAGGATGGCGGCCTCGGCGTGCTCTTCAGCATAGACAGTGGCGATGAAACTATGCGGTGCACCGGACAGTGCAGAGGGGTTCATCGACATGATGAATCCCATGCCTGCGGTTGAAAAATCCACTTCGCGCAGGGATGTCAGTTCTGCCGTAATGTCGCGACCAAGGATATTGACGGTCAGTTGGTCGCCAAGTTGCAGGCCCATTTCGGCTGCTTCTTCTGCGGCAAAGCTGACTTGGGGCGTGCCCGAATAATCCTCGGCCCACCATTCCCCGTCGGTTACGTTTGCGTTTGCCGGGGGCTGAGCGGAGTAGGTAACACCACGGTCGCCTTCGAGCACCCAATGATCACCAGCCACATCACGGGCAGGGCGGCCATTGATCTGCGTGATGATCCCGCGCAGCATTGGCGCGCTTTCGATGCGGCTGACGGCAGGGTCCGAGGTCAGGCGGTCGGTAAAGCCTGGCATTTGATCTTTCTGGATGTCCACGAAGAAATATGAGGGCGCAACGTCCGGTAGATTGCCAGAGATCGCGTTGCGTAGCGTTCCGTCGATCTGTCCAACGGCGGCCAGAACGGACAAGCCCAGACCGAGCGACAGAACAACCGAGCCTGCGCCTTCACGCGGGTCTGAAATGGCGGACAAGGCCCATCGCAGGGCGGGGCGGCCGCGTGCCAGAGGCGCTCCGGCCCGTGCCAGTTTGCGAATGGCATAGGCTGAGAGGGTCAGCAAAACCAACGCGCCCACAAGCCCGCCGCTTGTCCAAAGGGTCAATCGGGTGGATCCACTGAACCAGGCGGCAACGGTGACAAGCAACACAAGTCCAATTCCTGTGGCGATGACAAAGATCGGGCGTGGGATCGCTCGGGCTGTGCTCAGCGCATCGCGAAACAGGGTTGCGGCCCGCACGTCCTCGGTTCTGGCCAATGGCCAAAGCGTGAACAGAAATGCGGTGAGCAGCCCATAGATTGCGGCCTCAATCAGTGGTTGCGGATAGAGCGAGAATACTGCCGGAACCGGTAACTGGCTTTCCAACAGAGGCGCCAGAAGCAGCGGAGCCAGCCCACCCAGCGCCAGGCCGAGCGCAATTCCGATGACAGACAGCACGCCGATCTGAAGCATGTAGGTTTGAAAAATCGTCGCTCGATCAGCCCCCAAAGTGCGCAGGGTCGCCACGGTTTCCGTTTTTTGGCTCAAGTACGCGCGCACGGCGGCAGAAACTCCGATACCACCTACGGCAAGGCCCGACAGACCAACAAGAACCAAAAAGGCGCTGAGGCGACCGACAAACTCGGAAATACCGGGGGCACCGTTGCGCGCATCGCTCCATCGCATTCCCGTGCCGTCGAAGGCTTTGTCAGCTTCGGCGGCGATTTCGGAAAGAACAATCGTGTCTGGCAGGTTCAAACGGTATTTGGTTGAGAACAAAGTCCCGGGCTCCAACAACCCGGACGCCTGTAGCGCCTCGGTTCGAACCAATGTGCGCGGTCCAAGGCCAAACCCACCTGCCGCGCTGTCGGGTTCGTTCACCAATGCGGCTGTCAGGATAAATTCCTGTGTCCCAAGCTTGAAGCGATCACCGACAGTCAGCCCAAGCCGGTCGATCAGCACGGGCTCCATAATTGCTCCGGGCAAGCCGGATGTCCCGTTTAGAGCGTCATCCAGCGTGATGTCTGGCTCAAGCTTAACCGAACCAATCAGGGGATACGCAGTGTCAACGGACTTGACCTGGGTAAGTGCGCGCTCCGGTCCGTCGGCACGGGGCACAACAGCCATCGAGCGGAAATCGACGATTTCGGACACCTGCTCGGATGCTTGCTGCATCCAGGCGCGCTCCGCCTCGTCGGCAAAGCGATAAGTGAACTCAAGCTGCGCATCGCCGCCCAAAAGCGAAGCACCTTCCTGCGCCAATCCGGTTTGAATGGCTTGCCGTACCGACCCGACGGCTGCGATGGCAGCGACGCCGAGGGCCAGACAGGCCAGAAAGATCCGAAATCCCCGCAAGCCGCCGCGCAACTCGCGTCGGGCGAGCCGCCCCGCCAGTCGCAGGCTCATTCGGCGGCCTCCTGCAGGGTTTCTTCTGCAATCCGTCCATCGCGTAAACGGACGACACGATCACAGCGTTCCGCCAGAGAACGGCTGTGGGTGACAAGTACGAGCGTGGCCTCATATTTCTGGCGCAGTCCGAACAACAGATCGACAATCGCGGCGCCATTTGTTTCGTCCAAATTCCCAGTCGGTTCGTCCGCCAACAAAATCTTGGGGCGCGGCGCTGAGGCACGTGCAAGTGCCACCCTTTGCTGTTCACCGCCCGACAATTGCGCCGGGTAATGATCGCGCCGATGCGACAGGCCAACAGCTTCCAGCTCAGCCTCGGCACGATCGAACGCATCTTTGTGGCCTGCCAATTCCAGCGGCGTAGCCACGTTCTCAAGCGCAGTCATGGTCGGGATCAGGTGGAAATTCTGAAACACCACGCCCATGTTGTTGCGTCGAAAGCGGGCCAGAGCATCTTCGTCCATGCTGGTCAGGTCCTGATCCAACGCGGTAATCTGCCCACTGGTCGCTTGTTCCAACCCACCCATCAACATCAGCAGTGAAGATTTGCCCGAGCCGGACGGCCCAATCAGGCCCAGTGTCTCACTCTTGGTCACAGACAACGTGATGTCATGCAGAATATCGACCCGTCCGGCATTGCCATCCAGTGACAAAGCAGCATTTTGGAGAGTGAGAACAGCAGACGTCATAGGTTTACCCGATTAAGGAGCGGTCTTTTGGGATATGGAGCGATCACCACTTTGCGCAAGGCTTTGATGACAGGTCTGTTTATCTTCTGCGGTTTCACGGCCACAGCCGAGCAAGTGGTGATTGCCGCCTTGGGGGATTCGTTGACGCAAGGCTATGGGCTGGTGGAAGAAGACGGGTTTGTTCCTCAGCTTGACCGTTGGCTTGAGGGCCAAGGAGCGGATGTGCAGGTGATCAACGCCGGTGTCTCGGGTGACACAACGGCGGGTGGGGCCGCGCGGGTGGAATGGACCCTGACACCGGACGTGGATGGAATGATCGTTGCCTTGGGGGGAAATGACCTGCTGCGCGGGATCGATCCTGCCGTATCGAGGGCCAATTTGAGCAAAATCCTTGAGGTTGCACGGGCAGGTGATGTCGCCGTTCTGCTCATCGGTATGCAGGCCCCCGGCAACTATGGGGCCGAGTACAAGCAGGCTTTTGACGCCATGTATCCCGAATTGGCCCAGGACTTTGGAGCATTGTTTGTCAGCAGTTTCTTTGAAGGGCTGACAGCCGAGGGCGATCCCGGCGCAGTGTCGCAGTTCATGCAGGCCGACGGCATTCATCCAAATGCCGACGGAGTCGCCCTGATTGTGGATGCGCTGGGTCCGTCCGTTCTGGAGCTTGTAGGGCAGGCAGCGGCCCCCTGACTTTGATCAGACGACAGTGACCACTGTTCCGATTGGGACACGATTGTATAGGTCAATAACATGTTCGTTCAGCATACGGACGCACCCGTTTGACACTGCATGACCAATGGTTTGCGGCTGCGTTGTGCCATGGATGCGGAAATACGTGTCGACGCCGTTCTGGAATAGATACAGCGCTCGCGCGCCCAAAGGGTTATCTCCGCCACCGGGTTGGACATAGTCATTGTCCTTGAACTTTGCATAGGCCACCGGGTCGCGTTCGATCATCTCGTCGGTCGGGCGCCAGGTCGGCCATTCCTTCTTCACGGCGATCGTCGCTGTCCCGGTGAACTCCAATCCCGCCTTGCCGACCCCACAGCCATAGCGGATCGCCTTGCGAGGCTCAGTCACGTAGTAAAGATAGAACGAGCGGGGGGCGACCAGAAGCTGCCCAGGCACAAATTGCTTTTTGATGCGCACGAATTGCGGCGTCGGATCATACTCGACCGCTTTCTTGGCGCTGGCGATTCCCGGCAACAGGCTGGCTGCTGTTCCGGCCAGAAAAACACGGCGTGTAAACATCGAAAACCCTCATCGAATGACCAATGAAACTTAAGAACAGTTTCAGTATGATATGATATTTGGTCAATTCTGGGGCAAACATCACGTGGTCGTGATGTGTTCCGGTCGCCACGCAGGCGAGCAGGAGGGAAAGGGCAAGGCCATGCCTTACCCTTAGACTGGCTTAGGCCAGCTGGATGTTGTCGGCGCTTTCACGGCCGTCACGACCAGCGCGCAGCTCATACGTGACCTTCTGGTTGTCGGCCAGACCGGTCAGGCCCGAGCGTTCGACAGCCGAGATGTGAACGAAGATGTCTTTGCCGCCATCTTCGGGTGCGATAAAGCCGTAGCCTTTGGTGGTGTTGAACCATTTTACGGTGCCTGCGGGCATGTCCGTTGTCTCCTGTTTGGTGCTGCCCACGGGGATGCGGCAGCCTGGCGTCGTTGTCTGGATCGATAGACTGAGCGCCGTAAAAGGAGACAGTGGGTCGAAATAGAAAAACGTAAGCTCCTTCCATATGGCATTGAGGTGGCCATGTGGCAAGGGATGATCGCCTGGATTGAACCTTGGCCCCAGAGCCTATTGCGGTGTTTCAAGGGGTTTTTGATCAAAGGGTGGGAATTGCCGTGCCCGGCTCATACGACCGGTGGTTATCCCCGTTTCCGAATAAACGCATAACGAGTCTATTGAGAATCGCAGCTTTGCTTGCGGCCCTTTGAGGCACAGGATCAGAGTCGTCTTGTTAGGACGGTATCCTTTTATCTTATAAGTCTCCATTTCAACTCAATTATTGAGATATTTGAAAAATGACGCTGAAATGCTATAATTAATTACAGTGCCGTGGGGGCGTTTATGAGAGTTATTTGCACATTGGCGGTTCTGTTCTGGGCCGGAGCATCAGAAGCATTGACCACCTTGGATGGGGCGGAAAGCGTGAATGTGGATGATGAAGTTAGGTCTGAGCTTCTCTCGGGCTTTGACAGCGAAAGACATCAAGAAGAGTTGGAATGGGAAAACCCCGGTTTGCCCCTGATCTCTGAACCCTATGACGAAAATCGGTATTTTGAAGAGCTGGAATTGTTGGGGGAACGTACAGATCAAGAGGGTGGCATGACGGAAGGCACTTTGGCGCAGGCGAACCTTTCGGCTGTTCCGATACCAGCCAGTTGGTTGCTGCTGGTCGGCGCTTTGGCCGGGCTGTTTGGTCTGGGCAAACTCCGCGGAAACCGGTCAGCTTAAGGGCTGCAACTGCGATCATCCATTAGAGTTTTGACTGGGGCGCCGGAGTTTGGTTGCTCGGAGGGGTCTTAATGCATTTAAATTTGGCTGGATGGCATCCAACCGATTGGCCTTGTTCGTCGATACATCGCGATATTCGCGCGAGTAGAGTTGATCCGGAGTGGCGCGATTGTGGGACGGAAGGGGCGTTCGGGGAACCGTAGGATGGGTGATTTCACCCATCATTTGATGAGGTAGATTGGGATTGAGGCGCGATGGGTGCAAGCACCCATCCTACGCTTGCTACAAAATAGGTGCTTCGGACAGTCTCGACCTTTGAACATCGGCTTTCATGCCGTATCGGTTCACGAGTGAAGCAACGACTTCCAAGAACCATTTAGGGCTTTCAGGATGTACCAAGACGCTTTCTACAAGCTCGTTCAGATCAACCGTAACTTGCACACCATAGTCGACCTCATTAATTCTGTCGCTGTTCGGGGTTTTCCCAAAACTCGGGAAAACTACCCTCACCTCATTCTCGTGTCGAAAGCTCATCCTTTTGTGCATCACAGGCCATAGTGTGTTGTTAAACGGGATGACGACATTTTCGTAGTCAGCATATATCACACCTCCCAAAAAAATCTCTTCAGGCAGAGCGGCAGCCAATTTTTCGTACGTAGTTTGGATGGCGAGGCCTTGATTTAAGAGTGAGTACAGCCTCCACATTGCGGCTGATTCATGGTCATTCAAATGCCAGCAACTAACGAAATTCTCTTTTGGAAATTGTTTGAATGCATTTCGAATTTGCTGTTCGGGTGTTCCGTTTGGAAAGCTCTTGTCTTCTGCCTCAGAAATGATCTGTTCCGAAACAGTCGCGATTGCAGCGATAGTGGCGCTGGTCAAAGATCCTTCAAAATTGTCCCCAAGTTTGTCCGCGCGAGTAAAGAACATCGCTCTTGTTGTAAGAAGCGACACAAACTTGGCCAGGTCCATGTACCTCCAAACCCGACTACGTGGGTTTGGAGGTTGCCTAAAGCAATCATGCTCAAGTTTGGCAGGCATTTGCCATCCTACCGCGCAAACTTCTTATGCTTCAACCGCTTGGGCTCCAGCGCGTCCGGTCCCAACCGGCGCTTTTTGTCCTCTTCATAGTCCTCGAAGTTGCCCTCGAACCATTCCACATGTGCGTCACCCTCAAACGCCAGAATATGCGTACAAATCCGGTCGAGGAAGAAGCGGTCGTGCGAAATCACAACGGCGCAGCCGGCGAAATCGACCAGCGCGTCTTCCAGCGCGCGCAGGGTTTCGACGTCCAGATCGTTGGTCGGTTCGTCGAGCAGCAGGACGTTGCCGCCCTCTTTCAGCAGGCGGGCCATGTGGACGCGGTTGCGTTCACCGCCTGACAGCAGAGAGACCTTTTTCTGCTGATCGCCGCCTTTGAAGTTGAAGGACGAGCAATAGGCGCGGGA
This sequence comes from Ruegeria sp. HKCCD4884, assembly GCF_013110855.1. Taxonomy (NCBI): domain Bacteria; kingdom Pseudomonadati; phylum Pseudomonadota; class Alphaproteobacteria; order Rhodobacterales; family Roseobacteraceae; genus Ruegeria; species Ruegeria sp. HKCCD4884. The sequence continues at coordinate 294,017 of NZ_WVRJ01000004.1, forward strand.
GTTGACCTGCGCGTCACCCAGCTGAATGATCTCGGCGCCACCGGTGATCGCCTCCCACACAGTGTCGTTGTCTTTCAGGTCGTCGCGCGATTGGTCGACATAAGACAGCTCGACCGTGTCGCCCAGTGTGATGGTGCCGCTGTCGGGCTGTTCCTGACCGGTGAGCATCTTGAAGAGCGTCGATTTCCCCGCGCCGTTGGGGCCGATGACGCCGACAATGCCGCCGGGGGGCAGGGCGAAATCCAGCCCTTCGATCAGTTGCTTGTCGCCCATGTGTTTCGAGAGACCCTCGACCTCGATCACCTTGCCACCAAGGCGCTGGCCGTTAGGGATGACGATCTGGGCGCGGGTCAGCTTTTCGCGTTCGGACTGCTCGGCGAGTTCGTTATAGGCGTTAATCCGGGCCTTGGATTTGGCCTGACGGGCCTTTTGACCCTGACGCATCCACTCCAGTTCGCGCTGCAGGGTCTTCTGCTTGGACTTGTCCTCGCGGGCTTCCTGCTCCAGCCGTTTGGCTTTTTGTTCCAGCCATGCGGAATAGTTGCCCTCGTAAGGAATACCCCGGCCACGGTCGAGTTCCAGAATCCAGCCGGTGATGTCATCCAGGAAATACCTGTCGTGGGTGACGATCAGGATGGTGCCCTTGTAGTCGATCAGGTGCTGTTGCAACCACGCGATAGTCTCGGCGTCCAGGTGGTTGGTCGGTTCGTCCAAGAGCAGCATGTCGGGCGCTTCGAGCAGCAGTTTGCAGAGCGCCACGCGGCGTTTCTCACCACCCGAGAGGTTGGCGATATTGGCATCGTCCGGCGGGCAGCGCAGTGCCTCCATCGAGACGTCGATCTGGCTGTCGAGGTCCCACAGGTTTTCCGCGTCGATCGCGTCCTGCAGGGTGGTCATCTCCTCCATCAGCTCGTCCGAATAATTCTCGGCGATCTCCATGGCGATTTCGTTGAAGCGGTCGACCTTGGCCTTTTTCGCGGCGACGCCCAGCATGACGTTTTCGCGGACGGTCAGCGATTCATCCAACTGCGGTTCCTGCGGCAGATAGCCGACCTTGGCACCCTCAGCCGCCCAAGCCTCACCAGTGAAATCGGTATCGAGGCCGGCCATGATCTTCATCAGCGTCGATTTACCCGCGCCGTTGACGCCGACGACACCGATTTTCACGCCGGGCAGAAAGCTCAGGTGGATGTTTTCAAAGCACTTCTTGCCACCGGGATAGGTCTTGGAGACACCCTGCATGTGGTAGACATATTGATAGGCGGCCATGTCGCGTCCTCTGGGTCGGGGAAATTGAGTTGAAACGTTGGATATCCGAGGCGGGCGTGCTGGGCAAGCTGGTGGTTTTGTGAATTTCGATTAGTGCCGGTTTCACCTAAACAGGCTTGATCATACAAGGGGTATAGATTGTCTGAATTGGCAAAGTTGATTGAAGGTTGGGCGCAGCCGGGGCGTGTCGAATGGATCGGCCTTCGGTCTGAGAGGCGGTCAGTGATGAATATTGCGGACGACGTATTGATCGCCACTGACGGGCTCGACGGCGACCGTGGCCACGCTGGCAAGCGGGCGGTGACTCTGATCCAGCAGGAACATTTGACGGCGATTGGGTCGTATCTGGGGCAGGGGCCGATTGCGCCTGAAATCCTACGGCGGAATCTGGTGGTGTCGGGGATCAATCTGGCTGCGCTCAAAGGGCGCGATGTTCAGGTAGGAGAAGCCATTTTGCGGTTTACCGTGATCTGCGCGCCGTGCAGTCGGATGGAGGAAGCGCTGGGCAAAGGCGGGTATTCTGCCGTGCGTGGGCATGGGGGCTGGTGTGCCGAAGTCCTCCGCCCGGGGCGTGTCAAGCTGGGTGATGCGGTGCAACCTGTTGATTGACAACCCCCCTGAGTTCTGAACATCAGCAGGGGATGGAGCGTTATCATATTCCATATGCGCGACCCGGGCAGGTGATCGGGCTGTTCGGAGGGTCTTTTGATCCTCCGCATAAAGGCCATGTACATGTCACTCGTGAGGCGATGAAGGCGTTTGGGCTGGATCGGGTGTGGTGGCTGGTATCGCCGGGTAATCCGTTGAAGGAGCATGGGCCAGCCCCGATGGCGCGGCGGTTGCAAGCTGCGAAAGCTGTGATGCAGCACCCGAAGGTCGACGTGACGGATATCGAGGCGCTTACAGGTACGCGGGCGACGGCGGATACTCTGGCAGCGCTTCGGCGGCTGTATCCGCAGGTTCGGTTTGTCTGGTTGATGGGGGCTGACAATCTGGCGCAGTTCCACAAATGGAAAGACTGGCGGCTGATCATGGGTAGCGTGCCTGTTGGAGTGGTGGCGCGGCCGGGGGATCGGATCTCGGCCCGGATGTCCCCGGCGGCGCGGCTTTATGCGAAATACCGGATCGACGGGCAGGCGCGGCATCTGCTCGGTCGCGCGCAAGCCCCGGCCTGGTGTTTCGTCAATGTGCCGATGGTTGATGTCAGCTCGACCGAAATCCGGACGCGCGGAGAGTGGCGCGCGCAAGTGTTGCCGGAATAGCCCCTATGGGCGCATAATCTCAGCGAGAGGTTGTGCGATTTTATTCTGTGGGATTTTAATTCAGCTATGGCTGATCGTTTTTCACGTCGTGTGTTTCTGGGGGGATTTGGGGCGTCTCTGATCCCGGCGGCAGGTCTTGCGCAGGCCCCGCTAGTTTCTCTCAGGCCGCAGATCCGTGGGGTGCCGTTAAGCGGGGCCGAGCGTCTGGTGGCTGCCGCTGGATTAAAGGGCGAGGTTGTTTTCGCGGTTGCGGATGTGGCGACCGGGGCGCAGCTGGAGGTGTTTGGCGATGGGGCCGCCTTGCCCCCCGCCAGTGTCGGCAAAGCGTTGACCGCACTTTACGCGCTGGATGTTCTGGGCGCGGATCACCGGTTTGAAACCCGTTTGGTGGCAGATGGTCGGATCGAAAACGGCATTCTGCATGGCGATTTAATCCTTGTAGGCGGTGGAGACCCCTTGCTGGACACAGATGCGCTGGCCACGATTGCGGCCAACCTGCGCGAGGCTGGCATTACCGAGGTGCGCGGTGCGTTCAAGGTCTATGACGGCGCGCTGCCATTTGTGTTCAGCATCGACCCTGGACAGCCGGATCATGTGGGGTACAGTCCTGCCATCAGCGGGATTTCGTTGAATTTCAACCGGGTACACTTTGAGTGGAAGCGCGCGGGCAAAGGATATGACGTCAGCATGGACGCACGCAGTGCGCGTTATGTTCCTGCGGTCGACGTGGCCTCGATGCGGGTCGAGAGCCGAAGCCTGCCGATTTATACTTATCAACCAAGCGCGCGGCAGGATCGCTGGACCGTGGCGAAGGGTGCGCTGGGCAATGGTGGGGCTCGCTGGTTACCGGTGCGCAAACCCGCGCTTTACGCTGGCGATGTGTTTAGAACATTGGCGCGATCAAACGGGATTGTGCTGGGGCGGGTGCAAGTAACACGACAAAGCCCGCAGGGCGTGGATCTTGTGGTGCATCGCAGTGATCCCTTGGAGAGCATTCTACGCGGGATGTTGAAATATTCGACCAATCTGACGGCTGAGATGGTCGGAATGGCGGCGACAAAGGCACGGGGTGTCTCTCCTGGGAACTTGGAAGAGTCGGCGGCCGAGATGAACCGGTGGGCCTCGGAGAGTTTTGGTGTGAACGGTATCGCCATGGTCGATCATTCCGGTCTTGGTGATGCTTCGCGCATTGTACCCGCAGATCTGGTTTCGGCCTTGGTGGTCGCACAGAAGGCAGGGAAACTGCGCCCGTTGATGAAACCTTTTGCTTTGACCGATCGGAATGGTCGGGTCGTCAAGAACCACCCAGTTAAGGTTGACGCCAAGACAGGGACACTGAACTTTGTTTCCGGGCTGGGCGGTTTCCTGACAACAGCAGACGGGGTCGACCTGGCCTTTGCTATCTTCACGGCAGACGTGGCGAAACGCGCACAAATACCACGTGCTCAGCGTGAACGTCCGGATGGCGCGCGCAGCTGGAACCGAAGGTCGCGAAAGCTGCAACGCGCACTGCTTGAACGGTGGGGTTCGCTATATGGCAGTTAAGCTGTGAAACCCGACGACGCCAGTTGTCATACGGCGTGACGCGCGCGGGCACCGCGTTCAATTGCGGCTGCGTGTAGGCGGTCGATACTCAATTCGTACCGGATTTCTTCTAGCAAACGCAGCTCGGTCTCGGCCAGCGATCCATCTGCGGCGGCAACATCGCAGGCCAGCGCATAAGCCGTTTCGTTCAGCCGTTCGGGAAGGTTGTCGCGGATCAGGCCAAACAGAGCATCCAGCCCGTCTTCCTGTTCAAACAGATCAAACACGATCTGTGATACGTGGCGCATACGATCTATGTCATATCCGGCGAAGACCGGCAGCATGTTCACCGCCACTTCGATCTTGACCAGTTCAGCAGTTCGGATCGTTTCGTCAGATGCCGAAATCGCAACCATGATCGCCACAAGGCAATCCTGTGGGGACATCGGGTGGGGAACTTGTTCGGTCATTCGGTGCATCCTGCTTGGGGTTCTTCAAAAGCGCAGGATAGAAGGGGGGCAGGGCAGGTTCAACATCTTGTTTTGCGGCGTTTGTGCGGCAGGTTGAACCGGTCAGGTATTCATCACTGCCATTCCACTCAGCAAAAGCCCGGCCCCGATCCAATAGCGCAGCCCCAGCGTTTCGCCGAAGAACAGCCACGAGGCGAGGGGAACCAGCACAAAACTAAGCGCCATGAACGGATAAGCTTGTGACAAAGGCACATGTCTAAGCACATAAATCCAAAGGATGGTAGCGGATCCGTAGATCGCAAGTGCGACAAGCAAAAAAGGGTCAAAAAGGGTGTGTACTACGCCCACTAAGCCTGTGGCGTCGCGTCCGTCGATCCGCCCACCTGCGAGCTTGAACAACACCTGACCGGCGGAAATCATGACAGGCGTCAACAGCAAGCCCGTCCAGATCAATACCGTTGGCGCGGTGGCGCTCATGCCGCCTGGTCCTTTACGGGCTTTTCGTTGCTTTGATCTACAGGGCGGTCTTCGCAGTAATAGATGTCGCGCCCGATATCTTCGCAGACATGTACGCTTGGGCTGGGATGTACAGCGCGCAAAAAGCTGTGGGTGTAGGGGAAGAAGTTAAAGTGCGGATTGAAGCTGTAGCGGTATTCCCTCTCACGCGGGACCACAATGATGACGCGCTTGCGCGCGACCCGGCGCAGTTCAGCAATCGCTTGGCGATAATCCAGCAGGTGCTCGATCACATGGGTGCAGACAACGGTGTCGAAGCTGTTGTCGTCAAAGGGCAGATCTTCGATCCGCGCGGCGACATAGGTAATGTTGTCCAGAGCTTCCGCGTCGTCGATCACAAAATCCACGCCGGTCATGGCGGCTATGTCTGGGCGCTGGGCACGGATACGCTGTAAAAGAACACCAGTGCCGCAACCGACATCGCAGATGCTGTCGCCCACGATGTCTTTGGCAATCCGATCTATGCAGGCTTCGGAATTGTCGGTTCCGTCATGAACGCGCGGATGGTCGCGATACAGGGTTTCGTATTCTTCGTCTGTCAGAAAAGGCGCACGTTCACGGAATGCCGCCAGCCGGGTTATATGTTCACCCCAGACCCGACGAGCAAGCCAGTGAAAGGCGGCGCTGTCGCGTAAGATTGGCGGTACGATGTCTTCAAGCACAAAGCGGATCAGATTGGTCGTTTCGCGTCGCATCTTTTGTCCTGTGGTCCGGTAAGCTTCCTGATCTTGCCCTAGTCATACATGGCCCGAGAAGCCCGTGAAATATGCGGCCCAAGTCAGAGCGTGCGGCCCGTGTCTTTTTTGTTTCGGAGAGTACAATCGCCCCAGCATTGTGGCTTCAGTAAGGCTGAGCTGTGAAACCTGAGTCACGGACCGACTGAAGACAGCGTTCGACTATTCGGAGTAGTGCAGGAGACTTTAGCCCTTTGAGCATGGGGAAACTCCGGTTTCTGGTCAGTTATGGCAGGAAACGGGCCAGTGCTTTATTGACTCATGCTGCACTGGCACAATAGGAGGGGCCGGTCCGGTTGCATGGGGCAACCAAGGCACCTTTCCCGATGGAGCACATTGAAATGTCTGAACTGCGTGAAACCGCGATGTCGTCCAAGGCCTGGCCTTTTGAAGAGGCGCGCCGGTTGCTCAAACGCTATCAGAAAGGTGCGCCTGAAAAGGGGTATGTGTTGTTTGAAACCGGCTATGGCCCCTCGGGTCTGCCGCATATCGGTACCTTCGGTGAGGTTGCGCGGACCACAATGGTAAAGCGTGCGTTCGAAGCGCTTTCTGACATTCCGACCAAGCTGATCTGTTTCTCGGATGATTTGGACGGGATGCGGAAGGTGCCCAGCAATGTGCCGAACCCGGAGATTCTGGAGCAGCATTTACAGCGCCCTTTGACCTCGGTGCCGGATCCGTTTGGTGAATATGACAGCTTTGGCGCGCATAACAACGCGATGCTGCGGCGGTTCTTAGACACATTTGGGTTTGAGTACGAATTCTACTCGGCCAAAGAATTCTATGAATCCGGGCAGTTTGACGAAATTCTCAAGCGTGCGGTTGAACGCTATGATGAGATCATGGCGATCATGCTCAAGAGTTTGCGTGAAGAGCGCCAGCAGACCTATTCGATTTTCCTGCCGCTGCACCCTGAAAGCGGGCGGGTCATGTATGTGCCGATGAAAAAGGTCTGCGCTGAAACATACACCGTGACCTTTGACGATGAGACAGGCAAGGAATGGACCGTTCCCGTCACCGGGGGCCATGTGAAGCTGCAATGGAAGCCGGACTTTGGCGCGCGCTGGGCCGCTCTGGGTGTCGATTTCGAGATGTACGGCAAAGAGCACGCGACGAACGAAAAGATCTATGACTCGATCTGCCGTGCGCTTGGCGGCCGTGCGCCTGAGCATTTCAGCTATGAGCTGTTCCTGGATGAAAACGGTCAAAAAATCTCGAAGTCGTCCGGCAATGGCGTGTCGATTGACGAATGGCTGACCTATGCGCCAACCGAGAGCTTGGCGTATTTCATGTATCAGAAGCCCAAAACGGCCAAGCGGATGCATTTTGATGTGATCCCGAAAGCATACGATGAGTATCATCAGCAGTTGCGTGCCTATCCGGGGCAGGATTTGAAGGCGCAGTTGAACAACCCGGTCTGGCATATCCATGGTGGTGACGTTCCTGAATCGACGCTGATCGTGCCCTTTGCGATGTTGCTGAACCTCGCATCCGTATCGGGGGCGGAGGACAAAGAAACGCTATGGGGCTTTATTCGCCGCTATGCGCCCAACGCAACGGCCGAGAGCCACCCTGACCTGGATCAGGCGGCTGGGTTCGCTGTGCGTTATTTTAACGACTTCGTCAAACCGACGCGCAAGCACCGCGCACCGACGGATCAGGAACGCGAGGCACTGGAGGCACTGAAGGCTGCGCTTGAAGCCTATGATGGCCCCACCGAGGATGAGGCGCTGCAGTCGGTGGTCTATTCGATCGGGCGCGAGCGGTTTGACCCGATGCGCGGCTGGTTCACAGCCCTTTACGAAGTGCTTCTTGGCGCGTCGCAAGGCCCGCGTTTCGGGGGGTTCATCGCGCTGTATGGTGTGCCGGAAACAATTGCTCTGATCGACAAAGCACTGGCCGGAGAGCTGGTCTGATTTGACCTGAACAGGTCTGGGGCTACCCTATCTGCAGGAGGTGGCCCCATGCGTCGATTATTGCTTGCTCTTTCCTTGAGTGCCGGACTGGTGTCGGGGGCGTATGCCCAAAGTTCTGAAATCGAAGCGAACATCGCGGCGCAGATACAAGCCTTCAAGGCCGATGATTTCGCGACGGCCTTTACTTTCGCCAGCCCAAACATTCAGCGGCTCTTCCAAAATCCGGACAACTTTGGAGCAATGGTCCGCAACGGGTATCCCATGGTTTGGCGACCTGCTGATGTACGCTTTCTGGAACTGCGCGAGATTGCCGGGTCATTGTGGCAGAAAGTCATGATCACCGACGGCGATGGGCGCGTTCACATTTTGGACTACCAAATGATCCCTTTGGAAGGTGGTTGGAAAATAAATGGCGTTCAATTGTTGGGTAACGCTGACCCTGCGGCTTGAGGCAACACCACCGTCACGGTGAGATGAGCCGTGGTTAATTCCCTTTCGGTATCCAGACTTTCGCGTTCGGGGTGGACCTGAACACGGGGTTTGGACGCGTCGCATGACCTGCGCGACGCGATTGAGAAAGGGATTTCAATGAACAAGGCAATCACTGACGGCATCGTGTTCATGCCACCTCAATTCGCGAATGGCCTGACAGTCTGGTCTGCCGGGGACGGGACTCCGGGCTCGCCGACCTATGGCGGGTCCGGCACAGGGGTTTTTGCGCCTTCGGATGCGGATTTTGGTGGCTGTCTTGAGATTCTGAAAGTGAACACAACACAGCAGCTGCGCTATATGGGGCAGACGCCGATATTGCCCGGTTGTTACCTGCAGATCAAAGCGCGTGTCAAAGCGATTAGCGGGCCATTGCCTTCGGTGCGGATTGCCGCTTGGGCCGGGGGTGCAGGGGATGCACATGTTGCAGGCGTTGTGGAGCAGGGTCCGGCAACTCAGCTATCGGGTTATGGTTCAGTGCATGAAATTACGGCGATAGTTGGCACCGGCCAACGTCCGGGAGTGGATATGCCTTGGGGTCTTGCCGCGTTGTATGGGCATTTTGGCTTGGACATCGAAGGGGCCAACGGTGCCTTGGTGCGCGTGGATGATCTTGAGATATCCGACGTCACCAATGTCTTCCTTCGTGAAATGATCAGTCTGGTGGATGTTCGGGATTATGGCGCGGTCGGTGATGGTGTTACGGACGACTCCACCGCGTTTGAGGCCGCAGATCAGGCCGCTGGCGGGCGTCGCGTCTATGTTCCGCAGGGAAACTACTATCTTGGGGAAAACACCAGCATGACCTCTGAGATGGAGTTTGAAGGCACCGTTACGATGCCGGATGACAAGATGCTGTTGCTGACCAAAGACTTCCATCTGCCAAGTTACATTGCGGCCTTCGGTGATGAAGAGCTTGCTTTCAAAAAGGCGTTTCAGGCGTTGCTGAATAACGCGGATCATGAATCGCTTGACCTGGGCGGTCGCAAAATCTCGGTAACGGCTCCGATAGACATGGCCGCAGCGGTTCCGAACAAACAAGGCTTTTCCACCCGCCGCGTGATCCGCAACGGTCAGTTCGATGTCAAGAGCAGCACGGCCTGGGATACCGAGACCTTCACATCGGTGGCAACCTATGATCCTTCGGATAGAACGCGACTGACCAATGTGGCCAATGTGGCGAATATTCCTGTGGGTTCGTTGGTGCAGGGCAGTGGTGTGGGCCGCGAAATCTATGTGCGGTCAAAAAACGTTGGTGCTGGTGAGATCATCCTGAACGCGCCAATCTATGATGCGTCGGGCACGCAGACGTTCACGTTCCACGCGTTCAAGTACCTTCTGGATTTCAGCGGCTTCAACACACTGCGTAAATTCGGCATGGAGCAGATCGAGTTTCAGTGCAACAGCAGATGCAGCGCCATTCGGCTGGCCACGTCGGGCGGCACATTCCAGTTGAAAGACTGTTTTGTCAGCCGCCCGAAAGACCGGGGGATCACCTCGATTGCGACAGGGTGCAAGGGGATGCTGATCGACAATTGTCAGTTCCTGTCGGCGGAAGAATCCTTGCCTGTGACGGATCGATCGTCAATCGGGCTGAACACCAATTCGAACGACGTGAAACTGCGCCACAACCAGGCCGTGCGCTTTAAACACTTTGCCGTTCTGGGCGGTGACAACAACATGGTTCTCGGTAATCATTTTTTCCAAGGTGATGGCATTCCGCAAGGCGTACGCACCGCTGGGTTGATCATGATCGGCACGTATAACAGTTCCACTATTGCCGAAAACTATGTCGACAATTGTTTCATCGAATGGACCAATGAACGGGACGCGTCGCCCGCTTTCACCAGCGGGTTCTCGTTCAGCGCCATGAGCATCACGGACAATATCTTCTATTCAAGTCAGGCGCCGTCCTGGTTCAGCTTTATCATTATTCGTCCTTATGGGGCCGGGCATTTCCTGAATGGTTTGGCTGTGACTGGAAACAAGTTTCGGGCCACTAGTGGTTCGATAAATCGGGTGGAAAGGGTGGACACATCTTTTGCGGATCTCAACAACAACAGGCACACGAATGTGACGTTCCAGAACAACACCTACCACGGTGTCACAAAAATGACCGCGCACCCGCTGAGAGTCCGGCGTCAGCAAAACTCGGTCGCAAGTTATTGGCCAGTTTTGTCGAATGGAGAACTGCCGTTCAATGGTAAAGCGCGTAGTTGCGACAGCATTACCGTGCTCGGTGGGCTTACCGGGGTTTTCAATAACCAGGTTTTTGCGGCACCTCACGTCCTGCCCGAGCAGGGGTCGCTGGGTGCTAGCCTGACCCTGAGATGGCCTGAGCAGGTTAAGGGCGAAGTCACTGCGTTGATTCGGATGGAAAAATAATGGCAGCACTGGCCGCTCTAAATAGGGCGGCCAATTCTTCGGGTTTGCCAGGAACACCTCGAGTTGCTTTGCGGTGTGACAGGAAATAGGCGACGTTTTTGTTGGGTGTGCTAGGTTGAGGAAAGCAAATGGAGAATCCCGATGCCGAAAATCGCCAAAGACGCCAGTGTTCAAACAGTTATCACAACCTTCGAAATGACGCCGGGTACTTGTCAGGACCTTTTGGAAGCCTTGACCGACGCTTATGCCGAATTCATTTCCAAGCAGCCGGGTTTTGTTTCCGCAGGGCTGCATGTGAACGACGCGCAAACCCGAATCGCCAACTACTCGCAATGGGAACGGCGCGAAGATTTTCTGGCCATGTTGCGGACGCCTGAGATGCGCGACCGCAACCGCAAGATCAACGAACTATGCAAAAGCTTTGAGCCGGTCATGTATGACGTGGCGGAGACATTCTGAAATTCCTGACCTGAATCAAAGCCTGCAGTATTAATTTGTTTCAAAGTGAGCCTGCAAAACGGAGGCTCACGCTATGTATCACAACATTCTTGTCCCTATCTCATTCGATGCTGAAAGAGACACCTCCGGGCCGTTGAAACTGGCTCAACTGTTGGCCACACCAGACGCGCAGGTGACATTGCTGCATGTGGTCGAGCATATTCCGAACTATGCGATTTCGTATATGCCGCCCGAATACCTGACCGAAGCACGCAAGGCGATTCAGACGGAATTGGATGAATTGGCAGCGCAGTTGCCAAATGCGCGTGGATTGGTGATCGAAGGACACTCTGGCCGCACAATTCTGGATTGGGCCGAAGCCAACTCTCCCGACCTGATCATCATGGCGTCGCACCGTCCGGGCATGCAGGATCTGCTGCTGGGTTCAACTGCTTCACATGTCGTACGACATGCTGGGTGTGCTGTGCATGTGGTGCGCTGAACGTCAGAAATCACTTGCTGTCAGGCGATAGGCTTTGCCAAAACCGCCGTTCTGCAAACCATCCTTGATGGCGAACCTGACAAAACTGAAATCGGCGAAATCGATATACAGTTTTGCCTTAGGCCGCAGGCTCAGATACCGCTCACGCAGCGGGGCATACTCTGGCATGTCCCGGTATACCCAATGCGCCACAGCGTGAAGTGTCAGACGGGGATGGGTCAGCGGGTCGCCTTTGTCTTCGGGCTTTCCGACCAGAAGGGCACAATTCGGGTTGGCGTTCAGGGCTTGGGTGTGTTCGGCCAGTGACGAGATCAGCGTGACAGGGCAGCCATCCGTATCCGTAGCCAGCGCGATACGGGACAGTGTTGGCAAACCCGTCTGAGGATGCAAAACCGCCAACGCAGCAAACCGCGCCTGCTCCAAAAGCTCTTTGGCCTGCGCGCGGACCGTTTCGTCTGGGGTTTGGTAGGGACCGGTCACGGTTTGGCGAGACCTCGCAATCAGGGTTTGGCAGTGACACTAAAGCGTAAATCGGCGGCCCGCCAACCTTTCGATCCGATTGCCTCGGCTTTGCCACATATCCATCGTAAGACCCAGGCATGCTGTTCAAGAAACCCATGCAGGACGCGCCTGACCTGAACCCAAGATCAACCCGCCGACACCAGCGGGCCGAGGCCACGCGTCGGCAGGCACTGTCTCCGGTACGCATACTGATCATGGTACTATTGCTGCCCCTCACGACTGTGCTGATCGCGGTGGGCGTTTTCATTCGGGTGTCCGAGTATAATAGGGATGAGGCCGTGATCCACCTGATCGCGCTGGCAGGGTGTGACGCGACGCAGGCCATGGGGATCGGGCCGTTCCGGGAAGGTCAGCCGGGGTACCACACGCGCAATGACCCGGATGGAGACGGCGTTGCCTGTGGGTTTGCCGAGACGCCTGCACCGCAGGCCGCGCTATCTGAAAGCCGCCCAGAGCCGCAACAACGTGCGGTCGGTAACGCCAAATTCGTGCGCCCATAGCGGGCAAAGGGAACCCGTTCAGGACAAATGCGCGCCTGCACAGGTGCGAAAGATTCGCACCTGCGGCGCTGCATCGATCAGGGGAAATTCTGCGACCCCGTCTTGTGTGAAAGCATAGGCGACCTGGTTGTACTCCAACCCATCCAGCACGTTCCCAAAGCCGGTATCCGTCACCGTCAACGCAGATCCTCCGTCGGACAAGACATGGCGTGGGGTGGCGATTTCGATGGGGTTTCGTCCTTCGAACCGCATGGCAAACCACGGGGACTGAGCCCAGACCTGATCTTTCCGAGTAACCGTCAGCGTATAGAGCGGCGCAGACGGGTCATAGGTCAGGAAGATCGTCGCCGCACCTGTGTCATGCGAAAGCGTGCAGATATCGCCCACCGTCGCCTCCCACGCGAAAGCCGGGGTGGCCAGGATCAGAGAAGTCAGGATTGCACGCATGGATGGGGATGTAGCCGCTGAACAGGGCAAGACAAGGCCCCGGGGACGCTGGGCTGCAACCCTGAAGTGTCAGAGGCTTGCGCGCAGTGAGGCGCGTGGTTGAAAATGGCCGAAAATCCTACGCATCAATCTGAGATTTCAAGCCCCTGTGCTAGGATGCGCGCGGCGCGGCCGTTCTGGCTGCGCCACATGACAGTTCTGTCACGTGAGGGAGGAAAGCAATGTTTGCACGTATTACCCAATTCAAAATGAAGCCCGGAACGCGCGAGGCCGCCACGGCAAAAATGAACGAATTGAAATCCGAGATCATGGGCATGCCCGGCATGCATTGCTTTACCAACGTGATGAACGAGGACGGATCGGGCTATGTGATCTCGGTGGTGGAAAGCGAAGCGACCTCGAACGCAAACGCGCCCAAAGTGGCCGAGCTGTGGGGCCATTTCGCCGAATTCATGGAAGGCCCGCCCTCACCGGTCGGATATGATGTGATTGCACATTGGGATAAGGGGTAAAGCTTAGGGCGGGGACAGACCCGCCCTTTCTTTTGATCTGCGAGAACAGCGCTTTCAGCCGGACGTATTGTGCAGATAGGCAAGGCGATAAGCAAGCGCAACGCCACCCGCACCGCCGACAACATTGCCAATCGTAACCCAAAACAGGTTTCCAAAGACGGCGCCCCAACCAAGGTCGGCACCTGCAAGTGCGCCTTGCGGCAACAGGTACATATTGGCGACCGAGTGTTCCAACCCCATCAGAACAAACGCCGCAATCGGCCAGAGTATTGCCATCACCTTTCCCACGACCGATCTGGCGGCGAAGCTCAGCCAAACGGCAAGGCAGACCAACGCGTTGCACAAAATGCCACGCGCAAAGGCCTGTGTCTGAGTGAGGTCGATTTTGCCATTTGCGATCGCAGATGCTGTGGCGCCCGTGGGACCTTCGAGCAATCCGGTTGCAGCAAATGCCAGGGCCAGTGCAATAGCTCCGACCAAATTCCCGAGATACACGAGCCCCCAGTTCCGCAGCAGGTCACGCAGTGAAATTTTCCGGTCCACCGCCGCAATGGTCATCAGAGCGTTGCCAGTGAACAGCTCGGCCCCGCCGACTACCACCAGGATCAGGCCCAGCGAGAACACGACGCCACCCAGAAACCGGGCCGGTCCGAAGCCCGGATCGACACCGGTCATGACCATGGTATAGGCCGCGCCGCCAAAGCCGATGAAAACGCCCGCAAGAATGGCCAGCGTCAATGTCTGGCCGACTGACAGATGCGCCTTGGCAACGCCTGCGGTTTCGACCAGCTCGGCGATTTGGGCCGGTTTATAGGCGTCCACGCCGGTTGGGTTTTGCACTTTCATGCACTCCAGCTTGCCGACATTTTTTTCTTCGGTATTGATTGGGATCAAAGTTGTGGGGTGAAAGGCCCATCGGGTTCAGGTGAATAGCGGGCTGTGCGCACGGTGAATAGTGCATTGGATCATATGCTTGCTGGGCAGGGTGTTGGGGTGGATTATGCGCTCGTGGATTACTGAATTGTGTACTTAACCTGGTTGGGAGATGCGGCCGTGATTATTATATCCCTGCCAGCTACGAAAATTTGATCACCAACTTGGGCGCAATGTTGATGTCGCGAATACCTGCAACTTGGTCCTGAGGTGTATTCGGAGGAACAATAATAGGATAGGTACTCGTACTGCTGGATCCATAATAAGGAATACCGCCGATGTTTCCTGAGAAAGTACTCTGACTACTTGGGTTAACAATTAGCGGCGTGCTATTTACCGTAGTTTTTGAGCTGTGAATCAAAACGTCCCTGCGCACAAACTGAGCTTTCCCATTTGAGTATCCATTGAAGTACACAGTGGTAGTCCCTGTTGGTCGCGTTCGTCCCAAAATATCGGCTGCCCCAAATGCATTCGGTAGGCTTTCAGTGTTTTCTATGGTGAGTACGGTATCTCCGACACCAGCAATGTACTCGCCGTTAATTGATTTAGAAGTAGTTCTAATTTTTGAGTGATCCTGGATTTCACCACACGCCGTTAGCGCTAAGGTTGTAGCAATAAAAAGATGAAACCAAAGGTACTTCATTATTTTTCCGAGACTTACCTTGCCGCACGATGTTATGATCGCTGCGGTAATTCAACCCAAAGAATAGTTGAAAAGATTACCTTTTCCGCCGCTTCACATTCCCACCCCGCTGCCCCGGCCTGCCAGCCGTTGACCGTCCGCGCGACTTCACTGCGTCTTCCGAGGCTTTCTCGACCGCCCATTGCCGCGCCATGGGGTCGTCGGCGACGGCCAGATCGACCGCTTCCAGACGTTTGATCTCGTCCCGGATATTGGCGGCCTCTTCGAATTCCAGGTTCTCGGCGGCCTTGCGCATCTTCTCGCGCAACCCGTCCAGATGCGCTTCCAAATTCGCGCCGTGCATCGGTTTGTCGATGGTGGCGGTGACGCGGTTCATGTCGACGTCGCCTTCGTAGAGACCTGCCAGAACGTCCTCGACATTCTTTTTCACCGTCTCGGGGGTGATGCCGTGTTCCTCGTTATAGGCGAGCTGTTTGGCACGGCGGCGGTTGGTCTCGTTCAGCGCGCGCTCCATTGAACCGGTGATCTTGTCGGCATACATGATCACCCGACCATCAGCGTTACGCGCAGCGCGGCCGATGGTTTGCACCAGAGAGGTCTCGGACCGCAAAAAGCCCTCTTTATCCGCATCCAGAATCGCGACCAGGCCGCATTCGGGGATGTCGAGCCCCTCGCGCAGCAGGTTGATGCCGACCAGCACATCGAATGCCCCCAACCGCAGGTCGCGCAGGATTTCGATGCGTTCCAGCGTGTCGATGTCGGAATGCATGTAGCGGACTTTGATGCCCTGCTCGTGCAAATATTCGGTCAGGTCCTCGGCCATGCGTTTGGTCAGCGTGGTGACCAGCGTGCGGAAGCCGTTGGCGGCGACCTTACGCACTTCGTCCAGCAGGTCGTCGACCTGCATGGAGACAGGGCGGATCTCGACCTCGGGGTCCAGCAGGCCGGTGGGGCGGATCACCTGTTCGGTGAAGACGCCGCCGGTCTGTTCGATCTCCCACTTGGCCGGCGTGGCCGAGACGAAGACGGATTGCGGGCGCATGGCATCCCATTCCTCGAACTTCAGGGGTCGGTTATCCATGCAGGACGGCAGGCGGAACCCGTGTTCGGCCAGCGTGAATTTGCGCCGATAGTCGCCCCGGTACATGCCGCCGATCTGCGGAACGCTGACGTGGGATTCGTCGGCAAAGACGATGGCATTGTCGGGGATGAATTCGAACAGGGTCGGGGGCGGTTCACCCGGAGCGCGGCCCGTGAGGTAGCGCGAATAGTTCTCGATCCCGTTGCAGACGCCAGTAGCCTCGAGCATTTCCAGATCGAAGTTGGTGCGTTGTTCCAGACGTTGCGCTTCCAGCAATTTGCCTTCGCCCACCAGTTGGTCCAGCCGGATGCGCAGTTCCTTTTTGATCCCGATGATCGCCTGCTGCATCGTGGGTTTCGGCGTCACGTAGTGCGAGTTCGCATAAACGCGCACCTGCTCCATCGTGGCGGCGCGTTCGCCTGTCAAAGGGTCGAACTCGGTGATCTGTTCCAGTTCCTCGCCAAAGAACGACAGTTTCCAGGCGCGATCCTCAAGGTGGGCGGGCCAAATTTCCAGTGAATCGCCACGCACCCGGAACGAACCGCGCTGAAACGCCTGATCGTTGCGGCGGTATTGCTGTGCGACCAGATCGGCCATCACTTGCCGCTGGTCGTATTCATTGCCGACCTTCAGATCCTGCGTCATCGCCCCGTAGGTTTCGACCGAGCCGATACCGTAGATGCAAGACACTGACGCCACGATGATCACATCGTCACGTTCCAGCAGCGCCCGCGTGGCCGAGTGGCGCATCCGGTCGATCTGTTCGTTGATCTGGGATTCTTTCTCAATGTACGTGTCCGAGCGCGGCACATAAGCTTCGGGTTGGTAGTAGTCGTAATACGAGACGAAGTATTCCACTGAGTTTTCGGGGAAGAAGCCTTTGAACTCTCCGTAAAGCTGCGCGGCCAGTGTTTTGTTCGGTGCAAGGATGATGGCTGGGCGCTGGGTTTCCTCGATCACCTTGGCCATGGTGAATGTTTTACCCGTCCCCGTCGCACCTAGCAGAACCTGATCGCGCTCGCCGTCCAATACGCCGCCAGCCAGTTCCCTGATGGCCGTCGGTTGGTCACCTGCCGGGTTGAACTCGGTGTGCATCACAAACTGCTTGCCGCCTTCCAGTTTCAGGCGGGCGCGCACGTCGTCGGCGGTCAGTTGGGTCTTGTCGGAATGGGCGTAAGGCATCGGCAGGCTCCGCAGTCAGGCCCCTACATTTGTTCTTATTTTGTCCGTCTGCAAGGGCTGATCCGGATTCATTGCGCTCAACACAGTCGGATGCCATGCGGTTGGTGAATCATTGTGATGTCCCGACGTTTGATGTGTCTCTGATTTATCCCGGGCCAATGACAATTTCTGACATTAGGTCGCGGGCAACAGCCGCGACAATTGCAATCTTGCCCCCGGACGCTCTCTGACGCATAAACGGCTGAGCCAAGTGAGTACGGAGAGGCGACATGCGCGCACGGATTTACCAGCCTTCGCGAAACGCGATGACTTCGGGGATGGCCAAAACCCGCAAATGGGTTCTGGAATACGCCCCGGCCTCGGCGCGTGAGGTCGATCCGCTGATGGGCTGGACGTCGTCCAATGACACGCAGACGCAGGTGCGCCTGAAATTCGACACCAAGGAAGAGGCTTTGGACTACGCCAAGGACAACGGTATCGAAGTGCAGGTCAGCGAGCCGCACAAGCGCAAACCGAACCTGCGTGCCCGTGGCTATGGCGAGAATTTCGCCACCGACCGGCGCGGCCCCTGGACCCACTGAATGATTGAGATTCGCAGGGCCGATCCAACCTCGGACGCCCTTCGCGCCGTGGTGGACGCGCATTTTGCTCATAGCGAAACGGCAGGTCCTGCCGAAAGCAACCATACAATGGACGCCGAGTCGCTGGCCGGGCCGGGGATTCGGTTCTGGGCGATTTATGAGGGTCAGCAACCTTTAGGGTGTGGCGCGATGAAGATGCTGCCCGACGGAACCGCCGAGGTGAAGTCAGTGCATATTCTGGCGCAGGCGCGGGGCCGTGGTTTGGCGCGGCTGATGATGCAGCACTTGGCAGACTTGGCACGTGCCGAGGGGATTGAGGCCCTGGTTCTGGAGACCGGAGCAGCCCATCTTTCCGAATATGAAGCCGCCCGCAAACTCTATGAGACATTGGGATATTCCTATTGCGGCCCGATCTTTGGCTATCAGGACGACCCAAACAGCGCCTTCATGCGCTTGGCCCTTGAACCCGGACAATAAAAACCGCAAGAAGGGCGCAGCGGTCCCTTAGCTCAACTGGATAGAGCAGCTGACTTCTAATCAGCAGGTTGAGGGTTCGAGTCCTTCAGGGATCGCCATCTTCATACGAAGTACTTGAAGCCAATGAAGCGCGCAGGCTCGTTTTGCTCTGTCGCCAAAACGACTCGTTGTTTCGTTGGGTGCGGGTATGTTTCTGAATCCACCATGCGACAGGTTGATCAGCACAGGTATCGGAAAATTTAAGGGGCTGGACGAGGGGGTCATGCCAGCCCCTTTTAAGGGGTCACAGAGTGGTAGTGTGTGTGTTCCTTAATTGAAACCTACCCTGATTCACCGCGTTCGGAAATTGGGGGATTCCCGTAGACACGCAAATGCGCGGAATTCGGCGCGTGGTGTATCATCGGAAGACCACGGTAGACCTTGTTTGGCGACCCCTTCGCGTGGGGCGTCGCAAAGATTTCTGATCCATTGAAAAAAGATATTGCAACCGGTTGCAAACAGAATCATTGTTACGTCCAACAACTAGATTCGGGAGAGCTGCATGTTGAAGGTTGGTTTGCTGGGCGCCGGACGCATCGGACGGGTACATGCGCAGGCCATTTCGGCCCACCCAAACAGCAAGCTCTGTGCTGTTTCAGACGCAGTGCCAGAAGCGGCAGAAAGCCTTGCCGGCGAATACGGGGCGCAGGCGCGTGGGTCGGACGAGATCATTGCAGACCCCCAAATTGATGCTGTTCTGATCGCAACGCCAACCGATACGCATTCTGACTTGATTGAAGCTGCCACAGCCGCAGGTAAAGCCGTGCTGTGTGAAAAGCCGGTTGATCTGAGCCTGGAACGTGCTGCGCAATGTCTAAATGCTGTGTCCGGGCGGGGTAAGCCTGTGATGATTGGGTTTAACCGCCGGTTCGACCCCAATTTTTCGGCGTTGAAAGCAGGTTTAGAGGCGGGTGAAATCGGCAAAGCAGAGCTGCTGTCGATTACCTCGTTTGACCCGGCGCCGCCTCCAGTCAGCTATGTCAAAGTGTCTGGTGGGCTGTTTCGGGACATGATGATCCACGATTTCGACATGGCAAACTATCTTATGGGCGAGGTTCCGGTTGTCATTACGGCCGTCGGGTCGTCTCTTGTAGATGCCGAGATTGGCGCGGCTGGTGATGTGGATACCGCTGCGGTGACAATGACTTATGCAGATGGTCGTATTGCTGTTATCAAGAACTCGCGCCGTGCGGCCTATGGGTATGACCAGCGGGTCGAGTTGCTGGGTTCAGGCGGATTGCTGCAAGCGCAGAACATGCTGGAAAATACGGTGGTCAAATCGACGGCAGAGGGCGTTGTCGGGGCAAAGCCAACCTATTTCTTTCTCGAACGTTACATGCCCGCTTACAAGGTGGAATGGGCCGCGTTTGTCGACGCTGTTGTGACCGGTTCAGAGGTTCCTGTTTCGTTGAAAGACGGTGTTGCCGCGCTTGCCATGGCCGAGGCCGCGACCCTGTCGATGCAATCCGGACAACCGGTTCGGATGGAAGTAGTTTTGAAACCGGTTGCAAAATGATCGAAATTCTTCAAACTTACGTCAGCTCGGTTTTTGTGCCGCAGCCAATCAGATTCGGCACAGCCGGATGATCGGGGTTGGTCCCCCGACTTAAGATCAGACTGAAATCATGGGAGGAAACTGAAATGAAGAAATTTGTGAAAGGCGCGCTAGCTGCAGGGGCTTTGGCCCTGGCGACACCTGCGTTTGCACAGGAAATCGTGGTCGTATCGCACGGCCAGGCCAACGACGCATTCTGGAACGTTGTGAAAAACGGCGTCGAGCAGGCTGGTAAGGATGTCGGCGTGAACGTCGAATACCGCGCACCAGAAACTTTTGACATGGTGGCGATGTCGCAGTTGATCGATGCTGCCGTGAACCAGGAGCCCGACGGCCTGATCGTCTCGATCCCGGATGCGGATGCGCTTGGCCCGTCAATTGAACGTGCCGTAGCTGCCGGTATCCCGGTGATCTCGATCAACTCGGGTTCGGACGTTTCGAAAGATCTGGGTGCTTTGCTGCACGTGGGTCAGGACGAGTTTGACGCGGGCAAAGCTGCAGGTGCCGAGCTGGCATCGATGGGCGGCAAAACAGCGATTTGTGTGAACCACGAAGTCGGCAACGTTGCGCTGGATCTGCGCTGTGCAGGTTTCGCGGAAGGTTTCGGCGGTGACGTCGAAGTGCTGCCGACCTCGAACGACCCGTCGGAAATCGAGTCGAAAGTTGCCGCTGCTCTGGCTGCAAACGAAGCGGTCGATACTGTGATGGCATTGGGTGCAAGCTCGGCCGGTGAACCGACCGTTGCCGCAGTCAAAGCCTCGGGCCGTGATGTGAATGTTGCCTCCTTCGACCTGTCGGCCAACTTCCTGCAGTCGATCGCGGACGGTGACGCCGCCTTTGCCATCGATCAGCAACAGTATCTGCAGGGGTATCTGTCGGTGAACTTTATGGGTCTGCACGCCAAATACGGCCTGATGCCCGGTGGCAATGTTCCTTCAGGTCCCAACCTGGTGACTCAGGAGAAGGCCGCTCAGGTGATCGAACTGTCCTCGCAGGGCATTCGCTGATCCATTCCGGAACCTGAATAAACTGGGACGGCGCAGCAGCGCCGTTCCAACCCAAATGGGAGGAAACGATGAGTGACTCAGCTCAAGTCGCCGGGGACGAAAGGGTCAAAAAAGAGCCTTTTATGACCAAACTCATGAAGCGGCCCGAACTCGGTGCGATGGCCGGTGTCGTGCTGGTGGTTATCTTTTTTGCCATCACAGCAGACGACTCGATGTTTACCCTGGCCGGGATCATGAATTTCATGACACCTGCCGCACAGTTGGGAATTCTGGCCATCGGTGCCGCTCTGTTGATGATCGGGGGGGAATTTGACCTGTCCATCGGCTCGATGGTGGCGTTTGCGGGCCTGTTCTTTGGCGTCTGTGTGGTCACCTGGCAGTTGCCGCTGATCGTCGCGATCCCAATGACTTTTGTTTTCGCAGCATTTGTCGGGGCGATAAACGGAAACATCGTGATCCGATCAGGTCTGCCATCCTTCATCGTGACCCTGGCTTTCCTGTTCATTCTACGCGGTCTGTCGTTGGTTGGCCTGAAGGCCGCCACCGGAGGATCGACCCAGTTGCGTGGCGTTCGTGACGTGGTTGAGAACGACTGGCTGGCTCCGTTCTTTTCAGGCGAGGCATTTGGCGGCCTGTTTACCTGGCTGGCCGAGAAAGGCATGATCGAAACCTTCAAAAGCGGTGCGCCTAAAGTGCCCGGAATTCCGGTCGAAATCCTGTGGTTCATCGTGCTGGCGCTTGCAGCCACTTATGTGCTGTTGCGTACCCCGGCAGGGAACTGGATTTTCGCGTCGGGCGGCGATAGCACGGCGGCGTCAAACTCTGGTGTGCCGGTGAACCGGGTCAAAGTTTCGCTGTTCATGCTGACTGCCTGCTGTGCCGCACTGGTCGCCATCATTACCGTAATCGACGCGGGTTCGACCGACGCACGTCGTGGGTTCCAGAAAGAGTTTGAGGCGATCATCGCAGCCGTAATCGGCGGCTGTCTGCTGACCGGCGGTTATGGCTCGGCCATTGGCGCGTTCTTTGGTGCGATCATCTTCGGTATGGTTGTCATCGGACTGACGTATACGGACTTCGATCAGGACTGGTTCCAGGTCTTCCTAGGCGCGATGCTGTTGATTGCGGTTCTGTTCAACAACGCGATCCGTAAACGCGTAACCGGGGAGCGTTGATATGACCGAAGATACCAAGTTCCACCACGGCGATGCGGCGACTGATGTGGCGCCCATCGTGGAAATGAAGAACATCGAAAAGCACTTTGGCAACATCATCGCTTTGGCGGGCGTCAGCTTTGACGTCAAACCGGGTGAATGTCATTGCCTGCTGGGCGACAACGGTGCAGGGAAATCGACCTTCATCAAGACCATGTCGGGCGTGCACAAACCCACCAAGGGCGAGATCTTCTTCGAAGGCAAACCGCTGCATTTCGACACGCCTCGGGATGCGATGGAGGCGGGCATTGCGACCGTTTTCCAGGATCTGGCGATGATCCCACTGATGAGCGTCACGCGCAATTTCTTCATGGGGCGCGAACCGACCAAAGGTAAGGGCCTGATGAAGCGCTTCGATGTCGAACAGGCGAATGATGTCTGCATGGAAGAGATGCGCAAAATGGGCATTAACCTGCGTGGGCCGGATCAGGCCGTGGGCACTTTGTCTGGTGGTGAGCGGCAGACCGTCGCCATTGCCCGCGCCGTGTATTTCGGTGCCAAGATTCTGATCTTGGACGAACCGACCTCGGCCCTTGGCGTACGTCAAACCTCGAACGTTCTGGCGACTATCGACAAGGTACGCAGTCAGGGGGTTGGCGTGGTCTTCATCAGCCATAACGTGCGCCATGCTTTGGCAGTGGGTGACCGGTTTACCGTGCTGAATCGCGGCAAAACGCTGGGTACGGCGACCCGTGGTGAGATTACCCCTGAACAGTTGCAGGACCTGATGGCCGGTGGTCAGGAAATGGCCGAGCTGGAAGGGTCTTTGGGCGGTACAGTCTAAACTTTGAACACCCGGATGCCCTTTCGGGGGCATCCGAACGGGCGGTGACACCTGAGCTCACACTCAATTCAGGCTTGAGGCATTGGCCTGACATCTTCGTAAAAAAGCAACCTGTGGGCCGCTGGCAGCGGTTTCAAGTTGAAAGGGATCATGATGAGCAAGACAGTCCGACTGACAGCGGCGCAGGCTCTGGCGCGTTATCTTGGGGCGCAGATGAACGAGGCCGGAGAGCCCTTTATCGCAGGTGTCTGGGCCATTTTCGGCCATGGCAACGTTGCCGGTTTGGGTGAGGCGCTGCATGGTGTGAAAGACAGCCTGCCCACCTATCGTGGCCATAACGAACAGACCATGGCGCATTGTGCGATTGCCTATGCCAAGCAACTGGGCCGCAAACGGGCGATGGCTGTGACCTCGTCGATCGGGCCGGGGGCCACCAATATGGTTACCGCTGCCGCTCTGGCCCATGTGAACCGCCTGCCTGTTTTGCTGCTGCCCGGAGATGTGTTCGCAACGCGTGGTCCTGATCCGGTTTTGCAGCAACCCGAAGTGTTCTCGGATGGAACCATCAGTGCAAATGACTGTTTCAGACCGGTCAGCCGCTATTTCGACCGCATCACGCGCCCGGAACACCTGCTGACGGCTTTGCCGCGCGCCTTCCGTACCATGACGGACCCGGCGGACTGCGGTCCGGCCACCTTGGCCTTTTGCCAGGATGTACAGGCCGAGGCATATGATTATCCCGAAAGCTTCTTTGAGCCTCGCGTCTGGTATCAGCGTCGCATTCGCCCGGATGAGGGTGAGCTGGCGCGGGCTGTGGCGGCAATCAAGGCGGCCAAACGCCCTGTGATCGTCGCGGGTGGCGGCGTGCATTATTCGGACGCAACCCCCGCGCTGCAAAGCTTTGCCGAGGCGCACAACATCCCGGTGGCCGAAACACAGGCGGGGAAATCCGCATTGGCATGGGATCATCCGCTGAACCTGGGGCCCATTGGTGTGACTGGTGGCGAACCCGCCAACGACATCTGCGCCGAGGCTGATCTTGTGCTGGGCGTTGGCACTCGATTTCAGGATTTCACCACCGGGTCCTGGGGTCTGTTTGCCAACCCCGAGCGTGAACTGATCAGCCTGAATACCGCCGCTTATGATGCCGAAAAGCACGGCGCAATGCCGCTGCAATCCGACGCGCGCGTTGGTTTGGGAGAACTCACCGAAGCGTTGGGTGACCACCGCGCGCCAGATCTGCCTGCGGCGCTGAAAACCGACTGGTTTGGCAAGGTTGATGCGCTGACCGATGCGCCAAAAGACAGCAATGCGCTGCCGACGGATATGCAGGTGATCGGTGCGGTGCAGCGGGCCGCCAATGAAAACACCGTGGCGATGTGTGCCGCAGGCACTATGCCGGGGGAGCTGCACAAGCTGTGGAAAGCACCGCGCCCAGGGGCCTATCACATGGAATACGGTTTCAGCTGCATGGGCTATGAGATTGCGGGTGCCATGGGGATCAAGATGGCCCAGCCGGATCGAGATGTGATCTGCTTTACCGGTGACGGCACCTATATGATGGCGAATTCCGAAATGGCGACGGCAGCGATGATGGGGATTTCCTTTACCGTTGTTGTCACCGATAACCGAGGTTTCGGCTGCATCAACCGCTTGCAGATGGGCACGGGCGGGGCCGAATTTAACAACCTTCTCGACCACACAGTCCACGAAACGGCTTCTGCCATCGACTTTGCGGCCCATGCGGCAGCGATGGGGGCGACCTCGGTCAAGGTCAGCTCAATTTCCGAGCTTGAGGACGCGCTGGCCAAACGCAGCGACGTCAAAGGTCCATACGTTGTGGTGATCGACACCGACCCGTACCCCTCGACCGAATATGGCGGAACGTGGTGGGAAGTGGCTGTGCCCGAGGTCAGCATCCGCCCCGAAGTGAATGAAAAACGCGCGGCTTATGAAGTCGCCATCAAGGAAAGAAACACGAAATGAGCGTGAAGATCGGTATCTCTCCGATTGCGTGGCAGAATGACGACCTGCCGGATTTGACTGCGGCCTATACGATGGAACAGGCGCTGAAAGAAGCGCGCGAGATTGGCTATACCGGCGTCGAGCGTGGCCAGCGGATGCCCGGCGACACCGAAGGCTTGCGCGCCTATCTGGACGCAAACGACATCGCGCTTTGTGGCGGTTGGTGTTCGGGCGCAACCTTGGTCAACGACTTTGACGCCGAGGTTGCCGCTGTTCGTGAGCAAGTAGAGCAGTTTGTTGCACTGAACAGCCCGTGCATCGTTTATGCCGAATGCTCCAACACCGTTCAGGGGCAGATCGGCACGCCGGTCAATGCCCGCCCCAAATTGTCCAAAGACGAGGTTCTGGCCTATGCCGCCAAGCTGAGTGAGTTGGCCAAGTGGAAGGCTGATCAAGGTATGCCGATGGCATATCACCATCACATGGGCACGATCATCGAAAGCGAGGATGAGGTGAACTGGCTGATGGAGGGGTCAGGCCCCGAACTGAAGCTGTGTTTCGATACCGGCCATTTGCTGTTCGGTGGTGGCGATGTGATGGCCACGCTGAACCGCTGGGGTGATCGCGTACATCACGTTCACTTCAAGGACATCCGCCCTGATGTTGTGCAAGACACGCGTGAGAACAACCGCAGCTTCCTGGATGCAGTGATCGCAGGAGCCTTCACCGTGCCTGGCGATGGCTGCATCGATTTTCAGGCCGTCGCAAATGCATTGAAAGCGATGGATTACAACGGTTGGATCGTGGTCGAGGCAGAACAGGACCCTGCCAAAGCGCCGCCCTACGAGTACTCCAAAATGGGCTACGACCACATCGTCGAAGTTTGCGGCAAGGCAGGTTTGGAGATCAGCACTTAAATCACCGCCCCA
This sequence comes from Ruegeria sp. HKCCD4884, assembly GCF_013110855.1. Taxonomy (NCBI): domain Bacteria; kingdom Pseudomonadati; phylum Pseudomonadota; class Alphaproteobacteria; order Rhodobacterales; family Roseobacteraceae; genus Ruegeria; species Ruegeria sp. HKCCD4884. Next base: position 319,893 of record NZ_WVRJ01000004.1, read on the forward strand.
CGGGGCAACACCGAAGCCATGAGAGAGGAGTATGTCATGGTGCATCAAGAACTTGGGTATGTCGGCTATTTCGACCGGGAATCCTGCGATCTGGATGAATTCAAGGTGCTGACCTCGCAAAACTTGACAGCCGATGCGGTTCCTCATGCCGTAGCGGTGGAAAAGAACGTGCCTGTCTACGACATGGACGTGTTGCGCACTGCGTTGACAGATGCCGATCAGCGAAAGTCCCTTCTGGCAGAATGGGCAAGGGTTCTGGGCAAATCTGCTGGCGTGATCGTTCTAAAAGGTGCCTATGCAGATACTTCGGTGATCGACCGGGCAAGCGACGTCTTCCGCGAGATCATCGAAGAAGAGCGCGAGGGCGCTGGCGGCGAGGGCGATCACTTTGCTGCGTCGGGTGCCAATGACCGGATCTGGAATGCGCTGCAAAAACAGTGCCTGCGTGATCCGGAAGGGTTCGCACTCTATTTCGGCAATGCTGCAGTTGCAGCGGCGTGTGAGGCGTGGCTGGGGCCGAATTACCAGATGACCGCGCAGGTCAATCAGGTGCGTCCGGGCGGCAAAGCACAGCAAGCGCATCGGGATTACCATCTTGGGTTCCAGACTGCGGACAGCGCAGCGCGGTATCCGGCGCATGCCCATCACCTGACGGCTGCGCTAACCCTGCAAGGTGCAGTGGCGCATTGCGATATGCCGGTCGAAAGCGGGCCAACCAAGCTGCTACCATTTTCGCAGCTTTATGCGCCCGGATACCTCGCCTTCCACGACCCCGCGCACAGGGACCATTTCGAGCAGGCCTACATCCAGTTGCCACTGAACAAGGGCGATGCGGTGTTCTTCAACCCCGCGCTTTTCCACGCAGCGGGGGAAAACAGCAGCAACGGCATTCACAGGATGGCCAATCTGCTTCAGGTGTCGTCAGCTTTCGGGCGCGCGATGGAAGCCGTCGACCGTGCCGCCATGTCTCAAGCGGTGTTTCCTGCAATTGCGGCCTTGAAACAACGTGGTGATCTGAGTGCCTTGGAAATCAAAGCTGCGATCGGAGCAACCGCCGAGGGGTATCCGTTTCCAACCAACCTCGACACCGATCCACCAGTTGGTGGCAATGCGCCGGACAGCCAGGCCGATATCCTGCGCCGCGCTGTGTCAGAGGGATGGAGCGAGTCGGAATTGGCCGATGCTTTGTCAGCCTTGCGTAACAGACAGGCCGCATAAGGCCCAATCGGGCGGGTCGTTGAGCCCGCCCCAATCGGAGAAGAACTATGGCAGACCTGCTCAAAAAACCCTTTGGCACCCGTGGCAAGGTGCATGCCATCACCCCGGCCAGCGCCGGATGGCGGTATGTAGGGTTTGGGCTTTATCACCTAAAGGCCGGGGACCGGGCAGCTGAAGTCACAGGAGACCGGGAAGTCATTCTGGTGATGGTCGAAGGCAAGGCGAAAATCACTGGTGCCGGGCAGGATTGGGGCGTGTTGGGCGACCGGATGAACGTGTTCGAAAAGACGCCGCCGCATTGCTTGTACCTGCCCAACGGCACCGAATGGGAAGCTGTCGCCGAGACCGATTGCATAATGGCCGTGTGTTCGGCGCCGGGCAAAGGCGGTCATCAAGCGCGCCGGATCGGGCCGGACGGCATCACACTCACCGAACGCGGCAAGGGTGTGAACACGCGATACATCAATAACATCGCGATGGAGAACGAGGACTATGCCGATAGCCTTCTGGTGACAGAGGTCTTCACACCAAACGGGCACTGGTCTTCATACCCCAGTCATCGCCATGACGAGGATGACTTCCCCCGGATCACCTATCTGGAAGAGACCTATTACCATCGACTCAACCCTGCCAATGGGTTCGGGATACAGCGGGTTTACACCGATGACGGTCAACTGGATGAAACGATGGCCGTATCCGATGGCGATGTTGTGACTGTCCCGCGGGGTCATCACCCTTGCGGCGCACCCTATGGGTTTGAGATGTACTATCTGAACGTCATGGCGGGACCACTGCGGAAATGGCGATTTGTACCGGCCCCTGAGGTCGAATGGATCATGGAGCGTGACGGATGAGCAAAGATTTCGCCAATTACCCATGCCTTGCAGGCAAGACGGTTTTCATTACAGGCGGGGCCGGAGGAATTGGTGCGGAAACTGTAAGGGCCTTTGCCAATCAGGGGGCCAAGGTCGGGTTCCTAGACCTCAATGCTGAGGCTGGGCTTGCGCTGCTGTCGGACTTGGAAGGCGAGCACGCGTTTGCCCAATGCGATTTGCGCGACATTGAGGCGATGAACGCCGCAATGGGGCAGTTGGTTGAAGAGTTGGGTGAAGCGGATGTGTTGGTCAACAATGCCGCCCATGATGACCGCCACGACTGGCGCGATGTGACGCCAGAGTATTGGGATGAGCGTATGGCGACCAATATTCGCCACATGTTTTTTGCCATTCAGTCGGTGGCTCCCGGCATGATCGCGAAGGGTGCGGGTTCGATCATCAACATCGGGTCGAATTCATGGTGGGAGGCCGGAGCGGGTTTTCCCGCTTATGCCACCGCCAAATCCGCAGTCCACGGCCTGACCCGTACCATGGCGCGCGAGTTGGGGGATCATCGCATTCGCGTGAATGCGGTCGTGCCCGGCTGGATCATGACCGACCGTCAGAAAGACCTGTGGGTCACGCCCGAAGCGCTGGCCAAGCAGGTGGACCGGCAATGCCTGCCGGACCCGATTGAACCGGTTTATGTCGCCCGAATGGTGCTGTTCTTAGCCTCGGACGACGCCGCAATGTGCAGCGCCGGGAACTTCATGGTCGAAGGTGGTTCGATCTGAGAACGTCGAAACATCTGGAGAGCTGACATGCCTCAACCCTTTCAGCTTGCGGTGTGCGCTGAAATGCTTTGGCTAGACAAACCCATGGACTGGCGTGCCGCGCGGCTGACCGAAATGGGGTTTGGTGTGGGCCTTTGGAACTGGCCTTCGTGGGATCTGGGCAAGCTGGAAAGCGTTGGCGCGAACTACACGATCATGAACGGGTATCTTCAGGGGCGCCTTGCTGACAAAGAAGGCGCTGACATGCTGCTGCGATCTGCGCGCGAGACAGCGCGGATTGGTAAGCGCTTGGGTGTGGATCGTCTGAACCTACACGGTACTGGTTTGGGCGATGGTGGAATTCCAATCCGGCAGCACGAGGTCGTGACCGGAGACATGTGGCTGAGGGCACGGGACACATTGCAACGTATCTGTGATCTGGCGGAACAGGAAGATGTTGTTTTCACGCTGGAAAACCTAAACCTGCTGGACCATCCCGGCTGTCCCTTTGGGTCGACCGAAGACGTTCTGGCACTGGTTTCGTCTGTCAATCATCCACGTTTGCGCATCAATCTGGATCTTTATCACACGCAAATCGGTGAAGGGGATCTGCTCCGTTGGTGCAAGAAATGCCTGCCATGGATCGGAGAAGTTCAGGTTGCTGACAATCCCGGCCGGTGTGAACCCGGAACCGGTGAGATCAATTATGCCGCCGTTGCAAGGGCGCTGGATGACATGGGGTATCATGGACCTGTCGGTCTGGAGGCTTTCGCAGCAGACAACCCGGAAACGGCGCTTGAGGCCTTCCGGGTTGCTTTTACGATTTAAAGGCGCTCGCGGACGTTATCGTTGGGGTGGCGCGCCAAAGGCACGGATTACGGTGCGGGCAGCGGCCTCGACCGGGTCGTGGGTTTCCTTCAGTATGGTGACCCGATCAAACCTTTCAGGATCACGATTGACGGCGTCTCGCATGGCGTGACCAAACGCCATACGCAGTTCCGTCCCGATGTTGAACTTGCAGATCGAGGTCTCTCGTGCCAGTTTGCTGCGCTGTTCTACCGGCACGCCTGACCCGCCGTGAATGACCAAAGGCACCTCGGTCAAGGCATCAATCTCGGCGATGCGCGCCTCGTCCAAGCCCCCTTCTTTGTTTTGCTGCAAGTGAACATTGCCAACCGAAATCGCCATCGCGTCCACCCCGCTTTCACGTGCGAACTGTGCGGCCTCTTCGGGATCGGTGCCGTTTGAACCTTCACCGCCCGAGTACCCGACAAAGCCGATTTCGCCTTCGCAGGAAATCCCTGCTGCGTGGGCCATTTCGGCAATTGCGGCGGTCTCATCAATATTCTGTTGCAATGGCTTGCGGGACCCGTCGAACATCAAAGACGTAAACCCGCTGTCCAGCGCGATCTTGCAGTCTTCGAACGTGTACCCGTGATCCAGATGAGCCACGACCGGGACTGAGGCATTTTCAGCCAGATAACGGAACATCTTGCCTAAAATGGGAAGTGGTGTGTGTTCGCGACAGCTGGGTCCGGCCTGCAAAATCACAGGCGCATTTTCGGCTTCGGCAGCGGCCACGTAAGCGCGCATGTCTTCCCAACCGAGTGTAACCAGCCCGCCAACGGCGTAACCCTGTTCATAGGCTGGCTGCAGGACGTCTTTCAGTGTGACGAGGGTCATTTGAACTTCGCGATCATGTCTTTGATGCCCGGGATCGTTTCGATCTGATAGGCATGTGTGGGTTGGAAATACTGCACCAGCGAGCGTTGGCTCAGCCCGCCGAGGATGGTGAAATAATACATCTCATAGCCCGGTAGAACGCAGCATGGATGATAGCCCTTGTCGATGCAGATAGTTGAGCCATCGACGATGTGATAGGCGTCGCCAGGCTCGTTATCCACGCGTTGCAACATTTGAAGGCCCGAGCCCCAGTTGGGTTTGAAACGGAAATTATAGGTCTCGTCGTGGCGCGTTTCGTCCGGCAGGCGGTTGGTGTCGTGCTTGTGGCTGGGAAAGCCCGACCAGCCGCCCTGACCAACTGTAAACAGCTCGCTCACCAACAGGCGACCGACTTTGTCGTGCTGTTTTTGCCCCAGGATGTGCTTGATCTTTCGATGGGTTTTGGTGTCGTCGCTGCCGTATTGAACAAGGTCGTGCTGGCGCACATCAAACGGGTCCAGCACCTTGTCGTATTTGGCGCCGGCAATGAACACTTCGGTCTCATCCGACACGCAGATCATCTGCACTTTCGCGCCGACAGGCACATAGACGCCTTCGGGTTCGCCATCCCAGACATCTTCGCCCCGGTTACCCAGCTTCGGGAAGGCAACGCCTTCGACGTCGACATCGACGCTGCCGGTGGCTGGAACGATGCAGGTTTCATAGCCGGGAACCTGGTATTCGAACGCCTCACCCTTTTTCAGCTTAACGATGTTGAAATAATTCAGCGGAACCGTTGGGTCATCGGCATCGACGATGGGCTTGTTCTGATTGTCATAGGGCGCGATGTGCATGGGTGTCTCCTATGTGGTCGGGCCGGGGTGTGAGGCAAGGAACGCGTCTAATTCCGAGGTTATCGGCATGGCTGGCGCGCATCCTGGCTGGGATACAACGATCGATGCGCAGGCCGAGCCGCGCATGACAGCATCCCTCAAGTCATGGCCCGCAGCAATTGAGGCCAACAGACCCGCCATGAAACTGTCGCCTGCCCCATTGGGTTTGACGGCAGTAACCGGATAGATGCCGGTTTCGATCTCTTGCCCGTCCAGCAGCGTGACGGCACCTTTTTCGCCCATTTTGTAGATGACGATCCGACCGGGTTTTTCTGCCAGCTGCTTGGCCTTGGCAAAGCCCTTGTCGATACCGCCAGCCATGAACCCGAACTCTTCGTCATTGCCGACGATCAGGTCGCTGGCTTCACCGGCCCGCGACAAGACTTCGGCGGCTACCTCGGGCGAAGGCCAGCTGTAGGGGCGGTAGTCGATATCGAATATGATTGGCAGGCCAACAGCTCGCGCGTTTTCGAACGCACGGAATGTGGCGCTGCGTGATGGTTCGGATGCAAAGACCGTGCCCGCCGAGATGACTGCCGAAAAGGACGAATAATCGACCTTGTCCATGTCCTCTTCGGTGACCTGAAAATCGACGGCCCCGTTGCGGTAGATGACATTCTGAAAGTTTTCGATCCGGCTTTCGTAGACGGCCAGCGACATACGGTATTCACCGCCCAAGACGCGGATATAGGTGGTGTCTACGCCATAGTGGCGCAGGCGGTTCAGGCAGAAACGACCGACCGCATCGTCTGAGACTGACGTGATCAGAGAGGCCTGACTGCCCAATTTGACCAACCCGGCGCAAATATTTGCTGAAGAACCACCCAGATCAGCATGGAAAGTGTCGGCATCCTCGCTTTTGACACCGATCGGGTCCGCATACATATCCATGCCAGCACGCCCGAAAACGGCGAAGCGGTTTCCTTTGATACCGTCTATCAAAGCGCTCAAGTCATGTCCTCCGGCAAAGTGGGGTGTGCAAAGTTTGGACCTTGCGCTGAATCGATTCACACGATACTGATTTTGCAACCGGTTGCAAATGATATGTTCGGAGCCGTTGCAGATGCCTGAAATCGGAATTGGAATTGTGGGTGGCGGCTATATGGGCAAGGCCCATTCCGTTGCCATGTCGGCCGTTGGCGCGGTTTTCAACACCGCATTAAGGCCCCGGCTTGAAGTCATTTGTGCGTCCAGCCCCGAAAGCGCTGAACGTTACCGCCTGGCCTATGGTTTTGAACGCGCGACTGACGATTGGCGTGTGCTGGTTAAAGACCCCATGGTCGAAGCCATTGTGATCGCCTCACCGCAATCCACGCATCGTCAGATTGCCGAAGCAGCTTTTGGTCTGGGCAAGCCCGTGTTGTGTGAAAAGCCCTTGGGTGCATCGCTGGAAGACAGTCAGGCAATGGTTGCGGCGGCCGAAGCCGCAGGCGCTGTGAACATGGTTGGGTTCAACTATATCCGCACGCCCGCCAGCCAGTTTGCCCGCCAACTGATCGCCGATGGAGAGATCGGCGACATCACGTGGTTCCGGGGTGAGCACACCGAGGATTTTTACGCTGATCCGCAGGCCCCCGCGACGTGGCGCACAACGGGCATGGCCAATGGCACAATCGGCGACTTGGCCCCGCATATGGTGAACGGAGCGATGGCCCTGGTTGGTCCGATTGCGCAGGTGATGGCCGATGTGGAAACCGTGCATAAAACTCGGCCCGGAGGTGAAGTCACGAATGACGACCATGCCCAGATGATGTGCCGGTTCGAAAACGGCGTTATGGGCAACCTGTATTTCAGCCGCGTCGCGACGGGTCGTAAAATGGGCTATGCGTATGAAATATCGGGCACAAAGGGCGCAATCCGGTTCGATCAGGAGGATCAGAACGCGCTGTGGCTGTATAAGCGGGAAGGGCCCGAAGCCGCGCGTGGGTTCACCAAGATCCTGACAGGTCCCGCGCACCCGGATTATGAACCCTTCTGTCAGGGCCCGGGTCACGGCACCGGCTATCAGGACCAGATCATCATCGAGGCCAAGGACTTTCTGCAGGCCATACATACCGGAGAAGCGATCTGGCCGACCTTCCGTGTCGGGCACGAGGTCAACCGCGTGCTGGCCGCCGCCTTGGCGTCCTCAGACCAGCGACAATGGAAAGACATCAGCGATTTCTGATCGCTCAATCTATGAAATTCTAAAGAGAGACGATGACAATGGCTAAGTTGAGATGGGGCATGATCGGAGGCGGTGAAGGAAGCCAGATCGGACCTGCCCATCGATTGGGTGCTCAGGCTGACGGGCTGTTTGAGTTTGTTGCTGGCGCGCTGGACCACCGGCCTGAAGCGGGCCGCGAATACGCGCAACAACTGGGTGTTGCTGCCGACCGTGCATATGGCAACTGGCAAGAGATGCTGGCGGGCGAGAAAGACCGGGATGATCGAATTGATCTGGTGACCATCGCCACGCCAAACTCGACTCATTTCGAGATCGCCAAAGCGTATCTTAAGGCGGGCTTTAACGTGTTGTGCGAAAAGCCGATGACCATGACGGTTGAGGAGGGTGAAGAAATCGTCCGCGTGGCGGAAACTTCAGGCAAGATCTGCGCGGTGAACTATTGCTATTCCGCTTACCCAATGGTGCGCCAGGCGCGTGCGATGGTGCGAGCAGGCGACATCGGCAAGGTGCGGTTGGTTGTGACGAACTTCAGCCACGGTCATCATGGCGATGCCACAGATGCGGACAATCCACGTGTGCGTTGGCGCTATGATCCTGCGATGGCGGGTGTCTCGGGGCAGTTTGCAGATTGCGGTATCCACGCGCTGCATATGGCCAGCTTTATCTGCGATGACGAGGTGAAGACCCTTTCCGCCGATCTGGCCTCGACCATCGCGAGCCGTGAACTGGAAGACGATGCAATGATCAACTTCCGGATGGAGGGCGGCACGGTTGGACGCCTTTGGACGTCATCGGTGGCAATCGGGCGGCAACATGGCTTTGACATTCAGGTCTTTGGGGAAACCGGCGGGCTGCGTTGGGCGTCCGAGCAACCCAACCAGTTAATCTATACCCCGGTGGGTGGGCGTACCCAAATCATCGAAAAGGGCGAGGGCGGTCTTCACGACGAGGTTCAGCGCTTGTCTCGGGTCGCAATCGCGCACCCCGAAGGGTTCCCGCTGGCCGTAGCTAATATCTATTGCGATCTGGCCGATGCAATTCGTGGTGAAAGCCGGGATGGGCTGCCGGGGGCGGCTGATGGGGTCCGCTCCATCGCCGCTGTCCATGCGGCTGTTGCTTCGGGCAAAGCGGAAGGTGCGTGGCAGGATGCCCGTCCGCCAATGTTTCGCTGATCAGGGGCGGGGCCGCAACGTGCCCCGCTCAATCACCCGGCAAGGGAAAATACGGGCCTCGGGATAGCGCTGGGGCTCTTTCAACATCTCAACAACCAGATCTACGGATGAGGTGATGATCTGTTTGATCGGCTGGTGGATCGTCGTCAGGTCGATGTTTTCCCAGCGCGACATTTCCATGTCGTTCAATCCAATGATTCCAACATCTTTGCCCGGCTGCAAACCGTGATCTTTCAGCGCTGAAAGTGCGCCAATCGACAGGATGTCGTCACCGCAGAAATAAGCCTGGGCTGGGTTGTCGGCCAAAAGGCCCAGCATCTCGGCCCGCCCTGCCTCGAAAGAGTAAGCTCCAGCAAAACAATGGTTTACTTCAATCTCCGGGTGCTCAGCCATCTCTTCCATAAAGCCGCGATGTCGATCCAGGGCCGAGGTCGCGTCTTTGGGCCCGCCCAGATAGCCGACGCGTGTGTACCCGCGCGCCAAAAGTTCACGGGCGGCCATACGCCCGCATTCCACGTTGTCGATGCCGACGACATGCACTTCGGGTGAAGTGGCCGAACGTCCAAATGTATGCACCACGGGCACGCCCGCGTCGTGAAAAGCTTTGGCAAAGCTCGGCGGCAGCGTTGACGACGCCACGATGGCAGCATCAACCGAGTATTGCCGCAACATGCGGACGGAATTGGCGGGCTCGGTCTCGTCCGTTAGGTTCACAATCAATGGGCGCAGGCCGCGTTCCTGCAAGGCGCGTGTGAATTGATCGAAGACCTCAAGGAAAATTGGGTTGTGGAAGTTGTTCGAAATCAACCCGATCAGCTTTGTCCGCCCCGTCGTCAAAGACGAAGCAAGTGCGTTGGGGCTGTAACCCAATTCGCGTGCCGCTTTTTCGACTTTGCCGCGAGTTTTTGCCGAAACCGAAGCGCCTTCGGTGAAGGTGCGAGAAACAGCAGATCGCGAAACACCGGCAAGGGCAGCTACGTCTTTGAGTGTCACGCTCAAGGGTGGCTCCAAGGGCAAAAGGGAAGGGGCATTGAGGCGATTGTCATTGTAAGTTCATTATGCATTATCGACCAATTCCCGCAACCGGTTGCAAAACATCATAAGACAGATATTCAGTCGTAAAATCTTCATCGAAATATGAATTACGTGTTCCGAAACAGCACAGATGCCAAGACTCTGCCTTTCGGTTCAGTTGCCTTGGCCTAGGACACACTGGAAAGGGACGCAAATACAACTGCGCTCAGCACCCAGTGATCAAAAATGTCTATTTCGCGGAAATGGGCGCTGTGTGTTCAATTGAAACAGAACCCTTGGTATTTTTCGTAAAGGTTAGAAGAAAATCTTCGTTTTGGTTCATTTGAACACTGTGGTACTTCATGTGAACGTTACAGAATCGCTTTACAGGGCGGTCAGGCGTCAATCTTGACACGACCTGCCCCAACATTGCTTTGTGACCCAGCCTGGAGGAACCAATGAAAACAACGACGAAATACGCTGCTGCGACCGCTGCGATTTTCGCTGCGCCTACCGCCTTTGCCGCCGATAAGGCAGAAGTTCAGTTCTGGCACGCCATGGGCGGCCAGTTGGGCGAAATCACCGACAAGTTTGCCGATGATTTCAACGCACAGTCGGACAGCTGTGTGATCAACTCGACCTACAAAGGCAACTACACCGAGAACATGACCGCCGCCATCGCCGCCTTCCGCGCGGGCGAGCAGCCGCATATCGTTCAGGTTTTCGAAGTTGGCACTGCAACCATGATGGCCGCAGGCGACAAGGGTGCGATCTATCCTGTCTACAAGCTGATGGAAGACGCTGGCATCGAATTCGATCAGTCGAAATATCTGCCGGCTGTGATTTCATATTACACGGACACCGACGGCAACTTGCTGTCGCTGCCTTTCAACTCGTCGACCCCGGTTCTGTGGTACAACAAGACCGCCCTGGACGCGGCGGGTGTTGCCGTTCCGACGACATGGGATGAAGTGGAAGAGGTGGCGCGCGCGCTGAAGGCCAACGGTGTTGAAAAGCCGTTTTCTTTCGGCTGGCAGTCGTGGTCGAACCTCGAAAACTATTCGGCTTGGCATAACATTGACTTTGGCTCAGAAGAAAATGGCTTTGCCGGCCTGTCGACCGAATTCACCTTCAACAACGACGCGGTTGTAAACCATATCCAACGTATCGCCGACATGGGCAAAGAGGGTCTGTTCGTCTATGGCGGTCGTCGGGGTGACAGCCGCGGTCAGTTCGTGAACGGTGAAACCGCGCTGTGGATCAACTCGTCGGCTTATTATGGCGGCTTCAAGAACGACATCAAGGATTTCGAGTTCGGTCAAGCCATGTTGCCGTTGGATTCCGCTCTGGCTGACGCCCCGCAAAACTCGATCATCGGTGGCGCGACCCTTTGGGTTCTGAACGGACACGAACAGCCCGAATACAAGTGCGCGGCCGAGTTCTTCCAGTTCCTGTCAGAGCCTGAGCAGCAAGCCAATTGGCATCAGACCACGGGTTACGTTCCCATCACCACAGCTGCGTATGAGCTGTCAAAGGAACAGGGTTTCTATGAGACCGATCCGGGCACCGATACCGCCATCAAACAGCTGAGCCTGAACGAGCCCACACCGGCTTCGAAAGGTCTGCGCTTTGGCAACTTCGTTCAGATCCGTGACGTGATCAACGAAGAGCTGGAAGCTGTCTGGTCGGGTGAAAAAGACGCTCAGACCGCAATGGATGACGCTGTTGAACGTGGTAACGCCCTGTTGCGCAAATTCCAGGACGCAAACAGCTAAAATACCCCCTCATGGCGCGGTCCCCTTTGGTTTGAGGGGGCCGCGTTCTCGATCCTACTGACTACTGAGATCCGACATGCAGAAACGCGTCGTCTTCCGATCCAAGCTGCTGCCTTACCTTCTGGTGGCACCACAGATCGCCATCACGCTGATCTTCTTTTTCTGGCCATCCTATCAGGCGTTGGAAAGCTCTTTCTTTGTTGAAGATGCGTTTGGGTTTTCCCGCAACTGGGTTGGAATGCAGAATTATGCAGAACTGTTTGCCGACCCCGGTTATCTCAGATCATTCAAAACCACGCTGATTTTCAGCGTTTCGGTTGCCGCCCTCGCCATGAGCATCTCGCTGGGCCTGGCCGTTGCGGCCAACCGTGTGATCCGGGCCGCGACCGCGTATCGTACCCTGCTTATCTGGCCCTATGCGGTTGCGCCCGCTTTGGCCGGGGTGATCTGGTATTTTCTGATGAACCCAAGCCTTGGCATTGTCGCCTATTGGCTGAAAGGGTTGGGGGTGAACTGGAACCATTATGTGAATGGTGATCAGGCGCTGTTGCTGGTGATTGTCGCGGCGGCGTGGAAGCAGATCAGCTATAACTTCCTGTTCTTTTTGGCCGGTTTGCAAAGCATCCCGAAATCGCTGATCGAGGCTGCTGCCATTGACCGTGCCAGCCCGGCGCGGCGGTTCTGGACGATTGTGTTCCCGCTGCTGACGCCCACCACATTCTTTCTGCTTGTGGTCAACCTTGTCTATGCCTTCTTTGACACCTTTGCCCTGATCCACGCGACAACAGAAGGGGGCCCGGTCGATGCGACCTCGATCCTTGTCTATCGCGTTTATTCCACCGGCTTCGTCGGTCAGGATTACGGCAGTTCAGCTGCCCAGTCGGTTATTCTGATGGCACTGGTGGTTGGCATGACCTTCATCCAATTCCGCTATATCGAGCGTAAGGTGAACTACTGATGGTCGAAAATCGCCCCTTCCTGACCTTCTTGACCCATGCTGCGCTGATCATCGGTGTGCTGTTTCTGTGCTTTCCGGTCTGGATGGCGCTGGTGGCATCAACACACAGTGCCGGTGCGCTGTCCTCGTCCCCCATCCCGATGTGGTTTGGCAATCAGGGCTGGCAGAACTATTCCCTGTTGATCAGCCAGGGCCTGCCCGAAGCGGGCGGAGTACCGCTGGGCCGCATGATGCTGAACAGTGCGATTATGGCCTTTGGGATCACCTTCGGCAAAATCGCCATCTCGATCATCTCGGCCTATGCAGTGGTCTATTTCAAGTTTCCGTTCCGCATGGTCTTTTTCTGGATGATCTTCATCACCCTGATGCTGCCGGTCGAGGTGCGCATTCTGCCCACCTTTGATGTGGTCACCAAAATGGGGCTGCTCAACAGCTATGCAGGGCTGATCGTGCCGCTGATTGCCTCGGCCACAGCAACGCTTCTGTTCCGTCAGTTCTTTCTGACCATCCCTGATGAACTGGTCGAGGCCGCGCGGATTGATCGCGCCGGACCATTGCGCTTCTTCTGGGACATCCTGCTGCCGCTGAGCCGCACAAACATCGCGGCGCTGTTCATCATCCTTTTCATCTTTGGCTGGAACCAATACCTGTGGCCGCTTTTGGTGACCACGGACGAAGGTCTCTACACCATCGTTATGGGCATTCAGCGCATGGTGAATTCGGGTGAAAGCCTGCCGGTCTGGCATCTGATCATGGGTACGGCCGTTCTGGCGATGATCCCGCCGGTTCTGGTTGTGATTGCAATGCAAAAGCTCTTTGTCAAAGGGCTTGTGGAAAGCGAGAAATAATATGGCCAATCTGAGCATCAGATCCGTGGGCAAAACCTATCCCGGCGGCGTGTCGGCTGTGCGCGACGTCAATGTCGAGATCCAAGATGGTGAGTTCGTCGTACTGGTCGGCCCATCGGGCTGTGGCAAGTCGACTATCCTGCGGATGATTGCAGGACTTGAAACCATCACGACGGGTGATCTGGATATTGATGGTCGGCGTGTGAATGATTTGGAACCCGGAGATCGGGACATTGCAATGGTGTTCCAGAACTATGCGCTTTACCCGCATATGACTGTGCGCGCGAATATGGAATATGGCCTGAAAAACGAAGGTCTGCCGAAAGACGAGATTGCCGAGCGCATTGCCGAGGCATCGCGTACGTTGCGCCTGTCGGAGTATCTGGATCGCAAGCCGCGCCAGCTTTCGGGCGGGCAACGCCAGCGCGTAGCCATGGGACGCGCCATCGTACGCAAACCAAAAGTGTTCTTGTTCGATGAACCGCTGTCTAACCTCGACGCCAAGCTGCGTACTCAATTGCGGGCCGAGCTGAAAGCCCTCCATGCCCGGCTGAACGGCACCTTTATCTATGTGACCCACGATCAGGTCGAAGCGATGTCGCTGGCAGACCGCATCGTGATCATGAGCGAGGGTCAGATCGAACAAATCGGCACACCGATGGACCTGTATCTGCGCCCTGCAACGCGCTTTGTCGCAGAGTTTATCGGCACACCGGCGATGAACTTCATCGACGCAACGGTTGGGTCTGATGGGCATTCTTTGCAGATCGGAGAGCAAATGATTGCGTCCGACGCGCCCATTCAGGCACCGGCAGGCACATCGGTGAATGTTGGCATTCGCCCGGAACATCTTCACCGTGGGCACGGCCATGCGATGCACGTGAAGCTCACAACCGGTTTTGTCGAACAGCTTGGCGCGGACACGATCGTGCATGGCGAAGTGTCTACCAACGGCACGCCTTCGCCTCTGGGTGTTCGTCTTCAGGGTGTTCACATGCCTGAACCTGGCAGTGAACTGGAACTTGGGGCGGCTTTGTCAGATCTGCATCTATTTGATGCGGCCTCTGGGCGTCGTTTGAATACATGAGCGCTGACACAAGCAGGCGGTCATCGATCCCATCTAAAGAGCCGTCGGGACCCATATGGGACGACATCTCGCGTGCCGTCACGCCGGATATGGCGTTTCGCTGGTACGAAGACATTCGCGATCGCCTGCCCACAGCGCCAAGCCAAACGGGCGCGTTGCAACATATCCCCGATCTGGGGGAAATTGCAGATCATGCCGACGTGTTCGTCTTTGATGCGTATGGTGTGCTCAATACGGGAAAGATCCCGATACCGGGTGCGGCCCGGCGCGTCTCTGACCTGCGCGCGGCTGGTAAATCAGTGTTTGTGCTGACCAATGCTGCCAGTTACGCGGCCACCCAAGCGCGCGAAGTTTTCCGGGATCTGGGCTTTGATTTTACGTTGGAAGAGATCGTTTCCAGCAGAATGGTGTGCGAGCGACATTTGCCGCATCTGCCAAGCGGTCAGAGTTGGGGTGTTGCTGCCCCTGCTGATTGGGCCGGGGATGAGGTCGATGTGCCCACATTACAACTTCTGGACGACATTGAAGTCTACGATCGGGCGGGCGGCATCCTGTTTCTGAGCACGCTGGACTGGAACAGCGATCGTCAGGCGATGTTGCTCGACAGTCTGGCCCGCAATCCTCGGCCCGTTGTTGTGGCGAACCCGGATCTGGTTGCGCCGCGTGAAACCTGCCTGACGCGCGAGCCCGGATTTTACTCACATGACTTGCAATCCCGGCTTGGGCTGAAGCCGCAGTTTCACGGCAAACCCTTTGCATCCGTGTATCGTGAGGTCGAACGCAGGTCGGGCGCGGTCGACCTGCGTCGTATTGTCATGGTCGGGGATACGTTGCATACCGACATTCTGGGGGCGCAATCGCATGGCTGGAGATCAGTTCTGATCACCAATCACGGCCTTTTTGCCGGCCAACGCGTGCAAAAATACATTGATGACAGCGGGTTGTACCCGGATTGGATCGCACCAAACATCTGAAAGGGGCGGGGTCTTGGACTTGAACGACAGGCAAAGGACGATCCTGGATCTGATCCGTCAGTCGGGTCTGCAATCGATTACGGACTTGTCCCGGCAATTCGACGTGGCCACACAGACCATTCGACGCGACATCAATGCGCTGTGCGACGAGGGCCTCGCGCGTCGGGTACATGGCGGGGTGGTGGCCCCCAGCAATCCGGTCAATCTGAACTTCAGATCGCGCCGAGTTATGAACGAAGGGGCCAAGCGCGCCATCGGTCAGGCCGCCGCTCAATTGATCCCGCAGGGGGCAACGGTGATGCTGGGCATCGGAACCACCGTGCAATACGTGGCCGAGGCCTTGCTGGAGCATTCCGATCTGACTGTTGTCACCAACAACCTTGAAGTCGCAACCATCTTTTGCGGTTCGGTCACGGCCGAGGTCCATTTCACTGCAGGTGTCCTGCGGCCTGAGGATCGCGATGTGGTTGGCGGGCAAACATTGCTGGATTACCAAAGGTTCCGCGCAGATTTTGGTGTGATCGGGGCAGGTGGCTTGTCACCGAACCATGGGCTGCTGGACTACAAGGCCATTGACGCGGATGTCAGTCGCATGATCCTGCAGCAATCCCGTCAAGCGCTGTTGGTGGCTGACGCGGGCAAGTGGAACAGATCGCCGAAGTTTCAGGTCGCGGGTTTCGACAGGATCGACACCATGGTGACAAATGAAGCACCACCTTGCGAAATTGAGGGCCTCAGCCTGCATCACGTTGCAGAGCAGAACCTCTGAATCTCCAGGCGCGGTTCTTCGAGGCAAACGAAAAGGCCCGCAGAAAACCTGCGGACCTTTTCATGGTACTTTCCGAGCAACTTACTGCGGGATTTCGCCTTCCAGCCCTTCGACATAGAAGTTCATGCCGGCCAGCGTGCCGTCATCAGCCACTTCGCCTTCAGCCAGCCAGTCGCTGCCGTCCTGCTTTTTCAGCGGACCGGTGAAGGGGTGGTACTCGCCCGCAGCCATGGCGGCTTTCAGTGCCAGGGCTTCTTCCTTCACATCAGCCGGAACGGCGTCTGAAATCTCGCCAATTGCAACCATGCCTTCGCGGATGCCATCCCAAGTGTTGGCGCTTTCCCAAGTGCCATCCATGACGGCTTGGGTCCGGGCAATATAGTAGGGAGCCCAATCATCGATGATCGACGAGACGCGCGGGAACGGAGCGTATTCGCTCATGTCAGACGCCTGACCAAAGGTGACAACATTGCCAGCCTCTTGTGCAGCAGCCTGCGGCGCGGTCGAGTCGGTGTGTTGCAGGATCACGTCTGCACCCTGTTCGATCAGAACGGTGGCGGCGTCAGCCTCTTTTGCCGGATCAAACCAAGTGTAGGCCCAAACGATCTTGAACTCGACATCCGGGTTCACCTTCTTGGCGTGGATATAGGCCGAGTTGATGCCACGGATAACTTCGGGGATCGGGTAGGACCCGATATAGCCGATGATATTCGACTTGGTCATGTTGCCCGCGATATGGCCCTGGACGGCGCGACCTTCGTAGAAACGTGCTGAATAGACCGAGACGTTGTCTGCTGTCTTATAGCCGGTTGCGTGCTCGAATTTAACATCCGGGAATTTCTTGGCCACGTTGATGGTTGGATCCATGTAGCCGAACGAGGTGGTGAAGATCAGGTCAGCGCCTTCCAGCGCCATCTGGGTCATCACACGCTCAGCGTCCGGACCTTCTGGAACCGACTCCACAAAGACGGTTTCAACCTTGTCGCCAAAGTGGTCCTCGACAGCCAGACGGCCCTTGTTGTGCTCATAGGTCCAGCCACCGTCACCCACGGGGCCGACATAGACGAAGCCGACCTTGGTTTTGTCTTCGGCCATGGCCCCCGAGGCCAGGCCCAGTGCCATGGCGGCACTTGCCAGAAGTGTAGTGAATTTCATGTGTTACTCCCCAAGTTGGTTCAGTTGGCCCCTAGTTCGAGGCATGGAAGGTCCGGCCCAGTGAGGCAGGTGCGCTGCTCTTGTCGGCCGAAAGGATCACAAGCACAAGGATCGTGATGATGTAAGGCGACATTGCCAGATACTCGACAGGAATGGCAACGCCCGCTGCCTGCAAATTAAGCTGCAACACGGTGATGCCGCCGAACAAATAGGCACCCAACAAGGCGCGCCACGGTTTCCAGCTGGCAAACACCACCAAGGCCAGAGCGATCCAGCCCACACCGGCTGTCATGCCTTCGGTCCACTGCGGCACGCGGATCAGGCTGATATAGGCACCGCCCAGACCCGCACAGGCCCCGCCGAACAGGATTGCCATGATGCGGATCTTGATGACCTTGTAGCCCAGCGCGTGTGCGGCATCGTGGTTTTCGCCAACCGCGCGCAGGATCAGGCCGACGCGGGTGTATTTCAGCGTCGCCCAGACCGCTGCGGTCAAAGCGATACCGACATAAAGGATCGGGTCATGCTGGAACAGGATCGGGCCGATGACCGGGATATCGCTGATCACCGGGATATGGATGTCGCCCATGCTCGGGGGTTTGACACCCACATAGCTTTGCCCCATCAACGCGCTGAATCCCAGCCCGAACAGGGTCAAGGCAAGACCACTTGCCACCTGATTGGCCAAGGCCACCTGTGTCAGCAAAACAAACAGCAGTGACAGCACCGCCCCCCCAATGGCCGCCGCGACAAAGCCCAACCAAGGCGAGCCAGTCTCGACCGAGATCGCAAAGCCACTGATCGCGCCCACGATCATCATGCCTTCGACGCCAAGGTTCAGAACGCCTGCTTTTTCAACGACCAACTCTCCGATCGCGGCCAGCAGCAGGGGGGTTGCGGCCACCATCAGCGAGGCAACCAGAAGGACGGGATTGATTTCACCAAGGTCCATTATGCCACCTCGCTACGCGCCGCACGGATGCGGTAGTTTGTCAGAAGATCGAAAGCCAGAAGGAAGAACAAAAGCATCCCCTGGAAGACTTGGATCGCAGCAGCGGGCAGACCCAGCTGAGACTGCGCGATTTCCCCGCCAATATAAGTCAGCGCCATCAGGCCTCCGGCCAGCAGGATGCCCACCGGATGCAGGCGGCCCAGAAAGGCAACGATGATCGCGGTGAAGCCATAGCCAACGTTAAAGTCTATGCTGACCACGCCCGAAGGCCCTGAGACCTCGAACATCCCTGCCAGCCCGGCCAGTGCCCCGGACAGGCCCAGACAGAACAGGATTAGCCGCGCCGGGTTCACGCCTGCAAATTTCGCCGCACGTGGCGCTTCACCTGTCAAACGGATGTGAAAACCCAGCATGTGCCGGTTCAGCAGCACATAGGCAAAGATCACAGCAATCAGTGCTGTAACCACGCCCCAATGCATCCCAGACCCGGCGATCAACTCGGCATTATGCGCGCTGTCATATTGCTGTAGGTTGCGCGATCCGGGAAAGCCAAAACCTTCTGGGTTCTTCAGCAGACCCAGCGAAACCGAGGCTAGCATCTGCTCGGCCACATAGACCAGCATAAGCGACACCAGGATTTCATTGGTGCCAAAACGCACTTTCAGAAAGGCCGGTATCATCGCCCAAAGCCAGCCGCCGAACGCGCCTGCGATCACCATGATCGGGAAGATGTAAAACGCATCCAAAGGATAAAAGGCCAACCCAGCCCCGGCGCCAAAGATGGCACCCATGATGTACTGACCTTCAGCGCCGATGTTCCAGATACCAGCCCGAAAGCCCAGCGACAGACCGATGGCAATCAAAACCAACGGCGCGCCTTTGACCAACAATTGTGGGCGATAGTAGAAGGCAAACTCGCCAAACAGCGGTTCCCAGAAAATGGTGCCAATGGCTTCGATCGGGTTCTTGCCCAGAATGGCAAACAATACCCCTCCAAACACCATTGTCGCCAGCACCGCCACCAGAGGGGTCGCATAGGACCACGCCTTGGACGGCTGTGGCCGTTTCTCCAACACAATCACCTGCTCATCCCCCTGCGTTCTTCATCTTTTTTAAAATACTCTCGCCGAAGGCGACGCCACAGTTCACACATGCGCCACCTCCATGCCATGGGCGCCGCCCATCATCAGGCCGATCTCGTCCACGGTTAGTCCTGTAGTCGCGCGCGGTGCGCTTAGCCGTCCTTCATTCAACGCCGCAAAGCTGTCCGAGATTTCCATCAGCTCATCCAGATCCTGGCTGATGCAGACCACGGCAGTCCCTTTGGCGGCCAGATCCAAGATGGCTTGCCGGATTGCTGCCGCCGCCGCCGCATCCACGCCCCAGGTGGGCTGGTTTACAACCAGAACATCGGGGTCTTGCAACACTTCACGACCGATCACGAATTTCTGCAGGTTCCCGCCAGACAAAGACCGGGCGGCATTTTCAGGACCCGGCGTGCGGACGTCAAAAGCGCTGATGATCTTTTCGGCAAAGCTCTTGGTTTCGGCCCACTTTAGGAAACCGTTGCTTTCAAGCCCTTCCCGCACCGACCCGGTCAGCAAGGCGTTTTCCGTCAGGCTCATATCCGGGGCTGCCGCATGACCCAGCCGTTCTTCGGGGGCCGTCAGCACACCCAGCTTGCGCCGCGCGGTGGGGCCGAGCTTGCCGATCCGCTGGCCGTTGAACTTGATCGCATCTGCGGCGGTCAGGATTTCACCGGACAACACGCCCAGCAATTCATCCTGCCCATTCCCGGCAACGCCACCAATGCCCAAAACCTCACCCTTGCGGACAGTCATGTGGATGTTCTTCAGCGCCGTACCGAATTCCGAGGGCGACGGGACGGACAGTCCACTGACATCCAGCGCAACTTCACCAAATTCACGCCCCGACCGTTCAGGCGTTTGCAGGGTTGATCCCACCATCATCTCGGCCATGTCCCGCGCGGAAGTTTCAGCAGGCACGCATTCGCCCACATTCTTGCCCAGCCGCAGGATCGTCGCGTGATCACACAGCGTGCGGATTTCTTCCAGCTTGTGCGAGATGTACAGGATCGACGTCCCTTCGGATCGCAGTTTGTTCAGCGTTTCAAACAGAATATCAACCTCTTGCGGGGTCAGCACGCTCGTCGGTTCGTCCATGATCAGCAGTTTAGGGTCCTGCAACAGGCAACGGATGATCTCGACGCGCTGCCGCTCACCCGCCGACAGATCGCCAACCGTGCGGTATGGGTCCAAAGGCAATCCGTAGGTCTCGGACACTTCGCGGATTCGCGAGGCCAGATCGCCCATCGGCGGCGGGTTCTCCATCCCCAACGCAATATTCTCGGCCACGTTCAAAGCGTCGAACAACGAGAAGTGCTGGAACACCATCGCGATCCCGTCCGCCCGCGCGGAGCGCGGCTCGGGCGGCGCAAAAGGCTGACCGCGCAGCAGCATCGTGCCGCTGTCGGGCTTCACCAACCCATAGATCATCTTGACCAGCGTGGATTTGCCCGCGCCGTTTTCCCCCAGCAGGGCGTGAACTTCGCCCTCGCCGATGTCAAAAGACACCTGATCATTGGCCACGACACCGGGATAGGCTTTGGTCAGCCCTTGCAGGCTCAGAAGTGGAGTGGTCACGCGCTCAGGTCCTTCTTCAACTCGTTCTGCCGGGCCGGGCGCAACAGCTGCGCGGCGACGCCGACGGCGATCATCTGCGGGTGTTTGCCCAGGTTCGGATCACCAATTGGACAGGTGATCCGGCCGATCCGCTCGGGCGAATGCCCAAGGGCCACCAGCCGCGACCGGAATCGCGCCCATTTCGTAGCCGAGCCGATCAGTCCCGCAAAGCGGAAATCATGAAAAAGCAGCCTGTTGCACAGCTCCAGGTCCAAATTGTGTGAATAGGTCAGCACAAGATGCTCGGCATCGGTCGGTGCGTGTCGAACCAGTTCGGCCGGTTTGGTAGCTGGAACCGTGGTAACTCCGGCGGCAATCGTGTCGGGAAACCGATCCAAGCCGGTGTCGATCCAGGTGATCGCAAGGTCGGGCAGGGGTGAGAGTACATCCACCAAAGCCCGTCCGACATGACCGGCCCCCCAAATCCAAAGGTTCCGGTTTGGTTTGTGCACTGGCTCGATCATCCAGCCGTCAATCATCTGGGGTTCAGGTGTGATCCCCTGACCACGCGCAGTTGCCAGCACTCGTTTTACCGACAGCGGCATCTCTTCGCCAGATGTGGCACGTGCGATGAGAGTCTCATCCAGCGTTTCCAGCGCCGCGCGGTCATAGACCTCGCTGAGCAACGAAACCGCGCCACCACAACATTGACCCATCTCGGGTCCAAGCGCGTGGTGGGTTAGGCGCGACGTGTGGGTTTGCGCCCGCGCCGTTTTGGCCGCCTGGTATTCCAGAGTCCCTCCGCCGATGGTGCCGGACTGTCCGTCCTTCCAGACAAGCATGGCCGCGCCAACCTCGCGCGGAGACGATCCTTTGATCCCGGCAATAACCACCCGGACCACTCGTCCATGGGTTTCGACCGCCTCCCTCAAAGCCTCCAGGTCAAATCCCATCAGATGCCTCCCTTCATCCTTTGGACACCGCGCCAGACTTCTTCGGCCGTGGCAGGTGCGTCTAGCGCGGGGTAGGTGTCGCCACAGGCCGCGACCGCGTTGGACAGGGCCAACCATGCCGAGATGCCCAACATAAAGGGCGGCTCGCCAACCGCTTTCGAGCGATAGATCGTGTCTTCGCGGTTCGCGCCATCCCAAAGCGCGACATTGAAAATGTCAGGCCGGTCAGAGCAGGCAGGGATCTTGTAGGTCGAGGGCGCATGTGTACGCAGGTTGCCCTTGTCATCCCAGACCAGTTCCTCGGTCGTCAGCCAACCCGCACCTTGCACGTAACCGCCTTCGACCTGCCCGATATCCAGCGCCGGGTTCAGCGATGCGCCCGCGTCAT
Organism: Ruegeria sp. HKCCD4884; assembly: GCF_013110855.1. Taxonomy (NCBI): domain Bacteria; kingdom Pseudomonadati; phylum Pseudomonadota; class Alphaproteobacteria; order Rhodobacterales; family Roseobacteraceae; genus Ruegeria; species Ruegeria sp. HKCCD4884. Next base: position 342,108 of record NZ_WVRJ01000004.1, read on the forward strand.
GCAGGATGTCCGTGCGTAGAATGCGGTTTTCACCGGTCAGAGTATCGACGGCAACCTCGGTGACGGACGCGCCATAGGCGAAGTAGAAGAACGGGCGTCCGCGTCCTGCGATCCGGTCCCATTCGATCTTGGGCGTTTTATAGAATCCGGTTGCCGACAAGCTGACCCGGCCCTGATAGGCCAACGCTGCGGCTTCGGCGAATGTGTATTTCTCTTCCCCGACCATAACGTGACCATCGGAGAAACTGACCATCGATGGATCAGCCTGATGCCGTTCTGCCAGATAGTCTGCCATCCGGTCGCGGATCGTATCACAAGCGGCTTTCACTGCCATGCCGTTCAGATCACTGCCCGAGGACGCCGCCGTGGCCGAGGTATTGGGCACCTTGGCTGTATCCGTGGCGGTGATCTTCACCATCTCAAGCGGAATGCCGAAGCGCGACGCGGCGACTTGCGCGACTTTCTGGAACAGGCCCTGTCCCATTTCCGTGCCGCCATGGTTCAGGTGGACCGAGCCGTCTTGGTACACATGCACCAGCGCACCTGCCTGATTGAGGTGGGTCAGCGTGAAGGAAATCCCGAACTTGACCGGAGAGAAGGCAATGCCTTTCTTGATCACGCTATTTTTTGCGTTCCATTCCGCAATGGCGGCTTTTCGCGCGGCGTAGTCGCTGGATTTCAGCAGTGCATCGGTCATTCCGTGCAATTCGAAATCGCTGACCTCCATGCCGTAGGGTGTGGTGTTGCCACCGGCAGGAAGGGCGCGCACCGGCGCGTTCCCGGTTTCCACCGCGCCGCGGCTGGTCAGGTCCTCATGCGGGTCGGGGTGGCCCAGAGGTTTCTCCCGAGGCGCGACTTCAGCAACTGCATGTACAGGTTCATAGTAGTTCCGACGACGCAGCTCGACCGGGTCCAGCCCCAGTTCATGCGCGGCGTGATCCATCACGCGCTCGATCCCAACCATCCCCTGCGGTCCGCCAAAGCCGCGATAGGCGGTGGCGGATTGGGTGTTCGTTTTCAACCGGTGGCTTTCGATCCGCGCATTGGGCAGCAGATAAGCATTGTCCGAATGCAGCATGGCGCGGTCGGCGACGGGCAGGGACAGGTCCTGCGCCCAACCGCAGATGGCGTAGTGAAGGAACGAAACGCCCTGAATATGCCCATGCTCATCGAACCCAGCCTTGTAGGAAATGCGGAACGCGTGGCGCTTGCCGGTGATGATCATGTCATCGTCGCGGTCATAGCGCATCTTGCAGGCTTTGCCTGTGGCACGCGCGGCAACGGCGCAAGCGACGGCCAGCGCGTTGCCTTGGCTTTCCTTGCCGCCAAAGCCGCCGCCCATGCGCCGGGTTTCGACCCGGACAGCATGCATCGGAACGCCCAACGCGTCCGCCACCTTGTGCTGAATTTCAGTCGGATGCTGGGTCGAGCTGTGCACCAGCATATCTGCGCCTTCATTTGGCACTGCCAAGGCGGCCTGACCTTCCAGGTAGAAATGCTCCTGTCCGCCCAGTTCGAACGTGCCTTCGATCACATGTGCCGCGCCTGCAATGGCGGCATCCGCATCGCCCTTGGCGTAAATACGCGGGCCATCCTCGAACCGGCTGTCTGCGGCAAGCGCTTCTTCGACCGTCAGAATTGGGGTTTCTTGGGCATAATCGATCTTGCCCAGACGTGCGGCCTTGCGCGCGGCCAGATGGCTGGTGGCGACGACCAGAAATACGGGCTGGCCGATATAGTGAACCGTGCCGTCCGACAGCAATGGTTCATCATGGATCGAGGGCGAGACGTCATTGGCGAAAGGCAGGTCCTCGGCCGTCATCACCATCACGACACCTTCGGCGGCCTTCACATCTGAAAGATCCATCGCGGTAATCTTACCCTTGGCAATCGGGCTGATACCAAATGCCAGATGCAGCGTGCCTTTTGGTGTCGGGATGTCGTCCACATAACGCGCCGAGCCGGACACATGCAGCGGTGCCGCGTCGTGGGGGAGGGGTTTGGTCACGCTCATGCCGACACCTCCAGCACATTGGTGATCTCGCCCTGGTCTTCGAGGAAATAGCGTTCCAGCATCGCTTTGGCCGTTTCCAGACGATAAGTTGCCGAGGCGCGCATGTCCGTGAGTGGTGAATAGTCCTCGGCAAAAGCGGGCAGCGCGGCCGCAACGGTCTCGCGTGTCCAGGGTTTGCCGATCAGCGCGGCCTCGACATGGGTTGCCCGTTTCGGGATACCGGCCATGCCGCCAAACGCAATACGCGCCTGTGTGACGGTGCCGTCCGAAACGGTCACATTGAAACAGCCGCAAACGGCCGAGATATCCTGATCGAACCGTTTGCTGAGCTTGTATGCCTTCAGCCTGTCAGGCTGACGCGGGAAGCTGACGGCTTCGACGAATTCACCCGGGGCACGATCCTGCTTGCCATAGTCAATGAAGAACTCTTCCAACTGGATCGAGCGGCGCGCATCCCCTTTGCGCAGATGTAGTTTTGCATCCAAAGCAATCAGGGCAGGTGGGTTGTCTCCGATAGGAGAGCCATTGGCGATGTTGCCCCCAACGGTCGCTGCATGGCGGACCTGAACGCTGGCATAGCGGCGGATCATCTCGGCGTAGGACGGGTGAAGGTCGGCCAGGGCCTCTCCCATGCGGTTCATGTCGACCATTGCACCGAAGCGGGCTTCGGTATCGGTGATCTTGATTTCTTTCAAGTCATCACAACGGTTGAGGAATATGACCGGGTCCAGATCACGCAGCTGCTTGGTGACCCAAAGACCTACATCGGTTGCGCCAGCAACCAGAGTGGCGCTAGGGTGCTCGGCAAACAGAGACGCCAGTTCGTCAGCGCTGTTGGGGAGGAAGGGGGGCTCTGCCCCCTGGCCTGCGGCCTCCCTCCGAGGTATTTGTGAACAAGAGAAGGACCGGTCGTCGTTGATCCATTTTGGGGTTGGTTCAGCCTCGGCGGTTTTGGCGGCGCGGATAATTGGGGCGTAACCAGTGCAGCGGCACAGGTTCCCTGCAAGCTGGGTGTCGTGATCTGTTGCGCCATTTGCATGACTGGCGACCATCGACATCACAAAGCCGGGTGTGCAGAACCCGCACTGAGATCCGTGCAGATCCACCATCGCCTGTTGCACCGGGTGGGCTTCGCCACTCGGGCCCCTGGCGCCTTCGACGGTGCGGACGGCTTTACCATGCAATTGGGGCAGGAACAGGATGCAGGAATTCAGTGCCTTGTGGCCGTCTTCATCCGTGACCATAACGGTGCAGGCCCCGCAATCGCCTTCGTTGCAGCCTTCTTTGGTGCCAGTCAGGCCGCGATCCTCGCGCAGCCAATCCAGCAGGGTCGCCGTTGGATTGACATCCGCCAGCTCCACTGTCTCTCCGTTCAGAAGAAACGTGATATTCATTCGAGAAACCCGTCGCGTTACCCTGTTGCGCCCCTTAGGCCCTCCTTCGATGCGACGTAGAAAGAGCGGCGGGCGAAGTGCTTGCCGTAAGATGTTAGAAACAGCGCGGCTTATCTGGCAAGAAAAACTGCCTATATGATGTACCATTACGAACGCACAGCATGCTTTTCCTGCTTTTGTGTAGAAGGCAGGCACTTGTAAATAAAGCGCTTTTTGAATGCGCAGCCCGTTCAATCCCGAAGCACCTTCTGAAAAAGCCGAATAATCAACGCCGATTTTTTGTGCATTCCAAAGCTGCGGTTCGCGCTTTTGCAACGCGACAGGCTGGGGTAGCTTACCCCGCATGAGCAGTAATCTTCGATTCATTCACCTCCGCGTTCACACCGAATATTCACTGTTGGAAGGCGCTGTGCGGCTGAAAAAGCTGCCCGCATTGTGCGAGAAGATGGAGATGCCCGCCGTAGCCGTGACGGACACCAACTCGATGTTCTCGGCATTGGAGTTCTCGGTCACCGCAAGCGGCGCGGGTGTGCAGCCGATCATGGGGTGTCAGGTTGATCTGACCTACGTGCAGGCGCAACCGGGTGAGAAACCCAAAGCGCCCGCGCCTTTGGTGTTACTGGCGCAATCCGAGGTTGGGTATGAAAACCTCATGAAGCTGAGTTCCTGCCTTTACGTGGACAAGGGCGGGCAGTTGCCACAGGTCACTTTGGACGAGCTGGCGGATCGGTCGGACGGTTTGATTTGCTTGACCGGCGGTCCGGACGGGCCGGTTGGGATGCTGCTGCAACAGGGTCAACGTCCTGCGGCTGAGGCGCTGGTGGATCGGCTGGCGGGCATGTTCCCGGATCGCCTTTACATTGAGCTTCAGCGCCATCCGGGTGAGGACGGCCAGCCAGAAGCGGAACGCCTGACTGAGCGCGGCCATGTAGAGATGGCCTATGCCAAAAACCTGCCGCTGGTCGCCACCAACGACGTCTATTTTCCGACCTCGGACATGTATGAAGCGCATGACGCGCTGATCTGTATCGCCGAAGGGGCTTATGTCGACCAGCAAGACGGCCGCCGCCGACTGACCGCACAGCATTATTTCAAGTCGCAGCAGGAGATGGTGACGCTGTTCGCGGACCTTCCAGAAGCGATTGAGAACACGGTCGAGATCGCCAAGCGCTGTGCCTTTATGACCTATCGCCGCGATCCTATCCTGCCGAAATTTGCCGATGACGAAGTGGCTGAACTGCGCCGTATCGCAAACGAGGGGTTGCAGAAACGTCTGGCAGTGATCCCCCACGCGGTGACGCCCGAGGAATATCAGGAACGGTTGGATTTCGAACTAGGCATTATCGAAGGAATGGGGTTCCCGGGCTACTTTCTGATCGTTGCCGACTTTATCCAATGGGCCAAGGATGAGGATATCCCGGTGGGACCGGGGCGGGGCTCGGGCGCGGGTTCGCTGGTGGCTTATGCGCTGACGATCACCGACCTTGATCCGCTGCGTTATTCGCTGCTGTTCGAACGCTTCCTGAACCCCGAGCGGGTGTCGATGCCGGATTTCGATATCGACTTTTGCATGGACCGCCGGGAAGAGGTGATCCGCTACGTTCAGCAGAAATATGGGCGCGACAAGGTGGGACAGATCATCACCTTTGGTGCGCTTTTGTCGAAAGCTGCCGTGCGCGATATCGGGCGGGTTTTGCAGATGCCTTACGGGCAGGTGGACCGTTTGTCCAAGATGATCCCGGTTGAGGGCGTCAAACCTGTTTCCATTGAAAAAGCGCTGAAAGACGAGCCACGCCTGCGGGAAGAGGCGCGGAACGAAGAGGTGGTGGATCGCCTTCTGACCTACGGCCAACAGGTCGAAGGATTGCTACGCAACGCATCGACCCACGCTGCGGGGGTGGTGATCGGGGACCGGCCTTTGGACGCACTGGTGCCTCTGTATCAGGACCCGCGCTCGGATATGCCCGCGACCCAGTTCAACATGAAATGGGTGGAACAGGCCGGGCTGGTCAAATTCGACTTTTTGGGCCTGAAAACCCTGACCGTCATCCAGAACGCCATGGACCTGATCTTCAAGTCCGGTCGCCCTCTGCATATCGCTGCCGATGGCACCGAGCTTTACGAACCCGCTGAAGGGGCTGAGAACCAGATCAACGCCATCCCGCTGGACGATGAAGCGACATACAAGCTCTACTCAGCAGCCAAAACGGTGGCGGTGTTCCAGGTGGAATCCTCGGGCATGATGGACGCGCTCAAGCGTATGAAACCCACCTGTATCGAGGATATCGTGGCCCTTGTGGCGCTCTACCGTCCGGGTCCGATGGAAAACATCCCGACCTATTGTGAGGTGAAAAACGGTCTTCGCGAGATCACCTCGGTTCATCCACTGATCGACCATATCCTTGAGGAAACGCAGGGCATCATCGTTTACCAGGAACAGGTGATGCAGATTGCGCAGGTCATGGCGGGATACAGCCTTGGCGGTGCCGACCTGCTGCGCCGCGCGATGGGCAAGAAGATCAAAGAGGCCATGGATGCCGAGCGCCCCAAGTTTGAAAAAGGCGCGGGTGAGAATGGCGTGGATGCCAAGAAGGCCAGCGAGGTTTTCGACCTGCTGGAGAAATTCGCCAACTATGGCTTCAACAAATCCCACGCGGCCGCCTATGCGGTGGTCAGTTATCAGACCGGCTGGCTGAAGGCGAACCACCCGGTCGAGTTCATGGCGGGTGTCATGAACTGCGATATCCATCTGACCGACAAGCTGGCGATTTACTTCGAAGAAGTTCGCAAGGGGCTGGAATTGCCCTACGTGCCGCCATGTGTGAATCGTTCCATCGCGACGTTCGATGTAGTGAACGGTGAACTGGTTTACGCGCTGGGCGCGCTGAAAAACGTGGGCGTCGAGGCGATGAACCTTGTGGTTGAAGGGCGCGCGAAAAAACCGTTCGTCAACCTGTTTGACTTTGCGCGTCGTGTGGATCTGAAGAAAGTCGGCAAACGCCCGTTGGAAATGTTGGCGCGGGCCGGGGCGTTTGACGAGCTCGACAAAAACCGCCGCCGTGTGTTCGAAAGCCTTGATCGTCTGGTGCAGTATTCGGCGGCGATTCATGAACAAAAGAACTCGAACCAAGTGTCTCTGTTTGGTGAAGCCGGTGATGACCTACCTGAACCTCGCCTTTCGCCGACGCCGGATTGGCTGCCTGCTGAACGGTTGAGCGAAGAGTTCAAGGCGATCGGTTTCTACCTCTCCGGCCATCCGCTAGACGATTACATGCCTGCGCTTAAACGCAAACAGGTCCTGACGTTGGATGAGGTGATGGAAAAGGCCCGCTCTGGCCCACTGATCGCCAAGATGGCCGGTGTTGTCGCCGGACGGCAGGAACGGAAATCGGCCAAGGGCAACCGCTTTGCTTTTGCGCAGCTCTCGGACCCAACAGGCGCTTATGAGGTGACGCTGTTTTCAGATACATTGGAGAAATGCCGCGAGTTTCTTGAAACCGGCGCGCAGGTTGTGCTGACGGCTGAGGCAACGATGGAGGCCGACCAGCTCAAGCTGCTGGGTCGGTCGGTTGGACCGGCGGATTCGCTGGTGGCCGAAGCCGGGGCAACCGGGCTGCGTATTTTCGTTGATGAGGCGCAGGCGGTGTCAACCGTCGCCAAAGTGCTGGAAGACGCCGCGACTGCTGCCAAAGGCGCAGCGCGAGGTCCGATCCAACTGCTGCTGCTGGACCCAAGCCTGCCGGGTGACGTTGAAATGGATCTTGGGCGCGAGTTTCCGATCAACCCGCAGATCAAGGGGGCGATCAAATCGCTGGAAGGTGTGATGAGCGTCGAAGAGATCTGACACCGCTTTGTTGCCAGACAGTTAGCGCCTCGTTAGGCTGATCTGATAGAAATGTCTTTAGGTCATGCCATGGGAGGGCATTGATATGACGTTTGCAGGTCTCACGTTCAGAACAGTTCTATTTGGTGCGGCAGCATCGCTGGCATTGGTGTCCGCCTCAGCGGGTCTGGCGGATGACAAAGATGACAAGAAGAAAAAGCAGACGATTGAAGGTGCTTTGATCGGTGCTGGTGTAGGCGCTTTGATCGGTGACGGCAAAGGGGCGGCCATCGGCGGTGTAGCCGGTGCAATTATCGGACATAACTGGAAGTGATCGCCATGCGTATGACCCTAACCAAGATTTTTGTTGCAGGGATCTGCGTGTCTTTATCCAGCGCTGCGTTGGCTGATGAGGCGGCGGAGCAGATGGTACAGGACGCACTACCTGTTATGCACTACACCTGCGCCTCGATCGCGGAAGAGGCAGATGGCGACGAAGCTTTTGTTGTGTCCGTTGTTGAGAAGATGACGGCTCTTTCACTCTACAACCGGCAAATCAACATCGAAGACCACGCGACGACTGATGAGGAAAAAACCCAGCTGCGCGAAACCTTCATCGCTGCTTTGTCCGAGGGGTGCGCGGCAGACAAGAACGCCCTTTTGGGTGGTGTCGTCGATAATGCGGTGAAATCAACGCTGGGGCTGTAGCGCCTCAGTAATGTGGTGGGCGTTCGTCACCAAAGACAACGCCGCCTGATCCTTCCTGCGCGCGTTCTGCCTCTCGTTGCAGCAGCATTTCGACCCGACGCGTCAGGCGGTCGATCTCACCTTGCTGACGGGTGACAACCGTGTTCAGTTCTTCGACCGTACGGATCAGGTGGGCGATCTGTTCTTCCAGATGCTGCATGGGGCTCTCCTTGATGTGCCGGTCATAGCGACCCTGTGCCGCCATGGCCAGAGAAAGCGCGCCTTGCCCCGATGCGGGCCATGGGATAGACCGCGCGCGGAACAAGGACACTCCCGAGGACGCCCCACATGGCCAAGCCCAAGAAACAGCCCCGCCCCAAGGCCGTAACGCCAAAAGGGTTCCGCGACTATTTCGGCGAGGAAGTCACGCAGCGCACCGAGATGCTGCGGACGATTGCGGGTGTCTATCATCGTTACGGGTTTGACGCCTTGGAAAGCAGCGCGGTTGAGACAGTCGAGGCGCTGGGCAAGTTCCTGCCCGATGTGGATCGCCCAAACGAAGGCGTCTTTGCCTGGCAGGAGTTTGACGAAGGCGGCAATGGCGATTGGATGGCCCTGCGCTATGACCTGACAGCGCCTTTGGCGCGGGTTTATGCGCAGCACCGCAACGATCTGCCGACGCCCTATCGCCGTTATGCGATGGGTCCGGTCTGGCGCAACGAAAAGCCGGGGCCGGGGCGCTATCGTCAGTTTTATCAGTGCGACGCGGATACGGTCGGCACGGCCTCGATGGCTGCAGACGCCGAAATCTGTGCGATGCTGTCGGACACGCTCGAGACTGTAGGTATTCCGCGCGGTGACTATCTGGTCCGGGTCAACAACCGCAAGGTTCTAAACGGCGTGCTCGAGGCGATGGGCCTGGGCGAGGACGCCACCGCGCGCGACAACGTTCTGCGCACCATCGACAAGTTCGACAAGGTGGGCGAGGCTGGTGTGCGTGAACTGCTGACCAAAGGCCGGTTGGATGCCTCGGGTGCGTTTATTGACGGCGTGGGTCTGAGCGACGATCAGGCCGAGCCGGTGATTGCGTTTTTGACCTCAAAGGCTGCGGATACTGCCGGAACGCTGGCCAACCTGCGCGCCGCTGTGGGCGACAGCAAAATCGGTGCGGATGGGATCGCCGAGTTGGAACAGATTGGCGCGCTGCTGGATGCCGGCGGTTACCGTTCGGACCGGATCGAGATAGATCCGTCCGTTGTACGCGGTCTCGGTTACTACACCGGCCCGGTCTATGAGGCTGAACTAACATTCGAGATTTTTGACGAGAAAGGCCGCAAGCGACAATTCGGGTCTGTCTCTGGCGGTGGTCGCTATGACGATCTGGTCAAACGCTTCACCGGGCAGGAAGTGCCTGCGACCGGTATCTCGATCGGCGTTGACCGTCTACTGGCTGCTCTGCGTGAAAAGGGGCGGATCGCTGCCCAAGCAACAGGTCCTGTGGTTGTCACGGTCATGGATCGCGACCGGATGGCCGACTATCAGACAATGGTGGCGGAGCTGCGTAACGCGGGCATTCGCGCCGAGGTCTATCTGGGCAATCCCAAGAACTTCGGCAATCAGCTGAAATACGCGGACAAGCGAAATTCTCCCATTGCGGTGATCGAAGGCGGTGACGAAAAGGCCAATGGCATCGTGCAGATCAAGGACCTGATCCTTGGTGCCAAGATCGCCGAAAGCGCGACGCTGGAAGAATGGAAAGAACGGCCCAGCCAGTTCGAAGTGCCACGCGGTGATCTGGTCGCGAAGGTGCGCGAAATTCTGGACAGTCAGGACTGACCCATGCCCAACCGTTCCCAGATACAGGCCCGCGCCGCGATGATGCGTGTCCGGTTCGAGGCGGCTGGCGCTCAGGTCGTGGATACGCCCTTGTTGCAGCCGGCGGAAACTTTGCTGGATCTTTACGGCGAAGACATCCGCGCCCGCGCCTATGTGACGTCGGACGCCCTGCGCGGCGAACAGATGCTGCGCCCGGATTTCACGTTGCCCGTAGTGCAGATGCATATGAGCGACGGGGCCGAGCCCGCGCGCTACACCTATTCGGGTGAGGTATTCCGGCGGCAGGAACACGACCCGGACCGGGCCAATGAGTACATTCAGGTCGGCTATGAGGTGTTTGACCGGAATGATCCCGCCGGGGCCGATGCCGAGGTCTTCTCGCTTTTTGCACTGCAACTGCGCGGTTTGCCGTTGCGCGCGGCCACCGGGGATATCGGTATCCTGACGGCCGCTGTGGCCGGGTTGCGCACGACCGAACGTCGCAAGGCCGCGCTGATGCGCCACCTGTGGCGGCCACGCCGGTTCCGTGTTCTGCTGGATCGTTACGCGGGCAGGACGCCAGAGCCCGAGCTGCGGTCTGATCTGCTGAACGCCACCGAACCGATGGTGTTTGACGCGCCTATGATCGGAAAACGTCGGGCCTCGGAAATCGAGGCGCGGATCGAAGCTTTGCGCGAGGATCGTGAAACTCCGCCGATTTCTGACAGTGAGCTTGTCGGCTTGGAAACGCTGTTGAATGTGCGTGAGACTATGCCCTTCGCAATGGAGCAACTGCGCGACGTCGCGGTGGACTTGCCGCAGATCACCCCGGCGCTGGACCGTCTCGAGGCGCGCGTGGCCGCGTTGCAGGCGCGCGGTGTCGATGTCGCGCGGTTGGATTTTGAGGCCGCCTATGGCCGGACCTCGATGGAATATTACGACGGGTTTGTTTTTGGTTTTTATGCCGAAGGCCGACCCGACCTGCCTCCGATCGCGACCGGCGGGCGCTATGATGCGCTGACGCGGCAACTGGGCAACGGGGCCGAAATCCCGGCCGTTGGGGGCGTGCTGCGGCCCGACCTGATGCTCGAGATCGAGGAGGGCGCGCAATGAGCCTGAAACTGGGTGTGCCCTCGAAGGGCCGGTTGATGGAAAAGACCTTCTCGTGGTTCGAGAAGCGCGGCATTGCTTTGTCCCGCAGCGGATCAGATCGGGAATATGCGGGAAAGGTCGAAGGGATCGATGGGGTCTCGCTGGTTCTGCTGTCTGCCGGGGAAATCCCGCGCGAACTGGCGGCGGGGCGGATCCACATGGGTGTCACCGGTATTGATCTGGTGCACGAGAAACTGCCGCGTTGGGAACAGCAGTTGGAAGAGATCTCGCAGCTGGGCTTCGGCAAGGCGGATCTGATCATTGCAACGCCAGCCTGTTGGGTGGACGTTGATACGCTTGACGATCTGGATGCCGCAGCTGCGGCGTTTCGCAAGACCCATGGCCACCGCCTTCGGATTGCGACCAAGTATCACCGGCTGGTGCGTGAGTTTCTGACCGATGCAGGTGTGGCCGATTACACGCTGGTCGACAGCCAAGGTGCGACCGAAGGCACGGTAATGAACGAAACCGCTGAGGCGATTGCCGACATCACCTCGACTGGCGAAACGCTGCGGGCCAACCACCTGAAAATCCTGTCTGACGGTCTGATCCTGCAATCGCAGGCCACGCTGTGGCGTAGCCGGGTTGCTAAATACGACGCGACGGAGAAGGCGGTTCTGTCTGACCTGCTGGATCGGCTGCGTTAAAGCACCCCTATCTCTGCCAGCGCGCGGTTGAGGTCATCCGGCAGGGCATCGTCCTGCTCGCGGTTTTTGGGCAAATCAGCTGGTGTGTCCTCAGGCTTGAGATAACGCCATCCCTGAAACGGGCGCTTCAGGGCGTTCTGAGTCCGATGGACCTCGGGGTCTAGCACAATGGCACAACGGCGGATGCCGTCCTCTCCGATCACCTCATCCAATCGCAGGATGCGCTGACGACACTGGATCACGCCTTTGATCACCCAATAGATCGAGCCGCCATTTAGAATCTCAGCCTCGCGCTTGGGCCACATGCGGGTCACGTGGCGCGGACAGCCGTCCTGATACAGAGGCTTTCTGCTGTCCTGCCAGGCGATCAGCGTATCGACGCTTTCTGACCCGACAGACAGTTTTATGAGGTTTACGTACTTATCCACAGCTTTCCCACAGAGTCGTCCCAAGGCCGATCTTTATATTGTAGCTCGTCATGCGCAGTCATCAAGGTGTTGTGGTCTGGGTGTGATTTAGGGTACTCTGGATACCTCTTTCAGAACAGGGAATCACCAATGAGCCGCTTTGCCGCCCCCATCGCCGAGCAGATCTGGGACATGAAATACCGCTTTAAACAAGCGGACGGCACACCCATCGATCAGACGGTCGAAGACAGTTGGCGACGTATTGCCCGCGATCTGGCGCGGGTCGAAAAAGACCCTGCGCATTGGGAAGAAGAGTTCTATCAGGCGCTGGAGGATTTCAAATACCTGCCAGCCGGGCGGATCACGGCGGGTGCGGGTACCGCGCGGCAGGTGACTCTGTTCAACTGCTTCGTCATGGGCACCGTGCCTGACAGCATGGGCGGCATTTTCGATATGCTGAAAGAGGCCGCGCTGACCATGCAGCAGGGCGGGGGGATCGGGTATGATTTCTCGACCATCCGACCGCGCGGTTCAGATGTTAAAGGCGTCGCGGCAGATGCCTCGGGCCCGCTGAGCTTCATGGATGTCTGGGATGCGATGTGCCGCACGATCATGTCCGCAGGCTCGCGCCGTGGGGCGATGATGGCGACCATGCGCTGCGACCACCCCGATATCGAACAGTTTATCACCGCCAAGTCCGACCCGGCCCGTCTGCGCATGTTCAACATGTCGGTGTTGGTATCTGATCCTTTCATGGAGGCGGTCAAAGCCGATGGCCCGTGGGAGCTGGTGTTTGGCGATAAGGTCTATCACACCGTTCAGGCGCGTGATCTGTGGAACAAGATCATGCAGGCGACCTATGACTATGCCGAGCCGGGTGTAATCTTCATCGACCGCATCAATAAAGCCAACAACCTCAGCTATGTTGAGACTATCGCAGCCACCAATCCGTGTGGCGAGCAGCCTCTGCCGCCTTATGGCGCGTGTCTGTTGGGCTCGATCAACCTGGCGCGCCTGGTCGCGGACCCGTTTGAGGACGCAGCCCATCTGGACGAGGAGGCTTTGCAAAAGCTTGTCGCCACCGCTGTTCGGATGATGGACAACGTGGTGGATGCCTCGAAATTTCCGCTGGCCGAACAAGAGGCCGAGGCGCAGGACAAACGCCGCATCGGTCTTGGCGTAACCGGTCTGGCGGATGCGCTGCTGATGTTGGGCTTGCGCTATGGCTCAGACGACGCGGCGCGTCAGACCGAGCGCTGGTTGCACGCAATCGCCCGCGCCGCGTATCTGGCGTCGGTCGACTTGGCGAAGGAAAAAGGGGCGTTCCCCCTGTTCGACGCCGAGAAATATCTGGCCAGCGGCACGATGCTTCAGATGGATGAGGATGTGCGCGACGCGATCCGCGAACACGGCATCCGCAACGCGCTTCTGACCTCGATCGCGCCGACCGGGACGATCTCTTTGTATGCGGGCAATGTGTCGTCGGGAATCGAGCCGGTCTTTGCCTATGCTTATACGCGCAAGGTTTTGCAGAAAGACGGTTCGCGGACCGAAGAAGAGGTCGTGGACTATGCGGTGCAGATGTGGCGCGACAAGTTCGGTGATACAGAACTGCCGGACTATTTCGTCAACGCGCAAACCCTGTCCCCGTCCGATCACGTCAAGATGCAGGCGGCAGCGCAGAAGTGGATCGACAGTTCGATTTCCAAGACGATCAACTGCCCCGAAGATATCAGCTTTGACGCCTTTAAAGACGTCTATATGCAGGCTTGGGATCAGGGCTGCAAAGGCTGCACCACCTATCGCCCGAATGATGTGACCGGTTCGGTCCTGACCGTTTCGGAAAGCGATGACAAAGTGCCGGGAGAAAGCGCAGATGCGCCGCATGAAGTCGATGGTGGAGACGTGATTTACATGTCCGAACCGCTGGACCGTCCGCAGGCGTTGGAAGGGTCCACATACAAGTTGAAGTGGCCCGACAGCGAGCATGCGATTTACCTGACCATCAACGATATCGTCATCGGAGGTCGCCGCCGCCCCTTCGAGGTGTTCATCAATTCGAAGAACATGGAGCATTATGCCTGGACGCTGGCACTGACCCGCATGATCTCGGCCGTTTTCCGTCGCGGTGGGGATGTGTCCTTTGTCGTCGAAGAGCTGAAAGCCGTGTTCGACCCGCGTGGTGGGGCCTGGGTGCAAGGGAAATACATCCCGTCGATATTGGCCGCGATTGGCGGTGTGATCGAGCAGCACATGATCAATATCGGTTTTCTGGAAGGCGAGGGGATGGGTCTGAAATCCGACCCGCAGGCACAAGTCGTCAACATGGACGCCCCACGCGGCAAAGCCTGCCCGTCCTGCGGTCAGTACGACATGGTGATGATCGAGGGCTGCATGACCTGCCGCAGTTGCGGGCATTCGAAGTGTGGTTAGACCGTCGCCTGCCGCACTAATGTGATGTTGCGAAAGCGCGCATCAGTCCGCAACTTAATCAGTTGCTGATTGAAATTCTGAGAACAAAAGACTGCCACCGCTCCCTGAGGGCGGTGGCTTTTCTGTTTGCGATCCGGACGGCATTCTCACCATTTGCTTCGAGCCGGGTGATCTGCGAAGCGCACAGATTGCAGCGTAACGATTTTTCTGAGTTTAATCTTAACCCAAACCAACATGCGATCTTGGAAGGAAAGAGTAACCTTAAACTGAGCGCTCGGTTTTTAAATTCAAAAAACACTATGTAGAAATGCATTTATAGGTATGGTGGTATTATGAATTCGTTAACCAGAATAACCCGAGGGATAGGCGTCGCCTTTAAGGATGGCAGGGTGAAGGGCCTGCTTGCTTTCACCACCGGTATGATCCTGTGGGCATCGGTGTTTTACCACTATGTCGAAGGTTGGAGCTGGCTGGATTCCATCTACTTTTCTGTTGTGACAATCTCTACGGTTGGGTTCGGTGACTTTTCTCCTGAAACCGCGGCTGGGAAGGTTTTTACGATGGTGTATATCATTGTTGGCCTCGGTATCTTTGTAACCGCAGCGACCACTGTGGCGGACACGATCCTGTCGCAGGACGACGACAAAAAGCCAAAATAAGCAGCGCCAAGTTGAGCCGGTTCTTCTCCGGCGTAGACCGCAATGCGCTTCAAGAAATTGAATCGCGGCCGGGCTCCTTAATACTCTTCAACTTGCTAACGTCTTTTGCGGGTTAAAAAATATACATATTACGTTTTTTGAGTATAATGTACACAAAACAAGTTTTTGGGGGGATGGTATGGAAAAGACTCAAGATGCGAAGATTGTCGATCTTGCGATACGGTTGCTCTTTCTCGGATTGTTCCTCTACAGCGCTTTGGTCATGGTTGCCCCGCTTGCCAGTGTGGTCATCTGGGCCACGATCCTGTGCGTCGCGCTCTATCCTGTTTTCGATTGGCTGCAATCCAAGATGGGAGGGCGGAAAAAGCTTGCTGCGACAATCCTTGTTTTACTGGGCCTGGTATTGACCCTTGGACCGGTCGCAACGGCTGTATCCGGTGCCGCAGAACTTGGGTCAGATTTTGCAGAACAAGCCGACAGAGGTGAGTTGAAAATCCCACCGGCACCAGAAGGCCTTAAGGAACTGCCGTTGGTCGGAAATAAAATTTCCGAAGTTTGGGGCATGTTTGAACGCAATCTGGACGGCGCGTTGGCAAAATACGGTGCGCAAATCCTTGAGATTACCAAGTCGCTTTTTGGTAAGGTTCTGGGGATCGGTATCGGGCTTCTTGGTCTCGCTTTGTCCGTGTTGATCATGGGGGCCTTGTTCAGCCCCGGACCAACACTGGTTCAAGGTTTGCAGCGTTTTGCGAACCGTGTTTTCGCTCCGCGTGGCGGCGAATTCATTACACTGGCCGGAGCAACAATTCGAAACGTGACCAAAGGCGTGATCGGCGTGGCGGCCATTCAGGCCGTCGTTGTTTGGATATTGCTGGTTCTCTTTGGGATTTCATCGGCTGCAACGTTGGCATTTATCTGCCTGATACTCTCGATCATTCAGATTGGGCCCGGTTTGGTTCTTTTGCCAGTTATCATCTACGCATGGAGTTCGATGTCCGGGGGTGCGGCTTTGATCTTCACAATATTGGCCATTCCCGTTGCCATAATGGACAGCTTCCTGAGACCAGTGTTCATCTCAAAAGGTCTTGAGACACCCATGCTGGTTATCCTGATCGGTGTTCTCGGAGGCATGATGGCTTACGGTCTGATCGGCATATTTATGGGGCCGGTTCTGTTCGCCGTCTTTTATGAGTTGTTCAAGGTCTGGATCGACTCCCCACCCGCAACTGAAGGTGTTGCGGACGGAGAAGCAAAATGAGGAAGACGATTTGGACAACTCTGGCCGTCATTCTGATCTTTCTGATCTGGTACCTCGTCGCTGACCGAAAAACACCGTTCACCGGAAATGCCAGGGTAAAGGCTATCGCGACCCAGATCGTACCGCAGGTCACTGGGACAGTGACTGAGGTTCTTGTTGAAAACGGTCAGGTCGTATCGGCAGGAGATGTTCTGGTTCGGATTGACCCGAGACCTTATGAAATCGACCGCGACAAGGCCGAGGCTGATCTGGAAGCAGCCACACAGGAAGTGGGGGCATCCTCGGCTGAGGTAAGTGCTGCACAAGCCAAACTGGCCAGGGCGCAAAGTGATCTTGATACGATGCGTATTCAAACCGAGCGTGTGTTTGCCCTTGAAAAGAAAGGGTTGATCGCCGTTTCAAAGGCTGATGACGCGCGCGGTCAGCTTGCAGAATCTGAAGCGAATTTCGAAAATGCCAAGGCGGATTTGGAAAAAGCCAAGCAAAGGCTGGGTGATGATGGTATCGAAAACCCAAAAATTCAACGCGCGTTGGCGGCTTTGGCAGATGCAGAGCTGAACCTTGAATGGACGGAATTGCGGGCCCCGGCGACGGGCGTGATATCCAATCTTTTGATCGCCCCCGGTACATATGCCAGATCCGGTCAGGACCTGTTGACGTTTTTGGATGCAACGGATGTCTGGGTTGAGGCTTACTTTACCGAGAATAACCTTGGCCGCGCTTCGGTGGGATCGCCGGTTGACGTCGTGCTGGACATGCACCCCGGCAAAATTGTTCCGGGTGTGATTGAGAGTTTTAGCGCGGCCGTATCCCTGAGTGGTGGGGATGAGCCGGGACAATTGGCAAGCCCGCCCAGCACCAAAGGCTTTCTGCGTGAACCGGAACGATTTCCGGTGCGGATCGTTCTGCCAGGATATGAGGCCGGAAACGCCGAAGATGATCTTCGCTTCCAACTTAACGGCCAGGCCGATGTGATAATGTATCTGAGCGACAACTCGCTTCTGAACATGGTCGGTCGGACCTACATTCGCCTGGTTTCCATCCTGTCCTATGCGTACTGAGGACAGGAATTCCGTTATCCGGCTTGCACTGGGTGTGACCGGTGTCTTCGCCTTGGGCTTGTTTTTGGGGTGGCCGCTTGCCGTGGTTGGGGCTGTGTTCACCGCCCTTTTCCTTCAGGCCCCTGCTGCCTTGCCGTTGGCGGCCTTCGCGAAACTGTTCGTCTTTTCGATCGGATTAATGTTCATTTCCTTCCTGCTGTCGTCGGTCTTTGCGCCATACCCCGTTGTGTTCCTCATTCTGGTGGCCATCGGGATTATCCTGTCCTTCATGTGGTCGGTTTCTGGGGCAGGCGTTTTGCCCGGTGTCATCGCCCTGATGGGGGCATTGATGATTCCGAACCTTGTTTTGCAATCACAGGATTTGGCGTTGGTGCTGGTGTTCTGGATACCGTTGAACCTGCTATTTGCAGGTTTCGTATCGACCCTGATGTTTGTGTTGTTACCCGCCGAACCTCAGACGGGTGCTCAGAAGAAAGCCGCGGCGTCTTCGGACTTTGATCCCAATCGGCGGATTGTAAGAATGTCGCTTGTTACGGTGCCGTTTGCCATGGCGTTTTTTATCTCTGGCGCGTCTGCTTTGTTGGTCCTGTTCTTTGTTGCGCTTCTGAGCCAGCAACTTGCTGCAATGCCATCGATGGGCAAAACGGTTGCCAAAGCCATGCTGACGGCAAACCTTCTCGGAGCGGCAATATCCATCATCTGTTACGAGCTAAACGTCATCGCGCCAGTCATTCTGACACCGATCCTGGTATGCCTGTTTTTCTGCCTGTCACTCGGGGCTCTCGGAAAAACTCAGATCCCGCTGGCTGCAGCGGCAGGTTCGGCGTTAACGACGGTACTTATCGTTTATGGCGGGTCGATTTCTCCGTTTTCGGATGAGGCGGACGTCAAAAGCATCACGCGTGTTTTTCAAGTCGCCAGCGCTGCTTTCTTTGTCATTGCGGCATATGTCGTTGTTGATGAGTTCTGGCCCGAAAGAAAGCAACGCGCAGCTCAGTGACCTTCCGAGGTAAACCGAGTTTGCGAAAAGTCGGGCAATTGCTTAGACGATATTCGCGCAAACGGAACGTAAGCGGATGCAGCGCGGGATATTGCGTGTTTACTTTGACTTCTGTTCCAAGCGGTACTGCGTTGGCGTTGTGCCGGTTTGCCCTCGGAAAAACCGGGTGAAATGGGACTTGTCCGAATAGCCGAGCGTTAGTCCAATCTCGGCAATTGTCATTGCACCCTCTTTCAGATGTTCTTTGGCGACATCGACGCGCAGCCGTTTTATTTCGCGGGGCAGTGTTGTGCCTTGCTGCTGGAGTGCTCGGGAAAACCGTTCTGGTGGTATACCCAGCAACCCGGCCACCACCACCGGCCCCAAGTCGGCTTCATCCAACTTGTCGCGCAAGACAGATCGCAATGCGGCGACCACGGTCACTTCTTCCTTTTCCCGAACCGAGGCGATAGGCGCGGCCGATGCGTTTGAAACGTGGTTCAGGAACAGCCATTCCACGGGAAAGCTGATTTGCATCCCGGGATCGGTTCCAAGGCCGACCTCGATCCCTTTGTAGTCGAGTGGTAGGCCATTGATGTATCTGCTTTCCCAACGCACTTGCGCGGGGTCCCAGGAACTTCCGACAACGGTTTGCAACAGACGCACGTATATTGCGGCCCCAAAACCTGTGACCTGAATAGGTTGAACCGTTGGTTCCTGTTGTCTCTCGATCCGATAAATCGCTTTGTCGGCTTCTATAACGAGACTGTGCCGCACAGAGTTGGATTCCTGCGGAACAAGCCCGACAAAACGCGCAAAAAATTCGAACAGCGTTGTTGTCGATTGCAAGGCATCAGCGAACGGAGGCCATCCTTGCAGATCGAATGTTTCCCCTACATTCAGTCCAAGAAATCGGTCGCCCGACAATTCAGAGAAGGCGTTCAACAGACCATAGACCAACTCTGAGTGGACATAGACAGAAGGGTCGGACAACAGTTCAGCTTTCAATCCGACCTGATCCAAAGCTGGTTGTGGATTGATCCCTCGGGTGGTGAGAAACTGCAAAAACGGGGCCGCTAAAGCAAGGCGGATAAAGCCTTCGCTGTGTTCTTGAGAGGTTGAGTTGAACGGCAAGCTTGTCACCTTTGGTTGGACCAGCAGTTTTACTCGGTGGCCACTTTAGCCTTCATATTCGAACATCTTAATGCAAAAGTGGCAACCGAGCCAAAAGTTTCCACTCTACAGTT
Organism: Ruegeria sp. HKCCD4884; assembly: GCF_013110855.1. Classification (NCBI taxonomy): domain Bacteria; kingdom Pseudomonadati; phylum Pseudomonadota; class Alphaproteobacteria; order Rhodobacterales; family Roseobacteraceae; genus Ruegeria; species Ruegeria sp. HKCCD4884. The sequence continues at coordinate 361,684 of NZ_WVRJ01000004.1, forward strand.
ATAGAAACATGAATATGAGGAGAGACCTTATGTCTGGGTCACGAATGTCCTTTTACGCGTCAGTGACTGCCGCAGCGGTTTTGACTTTTCCTATGTTTGCGTCGGCTCAGGATCAGGACAAGCCGCAAACGTTGTTCACCAACGTCCATGTCTTCGATGGCGTGAATGAGCAGCGTATCGAAAATGCGAGTGTTCTTGTTGAAGGCAACCTGATCAAGGCGGTTTCCGTCGACGCGATCGATGCACCCAACGCAACTGTCATTGACGGTGGTGGGCGAACGCTGACGCCCGGCTTCATTGAACTTCACGCTCACCTTATGCTGATGGGTCCGACGCTGCCGGCGATGGAGGCCAACACGACATGGGAGGACTTTGCCATTCACGGTGCACGGATGGCCGAGATGTATTTGATGCAGGGTTTCACCACAGTCAGGGATGCGGGTGGCGCCAATGGCGGGCTGCGAAGGGCCATTGATGCAGGGCAAATCGACGGCCCCCGGTACTATCCTTCCGGGGCATTTATCGGAACACGGGGTGGTCATGCAGACTTCGCAAATTTCACTGCTCCACCGGGCGCTGAAACGAACATGAGCCGTCTGAACCTGGCGCAAGAGATCAGCGGTGTCGATGACCTCTATAAGTTTGCGCGCAACAACTTTCGCATGGGCGCCACGCAGTTGAAATTCATGCAATCCGGCGGCGTGGTTTCTGCCTTTGATCCATGGCAATTGCTGGCTGGATCGCCAGAGGAAATCAAAGCAGCCGTGCAAGTCGCAAATGAATATGGCAGCTACGTCATGGCGCATTCTTACCGAAAAGAAGCAATCTTGAATGCGCTGGATGCAGGTGTGATGTCGATCGAACATGGTTTCTCGTTCGATTGTGAAATCGCTGAGGTCATGAACGAAAAGGGGGCATACATCACGACCAACCTAACGGCCTTTGATCCCGGTTTGCTTGATATTCCTGCGGTGGCAAACGTCCCGTCGAGCCTTGCCAAGGCAAAATCTGCCTCGGCCACATTTGCGGGCTATATCGACAACATGAAGGAATGCCCGGTGAAGCGAGGGTTCCAGACAGACTGTGTAGGGTCGGTGGAGGCGTGCAATATCCAGATTGCCTACGAAAAACACCTGAACAATGAATTTTTCGGCCCGTTCACCTCGTTGGTGACGCTGACATCGACAGGTGGTGAGGTGGTCGCTTTGTCGGGTGACTTTATGAACCCGTATACGGCTGGAAAGCTTGGTGTGATCGAAGCTGGCGCTTATGCCGACATCCTTTTGATTGATGGAAATCCTCTCGAAGACTTCTCTGTCGTTGGGACGGGCGATCAATGGTTCGGTGCGGACCCCAGGCCGGAAAGCCCTGAAACGATCCGCCTGATTATGAAGGATGGCGTGATATACAAAAATACGCTGGACTGATTGATACCGCAGCCGGAGGGTGTTCATGCGCAATTGGTTACGATCCATAATAGTCGCAGGGTTGGTTTGGTGTGCTCCCCCCGCGTTGGCCGCGAATGGGGTTGCGGTGGACTGGGCGGACCTTCCAGACCCATCCGCGCAAGTCTTTGAAGACCCTTATCGAGATCTCAGCCCGGAACAGTTCGACGATGTTCTGTTTGTTGTCCGACTGCGCGGCAGGATAGAGCAGCGCAATGGCAGCGAAGAAGAACGGCAGAAATGGCAAGAACTGCTGGCTGAGACTGAGGATGCTTTGGCCGCAGAGGACATTGATATCGACTGGCTGCTCGATCAGCGAGAGGTCGTGACAGAACGCCGAAGAAAAGCAGCAACGGATGGAAATCCGCAACATAACGGCCAGACCGTCACACTGGCCGGCTTTGCCATTCCAGCCCCAAGTGATCCTGACGGGCGACCTGTGGCCTATTTGGTGCCAGAGCGTGGGATGTGCAGCCACATGCCTCCGCCTCCTCCTAACCAGATGATCCGTGTGCGGTTGAACGACGATTGGGCACCTAGCTATTATCATGAACCGGTAAGACTGACGGGTAGGCTGACAATTGACCCGTCCGTTCAGAGCATGATGGTCGTGGATGGCCTGATGCCCATGAGCGCGACATTCCAACTGGAAACGGACAGTGTTGAAACCCTAGAAACCGAGGCGGACAGGTTGGAGTGGAAACAGCGTGCCGCTGATCGCATCCGCGCGGCGGGTGATCGCAAGACGGGCGGGGCAAGAGCGTCCGAATGATAAAAAACCTTCTTATTGCCTTGGTCATTTCATCTGCTGGCACGGCCTCGGCCCAAGGATTGTCCGGCCCTTCTTCGGTGCAAGCCGAGCTTGAGCCCGGCGACGGATTAACTGATCCGCAATATCGTTCAGATTTTCCGCGCAATGTAGCCCCGGGTTGGTTTACGTGGAAAGACCGGCTGGCCGAGGACGGGTTTCGCTTCAACATTGATTACTTGGCGCTTGGCCAAACCACGAATGCTGATCTGGGCACCGGCGAGGCAGCCAGCGGAATTGCTCGGTTCTATGGCAGTTGGCAGGCAAGCGAGCGTGGCTCTGTGACATTCAAGATCGAACAGCGCCACAGTTATACCGGCGTTGCCCCCCAATTTCTCGGGCTTGATGGTGGTGCCCTTTCGATCACGGGGACAGCGTTCAACGATAGTGGCTTGTTACTTACCAACCTGTTTTGGACCCAAAGGGCCGAGAACGGTTCATGGACGCTGCAAGTCGGGCAGATTGATGTGACGGACTTCGTGGACATCTATGGGTTGGTCAGTCCCTACAGCGGGTTCCAGAACCTGTCCTTCAACACCAACCCGACGATCAATACACCCAATCAAGGATTGGGGATCGCGGGTGGGGTTAAGCTAAGCGAAAATTTCTACGCTGTTGCGAGCGTGTCGGACGCGAACGCCGACCCGTCTGATCCAAATTTTGATGTGTTCAGCGACGGCAATCTCTTCAAATCACTCGAACTTGGGTACACTTCCGGCTTTGATCGTATCTATTTCGACAATATCCATTTGACCTTCTGGCATGCGGATGCGGCTGATGATGGCAGCCGAGCGGAAGACTATGGCGCTGCATTTTCTGCGGCTTGGTTTGTCGACAATAAGTGGATGCCGTTCTTTCGGGCGGGGGCCTCAAAAGGAACTGCAGCGCTTTATGATCGCTCGATCTCTTCTGGTCTGGGATATTACGGTCGCAATACCGATTTGGCTGGTGTTGGCCTGAACTGGGCCGAGGCCAGGGGCATAGACGGGACACAGTTCACGCTTGAAGCTTTCTACCGTTTTTCAATCTCACCGGGCTTGCAGATCACACCATCGGTGCAGTTCATTTCCAACCCGCTGCTGAACCCCACTCAGGACAGCATTACGCTGTTCGGCCTAAGAACCCGGATCGTTTTCTGAGGGGGGTAATGCAGCCGCAAAACATATCAACTTAGGAGGCTCTGTCATGAAGACCCTGTTGGCCGTAAGCGCCATAGCGATCACTTTTGGTGGCGCGTTACATGCGAGCGAGGAAAGCAAGACGTGGGAGGCGTCAGAAGAGGCGAAGCAGTTTGTGCAGGACACAATTGTCCTCGGCATGTTGGCCAGCCCTTATGGCACTGGCTGGACTGAAGACGAGCAGCTGCACACTTACTTCGCGCGTGCGCGGGAAAACGGTATCACCGGGCATGAGATGACGCTTGCCGCTGCGGATATGTCTTTCGACACCTTTCTTGATCAACATTACCACTTCCGTGCTGCCATGGCCCAGCAACCGGAAAACTATCTCATCGTGAATGAAACCCGTGATATTGAAGCTGCCCACATACAGGGCAAGACGGCGGTGATCTGGAACAGCCAAACGGCCACGATTTTGGACGGCGACCTGAGGAAGATGGCCGTGCTCAAGGACATAGGGATCAAAAGTATGATCCTGGCTTACAATGACATTTTCCGAACTGGTTCTGGGCAGTTGGCGGCCTATAACGGCCGCGACATTGGTCTGACCCCCTGGGGGAAGTCGGTCATCGATGAAATGGTCAGGTTTGGCATCCTCCTGGACCTAAGCCATACGGGCTCGAAAACGGCCAATGACGCCATGGACTACATGGATGAGAACTATCCCGGCGTGCCCTATGTTTACACGCACTCGGTTCCTGCAGGGTTGTACGCGAATGGGCCCAATGCGACGCCAAAAGGGTGTTATCGGGCCATTCCCGACGATGAGGCGCTGCGCGCGGCCAAGTCCGGTGGCTACGTTTCCCCAACGTTCACAGAATGGATGATGGACGGTGTCTGGCCCGAGGATATCTCACCTAAGCAGGCCGCTGATATGATCGACTATTATGTCCAGCTTGTGGGTGTTGACCACGTTGGAATTGCAACGGATGACATGTTCTCGCTTGAACTTGTCGTGCAATGGGCGACCGCAAACGCGAGTATGTACGACGATGGCGGCTATATGATTGATGCGTTCAACAAAGGAGCGACCGGTAACGGCGAACTGGCCAAAATCCTTGCGGCAATTACCGATGACCTTTGGGCCCGTGGCTATTCCAACGAAGACCTTGCAAAGATATATGGCGGTAACAAGATGCGGGTCTACGCGCAGGTATGGGAAGGCAAGCCACCCGAACAGTTTCTGAAGGAATACCCTGAGCGTCTGCTTTTGAGAAAAGAACTTCGAGATGGGTTCTATTCGCGATAGGTTTTCAAGACATGTAACAACGGAGTTAGGCCCCGAGGGGTGTGTCTGTGTCGAAGTTTTTCTGGAACGGATGGTGGGTGATGAGAGACTCGAACTCCCGACATCTTCGGTGTAAACGAAGCGCTCTAACCCAACCCGCACGTGCAACAAGGTGCTGTTTTCCACTGCCGCCACCGACACCCCATTGAAAGATGTCTTGCGTTGCCAGTAGCTTGACGCTCTCACAATCGACAAAGCAATGCAATGCTGCAAGTGTGTTTTGGTTCAACCTAAAAGCTGAATTTCATTAAGAGCAGTAACGCGTTTGCAGCGGAGGCGCAGCGGTCGTCACCTGCCGTGGGGGGTATGGGGGCAATTGGCTACACATTTAAGTAAGATACCCTCCCAAAAAAAATGTGCCGCAAATTCTCGTCCGGTCCCAAAGCGGACGTTTTTAAGATCGGTAGCGAATGACCGAGTTGAGCCCAATGCGGACGTTCGGATGCAGTACAAAACCAGATACTGTTGAACTCAAAACACTGAATGTGACTTCAATTAGAGACACGAAGAACGCCACGTTGTTAAGTTCACGAAATTATCCAGTTAGCCTGAAAATTAGACGCTCCTTCTAAAGGCAGCTTCCAACCAAGCCTGAATGACTTGAAAAATCTGATCTATGCGTAAAACTCAAAGCATGAGTGTGTATTTTGATGAAATGTTCAACGGCGATGGATCGCTCAGAGGTCCATACGAAGAGATCGGCCGCTGGTTCAATGCGGAAGACGCATCACGACTGAGGGCGAAACAGCGCGAAGCCGAAGAGGTTTTCAGGCTGACGGGTATAACTTTTAACGTCTACGGCAAAGCCGAGGCCGAGGAACGCCTGATACCGTTTGATATCGTGCCACGAGTCATTTCAACGCGCGAATGGCAGCGGCTGGAACGCGGTATCGAACAGCGGGTGCGGGCAATCAACGCATTTCTACACGACATTTATCACCGTCAGGAAATAGTCCGGGCCGGGCGTGTGCCGGCTGAAATGATTGCCGGAAACGAAGCGTTCCTGCCGCAGATGCTTGGTGTCTCACCGCCCGGTCAGGTTTATACGCACATTGTCGGCGTCGATCTGGTGCGAACCGGACCAGACGAATTTTTCGTTCTGGAAGACAATGCCCGCACACCATCCGGGGTCAGCTATATGCTGGAGAACCGGGAGACGATGTTAAAGATGTTCCCCGAACTTTTTAGCGCGACCAATGTGCGGAATGTTTCTGACTACCCCCGCAATCTGAGACGGTCTCTCGCAGCCTGTGCACCAGCTTGCGCAGACGGAGAACCCACTGTCGCGGTGTTAACCCCCGGCATTTATAACTCAGCCTATTACGAACATGCGTTTCTTGCTGATCAAATGGCCGTGGAATTGGTCGAAGGCCACGACCTTCGCGTTGTCGACGGGCGCGTCTGTATGCGCACCACCAGAGGCTACAAGCCCATCGATGTGCTTTATCGCCGGGTTGATGACGACTTCTTGGATCCACTGAATTTCAACCCTGACAGCGCATTGGGCGTGCCAGGCATTCTGGACGTTTATCGCGCAGGCGGCATCACGATCGCGAACGCTCCCGGAACGGGTATTGCCGATGACAAGGCGATCTATTCCTACATGCCAGAGATCGTTGAGTTCTACACAGGCGAAAAGCCTCTGCTGCAGAATGTTCCAACCTGGCGATGTAGTGACCCTGTCTCGCTGTCCTATGTTCTGGACAACCTGTCCGAACTTGTTGTGAAAGAAGTGCATGGGTCTGGCGGTTACGGTATGTTGATTGGCCCAACCGCCAGCAAAAAAGAAATTTCCGCATTCCGGGATAAGCTCAAGGCGCGGCCGGCGAATTATATCGCTCAGCCGACCCTGTCTCTTTCAACGGTTCCAATCTTCGCGCGTTCGGGGCTGGCCCCCAGACATGTCGATCTAAGGCCGTTTGTTTTGGTGTCTCCCGACGGGATCAAAATCACACCCGGTGGATTGACCCGCGTAGCGTTGAAGAAAGGCTCACTGGTCGTAAACTCGAGCCAAGGCGGCGGGACCAAAGACACCTGGGTTCTGGAGGACTGACCATGCTGGGAAAAACTGCTGGTGGGTTGTTCTGGATGTCCCGATACTTGGAGCGCGCGGAAAACACGGCCAGGCTGCTGGAGACAGGTCAAAGGATGGCGTTGACCCGGACTAAGAACTCCGCCGAAGAATGGGGGTCGGTTCTGAAAACGGCCGGAGTTCTGGATGGATACCACGCCAAGTACGATGATATTACCAAGGACAACGCTGTTGATTGGGTGTTGCGAGACGCGGATAATCCATCCTCGATCAAGTCGGTTATCAAGCAGGCACGAGACAACGCGCGCCTTGTTCGGACGGCACTGACCCACGATGTGTGGAGTGCCGTAAACGCGACTTGGATGCAGATTGACGAGGTCATGAAACGCCGCGTGAATGAGCGGGATTTGCCTGCGACGCTGGAACTTATTCGCCAACAGGCGGCTCTGGTTCGCGGTGCCACCTTGGGAACAATGCTGCGCAATGACATTTTCGACTTCACCCGCATTGGCACATTTGTCGAGAGGGCAGACAATACTGGGCGCATTCTGGACGTGAAATACTATGTTCTGCTGCCCACTGCCTTCTCGGTCGGCTCGTCACTGGACAACATCCAATGGGAAAGCATCCTCCGTTCTGTCGGCGCTGGCGGTGGGTATCGAATGACCCATGGTGAGAAAACCCGGCCGTCTGACATTGCGCAGTTTTTGATCTTGGATCAGCGGATGCCTCGCAGCCTTCACTTTTGCTGCAGAAAGATCCAAGAGAACCTGTCATACCTGAAGAAAGACTATGGCTTTGCCGGACCTTCCTGCGAGGCGTCAAACGCTCTCTACGAGAAATACCTGGATCAGAAGATCTCGGATATCTTCGAATTCGGTCTTCACGAATACATTCAGGACTTTCTAACCGACCTCGGCAACTTAAGCCATCAGATCGAGATTGATTACCGGTTCTACGAGTAGCCAATGAAACTGCACATTCGACACGAGACACGATACGATTTCGACGCGCCGGTTCCCTTCGGGCTGCAGCAGCTGAGGAAGACGCCAAAGTCATTTCGCAATCAAAGCATTGAAAGCTGGAACACCGAAATCACCGGCGGGCGCAAAGAACTGACGTTTGAAGACTACCATCGCAACACCGTGGAATTGATCAGTTTCGAAACAAACACCCAAAGTATTTCGTTGATCTCCGAAGGTGTTGTTGAGGTGGAAGACACCAATGGCATCTTGGGGCGTCACGAAGGGTCGACGCCCTTGTGGCTGTTCAAAAGGGGAACCCAGCAGACAACGCCGGGAAAAGGGGTTGCCGAACTGATAGCCGCATTACCCAAAGGCGAACCGCTGGAGCAGATGCATGCTCTGTCCGAAAAAATTCGAGTTCAGGTCGCGTACGAAATTGGTAGTTCGCACCCGGGCTGGAGCGCAGAAGATACCCTCAAAGCTGGGCGCGGCGTGTGTCAGGACCACACGCATATCTTCGTTACATGCGCGCGACAGATCGGAGTGCCAGCGCGCTATGTGTCCGGTTACTTGATGATGAACGAAACGGAACTGCAAGACGCGACCCATGCTTGGGCAGAGGTGCATTTGGACGGGCTTGGCTGGGTCGGATTTGACGTGTCAAACGGGATCTCACCTGACGATCGTTACGTCCGCGTTGCAACCGGGCTGGACTATGCCCAAGCAGCACCGGTAATAGGGAACAGAATTGGTACAGCGGGCGAGCAATTGACAGTGCAGTTGCAGGTCGCACAGCAGTAACGGAGAATTTGATGACCTATGCTGTGGGCATGCGGCTGAATCGCGGGCTGGTGTTCATGTCCGATACGCGCACGAATGCAGGCGTGGACAATGTTTCGACCTTCAACAAGATGTTCAATTGGACAGTCGAGGGGGACCGGTCGATCACAATCCTAACAGCCGGAAACCTTGCGACCACTCAGGCCACAATAAGCCTTCTGGAAGAGCGTACAAAAGTGCCGGAAGAACGCTCGCCGTCCATACTGGAAGCGCCGACAATGTTTCAGGTTGCGCAACTGGTCGCGGCGACATTAAACGATGTCATTGAAGAGCACGCCCGGTCCGGTCAACAAGCCGATAGCGCCTTTCACGCGACACTCATTCTAGGCGGCCAAATCAAAGGCGGCCCGTCGCGCCTGTTTCTGATCTACCCTGAGGGCAACTTCATCGAGGCCGGTGATGACACCCCGTTCTTTCAGATCGGAGAGACAAAATATGGTCGCCCGATTCTGGTGCGCGCCTATGATCCGGAAATGAGTTTCCCAGAAACCGTAAAACTCTTGCTGGTCAGCTTTGACTCGACAATTAAGGCCAATTTGTCTGTCGGAGCTCCGCTTGACATGCTTCTCTACGATGAAGACAGCCTTGACGGCGGTACGCGGTCAAGATTCGAAGCTGACGACCAGTACTTTCGCAGTGTTTCCGATGGATGGGGTGACGCGTTGAAATCGGCCTTGGCCAAACTTCCAGAATACAGATTGGGGCGAAAGTCAAACGATTGAGCGTTCGCTTTGTCCGCAGAGTGGTCGTTCGGATGTACTGCAGCGAAGGTCCGCATCGAGCCCAGATCAGACTTAGTGAGTTTTAGTCTTAAGCTAATATCACTCATCCCTGAGGTGAGTACCAGATCGGCGACGTATAGGCCCTTTCTTGTATAGACCGAGGGGCTTAAAGTCTCCTGTGTTTGGTCCATTGGACCCATTTTTTGGAAAACGCTCTGACTGATGCCGAGCAGATGGATTTGCCCCGTTAGGGCGATTGGGAGAAAATCCCGGTGAACACGCAATGGCTAAACTAGAGGGATCAATAGCCTACTTTTTAGTACCTTTGCTTACAGGTCAGCGTGATTTAGTGTTTATTTACTTATGCTTAATTACCACTTTCTCCACTCGCATTGGAGTGAAGGAAGGCCAAGCCGTCTAAGCGACCCGATCAACACTGACCAAGCGAAACCTGTATGCTCAACTGAGGGAGGGGTTTCGCTCAACTGAAGGAGTGGTAACGCTTGTTAGTTCACAAGACGGAGGGTTAGCGCCTGTGTGTTCCAAAGAGGAAGGGTTAATGTCATTTCCAAATGTGTGCGGGACAGAAAGCCAGCCACCGGACAGCCAAAAGGCTAGGGGGCAGTGTTGTCGCTTGATAGGGAGAAGGGTGGTCAAAAACTGACGCATCGAGAGACTACGACCACCCTGAACAGCATCACGCCGATTTAGACATGTTCGACGGCTGCCAACTTTGCCACGATGTCATCGGCCTGCAGGTGGGTGTAACGCATCAGCATCCGCAAATCCCGATGTCCGCTGATCATTTGGACCTGCACCAACGATAACCCGCTTTCCACAAAGCGGGACACGGCCTCGTGCCGAATATCATGAAATGTAAGGTCAACCACACCTGCACGTTGTCTGAGGCGTTCAAAGGCCAATCGCACAGAGTTACCAGACAGGGGGAAACAACGGTCCTCTCCGCGTGGCAGGCCCATCAATACGGCAACGGCATTCGGGCTGAGAGGCACTGTACGGGCGCGACCGTTTTTTGTTTGCGGCAAGAACACTGTCCGACGCTCAATGCCTACATGCCTCCATTGTATCGACAGCAATTCACCGCGTCGCATCCCGGTCTCCAAAGCCAGCGTCAGCAACGGCTTCATAAAAGGAGACCGAGCTTGGTTCACGGCACCCAACAAAGCCTGCCATTCTCCCTCCTGCAATCGCCTCTCGCGGCGGTTGTCGATCTTGGGTCGCCGGACAGGCTTGACCGGGTTCCCCTGTGGCAGGTTCTGCCCCCAATCCTCGCAGGCGACATCAAGGGCGTGCTGCAGCCAACCCAGTTCCCTCACCACAGTCGCCGCCTTCATGGATTTAATGCGCTGGTCACGATAGTGGACAAAGTCAGCGGATCGCAGCTTGTTGACCTTCCTGTTGGCTAGCTTGGAGTACTTCCGCAGCACACTCACCGAGTGTCATCTCGGATGCGCTCACACTGAGGGTTGGGGTAAGCAATCCTCTGTCCGCGCTCAACTCCGTCTCTCGCGCCCACTTCGCCGCATCAGCACGCTTTAGAAAGGACTTAGATCGGGATTGCCCATCCTTCCTAACCGTCGCCTGCCACTTTCCGCTAGGCCGTTTTACGATTGTTGCCATGGCCCATATCTCCTGTTTTGGAGACATCTTTTCTGTCTAAGTGCAGCGGAGGCGCAGCGGACACAGCTTCATACGCATCACAGCTATAGCTGCTAGTCGCGTAAGACTTTGATACAATGTGGGGAAAGGATGGTGGGTGATGAGAGACTCGAACTCCCGACATCTTCGGTGTAAACGAAGCGCTCTA